>JACJNW010000011.1 GCA_014695195.1 Cyanobacteria bacterium FACHB-DQ100 | reverse complement strand
CAAATATGATTTTGCTTGCCTTTGCGTTTTCCATTCTTGCGAATATGAGTGGATTGGCATTCAGGGCACTGCATTGAGAGTCACCTTAATTCATCTCTCCATTAGGCAACGCCAAATAACGCTTCCTTTCGGCTTCTTTACTAACTCGAATGAATTCTGTTTCAAGATTATTCAGATTCTGATATTTTTGAAACTCTCTAAGTATATTTCCTCGCAGCAATGCACTTGCATCTCTCCTTTTCGCCTCCCATTGTTCTGCTGCATCTGTTAAACGTATTCTCTGGCGGCCATAAAAATACCTCTGGAAAGCGAGTAGAACAGCATAGGTACTCGCTTTCCAAAGATCGTAGTTCATTCGCACCAAATTGTTCAATCGTTTTACAAATTGTCCAACCGTTTTACGAATTGTCCAACCGTTTTATTACTCAACACTCAACAATTTGCACAAGCGACTGCTATTCCACGGTAACGCTCTTTGCTAGGTTGCGTGGCTGATCAACATCTAACCCACGTCGTGCAGCAATATGATATGCCAGCAATTGCAGCGGAATCACCGTGAGAATAGGTGATAGCATTTCATCGACATGGGGAACAGGAATCAGCGTATCAAAGGTATCTGCTGCGTCTTGCTCATCCATCGGAGTCACACCGATCAATCTTGCATCTCGCGCTCGTGCTTCCTGTGCATTTGATAACACTTTCTCAAACACCAATCCAGGCATCGCGATCGTCACAACCGGAACCTTCGCATCTAATAATGCAATGGGGCCATGCTTCATTTCGCCTGCGGGATAACCTTCTGCGTGAATATAGCTAATCTCTTTGAGTTTTAAGGCTCCTTCCAGCGCGATCGGGAAATTGATGCCGCGCCCTAAGAAGATAAAGTCCTGTGTTTCAGCAAAATCGTGGGCGAGTTCTTCGATGTAGCGCTCTTGGCTTTCGAGAATGATTTCAATTTGTGCGGGGAGTTGGCGTAATCCGTTGAGCAGTTGTTCAATGGCTTCGGGCGATTTTGCTTGGCGGCGGAAGGTTAGATCGATCGCTAAAGCGTAAAACGCCATTACCTGAGCGACAAAGGTTTTGGTGGCTGCAACACCGATTTCAATGCCTGCATGAGTTTCGATGATGTTGGGAACGAGCTGACCGAGTGAGCTTTCGGGACGGTTGGTGATCCCCAGCAATCTAGCTTCTAGATCAATGCTGAGTTTGGCTCGACGATCTTTTTCCATTGCTAAGGCTGCTAAGGTGTCCGCAGTTTCACCGGACTGAGTGACTCCGATCGTTAAAGTATTCGGAGTGAGGGGTGAGGCAGAATAGCGGTATTCAGACGCATAATGCACTGAAGTTGGAACTCCGGCTAATTGTTCTAGCAAGTATTTCCCGACTAAGCCAGCGTGCCAACTGGTGCCACAAGCAATCACTTGAATCTGCTGTAGGTTGTCGAGCAATGTGTTGGGAAGACTTAGCTTCACAGGAGAGGTCGCGGTGGCGGCTGTCCAATGTGTATCGAAATAAGCTTCTAAACAAGCCCTGACCACTCCGGGTTGCTCATAAATTTCTTTGAGCATATAGTGTTTGAAGCCCTGCTTTTCCACCATTACCGGATTCACATCTAAGGTGCGAGGCTTCTTCTTCAGGCGTTGTCCTTCAAAGCTGTAAATTTCAACCCCGATCGGAGTCATTCTGGCCAATTCGCCGTTTTCGAGATTCAGCACGGCGCGAGTATAGGGAATCAAGGCGGGTGTATCGGATGCACAGTAGAATTCACCTTGACCAAAGCCGAGAACCACGGGCGCTTGCTGACGCGCAACGATTAATTCATCGGGATAGTCCGCGCAAATAACCGCGATCGCAAATGCCCCGTCTAGTTGTTTCACGACTCGCCGCACCGCTTCGAGCAGAGGAAACTCAACCGAGAATTCTGCTTTGCTCAGTTCTTCTGCAATCAAATGGGGAATGACTTCGGTATCGGTGTCTGAGCGAAATTCAGTCCCGCGACCTTTTAAGGCTTCGCGCAGTTCGCGATAGTTTTCGATAATGCCGTTTTGAATCACCGCAATCCGCATGTTCATATCCATGTGCGGGTGGGCGTTGTATTCTTCGGGTTTGCCGTGGGTTGCCCAGCGAGTGTGAGCGATTCCGGTACGGGCGGGATTGGTTTCGCCTGCAAGTTTTTCTTCGAGATTGTGGAGTTTGCCTTTTGCCCGGACACAGTGAATTTCACCGTCTAAGATTGTGGCAATTCCGGCAGAATCGTAGCCCCGATATTCTAATTTCCGAAGCCCTTCGAGTAGAATTCCACTCGCTTCTTGAGTGCCGATATACCCGACAATTCCGCACATAGCTCACTCCTTAACTGAGGGACGTTATCCCCGATAATTTAGCCTGAGTTTTGGCAAGATACCAGATAAAATTTGGACATTTCGCAATCGCTTGCAAGAGAATTTATAGAAATACTATCGTTTCAGCAGTTGCTTCACGGTTTCTAGATACTCAGGCGCGATCGTAATTCCAGAACCCGGAGTCGGATCAATGACAAAATCGCCGATCGTGTCGATTGCACGTTCGTTAATTGCATCGATCAAAAGTTCGGGCATGGTCAAATTGGCTTCGGCAATTTGCTTCAGGGTGGCATTGGCGTTGATCTGGTGGGCGATCGCGCTCAGGGCTTCGAGTTCAGGAGGCTGTAATTGATGCAGAAAGGTTTCCCATTCGGATGCGGGCTGGGAATTGGGATTGGGTTCGAGTTCGCGGCGGAGGGTAGAAAGTTCGAGATCGAGATGTTCTTTTTGCACGCGGCGATCGAGAATTTGCTGTTCGAGTTGACCGAGTTCACCTTGGAGCGAGGAAATTTGGGCTTGGAGATTACCAATCGCGCCCTGGAGCGATTTTGAGCTACTTTCGACTTGTTGGCGCTTGGGTTCAGCCGAGGCAAGAAACTGATTTAGTTCAGCCCGATATTTCTCTAGTTCTTTGACTTTTGGCTGTAAGGTTGCAATTTGTGTGTCTAATTGTTGCCTCTGAGAGAGTAGCGCATTCACTTCTTTTGTGAGTTCGGCTTTTTGGCTTTGCAGTTCTGCGAGTTGTGCCTGGAATTGATTCAGTTGTGCTTGTGTTGTTTTTAGACCCAGTTCAGCCCGCTGCTTTGCGGATAGAGTGGCAGACAGTGATTTATTCAGTTCGGCTTCTTTTTGTTCGAGTTCTTGCAGCTTGGTTTGTAGCGCGTAAATTTGATTCGTGGGTGAAGCTTGCGGAGAAGTGAGATTCCAGCTTAATTCCTCTTTTTGCTGCCAAAGATTTGAACTTTGGATCTGAAGATTTCGCAGTTGAGTTTGCAGTGCATTTAAACTATTAGAAACCTGATCGCGCTCTTGAGTCATCAGAACCAGCGATTCGTAAGTTTCAGCCCGCCGCCGTTTTAGCGCCCGAATATGTCCGGTTAATTCTTCCGATCGACGATACAGCGCTTGACGATGCTGATTTTCTGTGATTGCTGCTCCGACAAGGCTTGCAAACAGCGTCACGACACTATTGATTACCGATGTCCCAAAGTTGCGTGTGATCAGCAAACTAATTGCAAAACTCACACCCAAGGCAATGAGACTCAGTAATAAACGACTTTTGAACATTGTGCGGCTACGCGGAAGGGCTGTGCCTGACCATTTTATCTAACACTTGTAAAATCAGAACCGCGATCGCAACGGTTGCCACTAAAACTAGCCAGTAGCCACTGGCGATCGTTCTGGTTTGATCGAGTGCCCAGCCG
This sequence comes from Cyanobacteria bacterium FACHB-DQ100, assembly GCA_014695195.1. Lineage (NCBI taxonomy): Bacteria > Bacillati > Cyanobacteriota > Cyanobacteria bacterium FACHB-DQ100. The sequence goes on along the minus strand of JACJNW010000011.1, from coordinate 305,945 downwards.
CCGATCGGCGGCCCGATAAAGTAGCCCAGCGCCCAACACTGGGAGTTCACAGCTAAATACACGCCCCGCAGCGATTCAGGCGCAATATCAACCACCAGTGATGCTGCCGAAGGCATATAGGTGACGATCGCAAATGCCAACATTACAAACGTCGCGATCGCCCACCCTAAGTGCATTTGCGCTACAGCTCCGGTTGCCCAGACCAGAGCGAATGCTGCTGCCCAAAATCCTGCTGAAATCATCAAGACCTGAGTTCGACTAAATCGGTTGAGAAACCGAGCGATCGGCAACTGTGCCAGCACTGAAAGCGTTAAATAACCCGTGTACAATGCGCTGATTGTGGTCGGTTCAAAGCCTTTGTCTGGCGTGATCCGCACAATGTTAGTTAGATATAGCGGCAAAGCACTATCGATTTGCACAATGTAGGTTGTAAACATCGTATTGACGATCGCAAAAATCATCAGTCGGCGATCGCTGAGTGCGATTTTCCAGCCGCTCCATTGAGAATGGGGGCTGATCGATCGGTTCGTCTCTTTAATCAGCCAGTAAATGACAACAAAAAACACTAGGAATGAGATGCCATCAATCACAAATAATGCGCGATACAATCCTGTTGCGCTGATCAACAATCCGCCGAGAACAACTCCAATGCCTAATCCCAGAGCATCGGACAAGCGTGTGATCGAATAGGCTTCATTGCGCTGCTCTGGTGTGGTTAAATCTGCAACTACGGCTTCTGTTGCGGGCCAGTAGGTTCCTGTTCCCAAGCCCATTAACAAGTTACCTAGCACAAAGGTTGGGAAGTCATAGGCGATCGCCAGTGCGAAAGACGCGATCGCGCTAATCAGTGCCGACAGGAGTAGGGTTCTTCTCCGTCCCCAGAACTTAGAATCTGCAAATGTCCCCCCCAAAGCACGACCCACCACTCCCGAAACGGCTGCGCTCCCGATCCCGATTCCTACCGAGGTTGCGGACAGCCCGACCTGGTTAACAAAGAAAATCGGTGCGTAAAATAGCGTGAACCCTGTTCCGACTTGAGACAACAATCGCCCAAATGCGAGTAACCAAACTTGGTGCTGAAGACGCGGCAAAAATCCCATGAAGCCCAAACTCTTTCAATACTGCTGTTCAGTGTAGTGGAGAAACCTAGGGCTTCACTCAATTCTGGTTGGGGTTCTTGTTCCCCTAAAATTGCAGCTTAATTTGTGAATCCCACACGGTTTTAACCAGGGCTGCATCACCTTCTGAGATCCTTCCCAGTTTGCTGAATAACAGGATGCTTTCTAAACAATCTAGGCGCGACAGCCGCACAGTGGACGCAACACGCAGTCCACTACTTGCCCAATCGCTCAACATCACATCAGTTTGAGTTCTAGGTTGAGCAGAAGTGACCACTGCAACGATCGCATCTCTGCCGTCGAGCCAAAGAACCAAAACGGGTCGTTTTTTGGAAGCTGTACCATCTGTGAAGGAAATGTCAGCAACCCAAAATTCACCGGGTTGGATAGTCATCGTAAAGCCCTTCATCTTCTGGAGCGTAACCCCTAAGAAAAGCGCGATGATCCCGAATCGACTCAAGCGAAGCCGAATCGGATAGCGGTGTGACCGTGATTAACCATTTCCCAGTCCCGATGCTGCTAATGATCTCATCCGGGAGAGCCAACTTTTCCCCCTCCTGAAGTTCGATCGTGTAAGACAAGTTCACCCGTTTGCTGTTCATCGTTTGAGAAGGCGCAGCTTTCGTTTTCATTGTATCGCGGGTTGAAACGATTTAAGGCTGCATAAAACCCGATCGCCGTCCCTATTCCTCAGATGTAATCGTATAGAGGAAAGACTGATGAACGCTCGTACACTGTTGAACTTGGCTTTAACGATCGCGGTTTCTGCTCCCGTCGCGCTTCCGGTTTCGGCTCAAGTCGTCGTTTCTAACACAGCCTCTATCTCTAGCTCGCAGTCCGGTACAATCATTCCTCAAACGGCAGGAGTCGTGATTAAGCTTCCCGGTGCAGTGAATGTTGATGTGGGACAGAAACAAGACTATCCCTTAACCGTCCCGTTGGCACAACCGCTGATGGATCTGCAAGGAAACGAAGTAGTTCCGGCTGATACGCCCGTCTCGATCAAATTAAAGCCAGAAAATGGTGGAGCGCGAATTGTAGCAGAAGCGATCGTCGTTCGCGGTCAGATTGTCCCGATTCAAGCGACCACGGCGGTGATTCCGGGCAATACGATCGAGCAAGTCAGCGGTGCAGAGCGTGCCCGCGAAAATAGCGGCGTTTTTGGCAATCTTTTGGGGTCTGTTATGGGTGCAACTGCTCCGAGTAGCCGCTCTACTGATATGTTTGAGCGTGGAGGAATGATTGGAGGCGCGATCGGGATTCTCAGTGGGATGTCTTCTCCCAAAAATGTTCGGGTTGTGCAGTTGCCTGCTGCTAGTGTCTATGTGCTGTCGCTGCAAGCTCCGATCGCGTTGCCGATGGGTGCAGTTGCTCCGAATGCTTCACCCACAAACCCACCGCAAGCACCCTCACAACAAACCCAGCCACAATTCAACTTCCGAAACAGCGCCGAATACAACCAAGGCATCGAAGCCTTAATTAAAGCATTCAAGCAAGGACAACTGCCGAAAGCCGAAGCCCGTCAGACGATCGTTGCAGCCGACCAATACGCAGAAACAATGGCTCCAAAACTTTACCCATTAGCAGGCTTACGTCGCCAAGTGGGGCAACTGTTCGATTATACTTACGCCATTGATCGTTAATTCATTCAGTGCTGTAGCGCTCCGCTTCAGCAGCATTCTATCCCTGTTAAAAGACTATTATGCCCCGCGCTCTCAATCGTTCTAGCGTCCTAGAAACGGGACAAGCTAAACTCTGGATCTTGCTGATTGGTGTGAATCGCTACAGAGATCCGCAGCTTCCCTCACTGCAATATTCCGCGATCGATTGTCAGGGTCTTTCTGAAGCGCTGATCGATGCAACTCAAAGCTTTCCGCAGCGATCGATGCAAATCCGCCATGATTTTGGTGTGCCAGCGACCCTGAGCCAAGTCCGCGACAGCTTAAAGGAGATTGTGCGATCGGCGCAAGCGGCAGATACTATTCTGGTGTATTTTTCAGGTCACGGAGTATTAGAGACGACGACTCAACAGCCAATTCTTTGTTTAACCGATACTCAGAAAGCAGATTTGCTCAACACTGGGCTGAGTGTTGCTGAGCTTTTGGAACAGTTCAGTCAGTGTCAAGCAAAACAGCAGATCGTCTGGTTAGATGCTTGTCATAGTGGCGGAATGACGCTGAGAGGCACATTGCCGAATCCGACTCAGCAATTAGTGCGGGTATTGGGGCGACAAGCTTCGGAGAGTCAGGGCTTCTACGCATTGCTGTCATGCGATCAAGCGCAGCAGTCGTGGGAGTTTCCGGAGTTAGGGCATGGGGTGTTTACCTATTTTCTGATGCAGGGACTCCGGGGAGCCGCAGCCGATGCCACTGGAACGATCGATGCCGATGGTTTATACAAGTATGTGTATCATCAAACGCTTCAGTACATTGATAAAAGCAATCAACAACTCCGGCTGATCAATCAGCAAAAACGAGGACGTGGTGAGACGCAGCTTCAGCCTGAGTATCCGCTGCAAACGCCAAAACGAGTTGTAGAAGGCTTTGGACAGTTTGTGATTGGTGCAAAATCGAGCACGATCGCACCTCCCTCTCGTCAAGCGATCGTCATTGATGCTTTTCCCAATCACAGTCTAACTCTGCAATTGAGTAAGCTGCTCAGCGCTGGATTCGAGTTGGCTTATCAGTCTGATGATTGGGAAACGATGCGATCGAGCATTCAAACCAAGCTACAAACTCCCGAAGCAACGACGGTTTTACTGTATCTCCGGGCTAGAGTGGGGACTACGGCTGAAGGCGAACCTTGTTTAATCCTGGGAACAGAGCGCGTTTCGCGATCGTGGCTGCGTCAAACCCTGCGCCACAGCGCGGCGGCTCAGCAGATTGTGATTCTGGATTGTCCGAATGCAGGTGATTTACCCGATTGGATCGAAGAGTTGCAGCGAGAGCAGGGACAATGCTTGATTGCGGCGGCGGCTCGGACTGATCCTGAACTATTGACGCGATCGCTGGTTGAGACTTTGAATGCTGCCGATCGTCACTCTGGCTATCCGGTTGCAGCATGGATTACTCAGCTTCAACTAGCATTAGCAGGACAAACGACGCTATCGGTTTGGCTATCGGGAACGCAGGGTGTGATCGAAGTGTTTCCGAGCCAGCAGGCGAATCGCAGTTCAGATATTAGTGTCTGTCCTTATCGGGGGTTGCAGCCGTTTACAGAGCATGATGCCGAGTTCTTTTATGGACGATCGACTTTAATTCAACAGCTTTTACAGGCAGTTCAGCAGCAATCTTGTTTAGCAGTGGTCGGTGCATCGGGGAGCGGGAAGTCTTCGATCGTGCAAGCTGGATTGATGGCACAGTTAAGACAAGGGCAGCATGTCCCCGGCAGTGAACACTGGTGGCTGGGGCGAATGTGTCCGGGCGATCGCCCGTTTGATGCGCTGGTTAAATGTTTAGCTGAGCCAGAGGAACAAGAGCAAGTCGAGGGACTGTTGTATCAAGGAGTAGAAGGCTTGGTGCAATGGTTTAGAACTCGTGCTGAACCGATGGTCATGCTTGTGATTGATCAGTTCGAGGAACTGTTCACGCTGTGTTCGGAACCGGTTCGGCAAGACTTTCTCAATATTGTTTTGGAAACACTGGAGCACACCCGCGATCGCTTCAAATTAGTGCTGACATTGAGAGCGGATTTTGTCGCAGCAGGCTTAGAAATGCCTCAACTTGCGGCGATTTTACAGCGATCGAGCATTCTGATTCCTCCTTGTCTCAGCGATGAAGAGTACCGTCAGGTGATTGTGCGTCCTGCGGAACAAGTGGGATTAACCGTAGAACCGGGACTAGTCGAAGTGCTGCTGCAAGAACTCGATCGGACTCCGGGAGACTTGCCGATTTTAGAGTTTGTGCTGGAGCAGCTTTGGCAACATCGACAACAAGGAACACTCACCCTAGAAGCCTATCAATCTGAGATTGGCGGCTTGCAGGGTGCATTAGAGCATAAAGCTCAATCCGCTTACAACCAACTTGACCCAGAGGAGCAGCACTGTGCTCGATGGATTTTCCTGTCGCTCACGCAGCTAGGAGAAGGCGTTGAAGATACGCGGCGGAGGGTGTTGAAGTCGGAGTTATCTGTCGCAAAGTATCCTCAAGCTTTGGTTGATCGGACTTTACAATCGCTGAGTGCTGCAAAACTGATTGTGATCAACACCGAAGACGTGCCAACCAGTCGGGACATTGAGCTATCAGAGATTGAACAATCAGAGATTGAGCCTTCTGTCACCATTGAAGTTGCCCACGAAATTCTGATTCGCCATTGGTCAACCTTGCGCTGGTGGCTGGATGAGAACCGCAATCGATTGAGAGTGCAGCGACCGATCGAGCAAGCCGCGATCGGCTGGAAAAAGAGCAATCGTCCTCCAGATTTATTATTGCGAGGAATGCGGCTGGCAGAAGCAGAAGAACTTTATGTTAAGTACACTGATGAACTGACTCAAGATACTCAAGTCTTTATTGAAGCCAGTTTAGAAGCGCGTCAGAGCGAGAAAATTGCGCTCAAACGTCGGCTCAGACGCGCTCAGCAAGCGATCGCAGCCATTGCAAGCTTAGCAGTTGCTGCATTTGGATTAGGAGGATTGGCACTGTGGAATCAGCGAAATGCTCAGATCCGCTCGATCCAAGCGCTGTCTGCTTCATCTGAAGCATTACTGAACTCAAATCAGCAGCTAGAAGCGCTAACCGCAGCGATCAAAGCAGGACAACAGCTAAAACAGCTCGATCGATTTGTCCTGGTAGAGGTGCGAACTAATACGATCGCAACCTTACAGCAGGCAATCTCTCAAACGCAAGAATCGAATCGGCTCATGGGTCACGCTCAGCAAGTGAATGATGTGCAGATGAGTTCTGATGGTCAGCTAATTGTCACTGTGAGCAACGACAACTTAGTAAAACTATGGTCGCGTGAAGGTCAATTGATTAAAGATGTAGTGGGACACAGCGATCGTGTTTTAGCAGTAGCCTTTAGCCCCGATCAGCAGCAACTTGCCACTGCCAGCGCAGATAAAACTATCAAACTGTGGAATCGTGATGGGACACTGATACAGACCTTGACTGGACATCAAAACTGGGTGACATCGGTGCGGTTTAGCTCGAATGGTCGATCGCTGATTTCAGGCAGTCGAGACGGCACAATAAAGCTATGGCAACTCGATCAGATGAGAGCCGTTCAAACCTTTCGGGGACATAGAGGATGGGTCAACAGCGTGACATTTGGGCAAAACGATCGTCAGATCCTATCCGGTGGCGAAGATGGAACGGTGAGGTTTTGGCAAGTAGGTAGAGCGGCTGCGCTCAGAAGCCTTAGAGTTCACAACGATCGCGTTACCAGTGTGATGATGGCTCCGAATGGTCGATCGTTTCTCACCAGTGGGGACAATGTAGCAAAGCTTTGGACATTGAATGGTAAAGAAATTACAACCCTAGAAGGACATCGCGATCAAGTCAACACTGCAAGCTATAGTCCAGATGGAGGCACGATCGCGACAGGTTCAATCGATCGCACCATTCGGCTTTGGAATTTGGAGGGCGCATTGCTTCAAACCCTTCAAGGACATGAAGCCGCAGTTATGCACGTTAGCTTTAGTCCTGCGGGAACTCAGCTTCTCAGTGCGAGTGCTGATAAAACGGCGCGAATTTGGCAGATGGATTTACCCATTCGACTGGATACAGGTCTATCGGCAATGACCACAAGCTTAGACGGAAGGATTACCGCGATCGCGGCTCCTGACCACACCATTCTCTTGCAAAACAACAAAGACTTTCTCAGCTTAAAAGGTCACACTGCACCGATTACTCAGATTCAAATCAGTCCTGATAATACATTGCTCATTTCTGGTAGTGCAGATAAAACAATTCGACTGTGGAATCTCAGTACCGGAGAACTGATTAGAACCATCTCAGGACACAACGATCGAGTCACAGCATTAAGTTTTAGTCCTGATCAAGAAACCTTCGCATCGGCAAGTGCAGATCGAACGATTAAGATTTGGACGCTTCAAGGCGGCATCCACACAATTCTGCAAGGGCATACCGACGAAGTGACGAGCTTAAGTTACAGTCCTGATGGGCGCTTGGCTTCTGGCAGCGTTGATAATACCGTGCGGCTGTGGGATGTCGATCGCAGAACTTCCACGATTCTTGGCAAACATAACTTAGCAGTAGCCGCGATCGCCTTTAGTCCCAATGGAAAAACTTTAGCTTCTGCAAGTTGGGACAATACGATTAAACTCTGGGCAGTTGATGAAGCTAGATTCCGACAAACTTTGATCGGACACAATGGCGGAGTGACATCCCTGAGCTTTAATCAGGATGGTTCAGTGTTAGCTTCTGGCAGTGATGATACGACGATCAAGCTTTGGAACAGTGAAACCGGAGAACTGATTAAAACCTTAGTCGGCACGAACGATCGAGTTGCTAGTGTTGCCTTTCAGTCTGACAAACTTTTGAGTACCAGCGATCGTTTAGGCTTGACCCGATGGAACCTCAATTTGGATAGCTTATTGAGCCGAAGCTGCGATCGAGTGCGATCGTACCTACGGTCAGACTCTACCAAAGACAATCGTTCCTTGAACTGTAACAACAACTAATATCCTAGTTTCTTTCTCATGTAGAAATTGTAGAATCAAAGCATCCTGATCCCCCAGGGGGGCATAATCATGGCACATGCTCACACGCAACAAGTTCTGAATCGGCTGGCTCGAATTAAAGGACACGTTGAGGCAATTTCCAAGATGGTCGAGAGCGATCGTCCCTGTTCCGATGTGGTTACACAAATAGTTGCCGTTCGATCTGCATTGAATAAAGTGGCGCAAATTATTCTGCTCGACCATGTGGAACATTGCCTGATCGAAGCGTCTGAAACCGGGGAATTTGAGGGAGAACTCAACAATTTTCGTAAGGCATTGGACTTGCTTATTTAGTTGTTGCCTTACGAGGTCTTGGTTTACTGAGCAAGAACCACCACAGTTCTAGACCAATTAATCCGAGTCCGCCGAGCGTGACGATCGCTTTGTTAGCAAAAGGTTGCTCGATGCGATGAAATTGTCCTTCCTGAGCAGTTTGAGGCGAGTGCATCGTCTCAGCCATCACAGCAGATGAACCTCCCATCACTAGCCCTAAACTTGCAATCCCACTGATGATCAGCTTTTTCATCGTTTGCCATCTCTTACAATATTGCTCCTGAAAGCGTTCCAATCAAAAATCCAAACCCAGCTAATGTTGCAAAAAATATGACTTGCTTAACCATGAATCACCTCATCTTGGGCTGAAAGTTACGCAGTCGGAGCGCATTCGTCACAACTGACACTGAACTAAATGCCATTGCTGCTCCAGCAACAATCGGACTCAGCAACCAACCAAAAATTGGGTACAGAATGCCTGCGGCGATCGGGATGCCTGCAACGTTGTAGATAAAAGCAAAGAACAGATTCTGCCGAATATTGCGAATGGTTGCATGACTAAGCTGAATGGCAGTCACAATGCCTTGTAAATCACCCGAAATCAGCGTAATATCACTAGCTGCGATCGCAACATCGGTTCCCGTGCCGATCGCCATTCCTACATCCGCTTGTGCCAATGCAGGCGCATCGTTGATCCCATCTCCCACCATTGCAACGATTTTTCCTTCACGCTGAAGGGCTTCCACGATCGCAGCTTTTTGTTCTGGTCGAACTTCTGCAAACACTCGCTTAATGTTCACTTCCCGCGCAATCACATCAGCAGTACGGCGATTGTCCCCGGTCAACATTACGACTTCTAGCCCTAACTTTTGCAAGGCTCGAACGGCAGCAACCGAGGACGGTTTAACTGCATCAGCAATTGCCATAATTGCTGATGCTTTACCATTTACTGCAATCCAAATGACTGTTTTACCGAGCGATTCAAGCTGATCCCACTGTTGCTTAAGTGTTCTAGTATCAATGTTTAACTCAGACAGCCAACGATGCGTACCAATCTGAACCAGTTGATCAGAGACATAACCTTGAACACCACTTCCTGCAATGGCTTCAAATTCCTGTGAATTGGTTAACTCGACTCCTTGAGCTTGGGCATAGTGTACTACCGCTTCCGCTAACGGATGTTCAGAGTTGCGCTCGATCGAAGCTGCAAGCCGCAGTAAATTTAACTCATTATGATCAGCAGTGCCTTGGACAGTCACATAATCTGTGACGGTTGGCTTTCCTTGAGTAATAGTTCCGGTTTTATCAAGCACGATCGTTTGTAGTTTGTGCGCCAGTTCTAAACTCTCGGCTCCTTTGATTAAAATGCCATTTTCTGCACCTTTACCTGTGCCAACCATGATTGATGTAGGAGTCGCTAATCCCAAGGCACAAGGACAGGCAATGATCAACACTCCAACTGTCGTGATTAATGCCATCGTCACATTGCCCATGACGTTGTACCAGAGGATAAAGGTTGCGATCGCGATCGCAATCACCGCAGGCACAAACCAACCCGTGACTTGATCTGCCAACCGTTGAATCGGTGCTTTTGAGCCTTGTGCTTGCTGCACCAGTTTAACAATTTGAGCTAGAACGGTATCTTTGCCGACTCGTGTTGCTCGAAATTTGAAGCTCCCTGTTTTGTTTAAGGTCGCTCCAATTACTTCATCTCCGACTTGTTTTGTGACAGGCAAGCTTTCACCTGTAACCATTGCTTCATCGATCGCCGATCGACCTTCCAGAATTTCCCCATCCACCGGAATCTTTTCACCCGGACGAACGAGAATCACGTCACCTACTACGACCTCTGCGATCGGTAAGTCAATTTCTCTCCCTTGCCGAATCACTCGCGCTGTTCTGGCTTGCAGCCCGATTAACTTCCGAATTGCTTCTGAGGTTTGTCCCCTCGCTTGATTCTCTAACAATCGACCGAGTAAGAGCAGCGCAATAATGACTGTTGTAGCTTCAAAATAAACATCAGGATTGAGACCTTGAGCCGTAAACCACTGCGGGAGGAAAGTAGGAAACAAAGAATACAGATAAGCTGCTCCGGTGCCGATCGCAACTAAAGTATCCATCGTCGCAGTATGCCGCTTCAAAGCTTTCCAAGCATTGATAAAGAAGGATGCACCACACCAAAACAGCACCGGAGTTGTCAACACCAACTGAAGCAAAGGATGGTGCAGCCACATCGGGATTAAGGGAATCGAGAGTCCCGTCATCATTGGAAGTGAACCGATCACCAGCACCGCCGCGATCGTGCCCGCCGTCCAAACTTTGCGCTGGAGTTTGTGGTGTTGAGTTTGGCGCTCTTGCCGCTCGATATCGTCTTCACCCGCAAGCACATCTTCTTGCATCGGTTGAGCCGAATATCCTGCGGCATCAACTGCTTGCTGAATATCAGCCACAGTTGTTTTATGCGAATCAAACGCGATCGTTGCTTGCTCTGCGCCAAAGTTGACGTTACACTCCTTCACTCCTTCAAGCGATCGGATCGCACCTTCAATATTCCTCGCACAGGCGGCACAACTCATGCCGTGCAGCTTTAATGTGGTGGTTTCCATTGTGCATATCTAAGGAAAAGGACTAAGCAACGGTGTAACCCGCATCAGTGATAGCCTGTTTAATCGACGCTTCTGAAGCTTGCGTTTCGATGCTGACAAGTTTTGTTTTGGGATCAGCCGTGACGCTTGCATTCGGGTCGATCGACTTAATCGCGGTGGTAATCGTATCGCTACAGGCGGAACACGCCATATTCGGAACAGTCAATTGAAGAGACATCAGCCAAACTCCTAAAACCAGAAACTGAATGCTTACATCATCATTCTGAAATCTCCAGTTCACTGGAGAGTCAAGTAATCTTTTTAGGTTCTGTCTTTAGTCAGAGGCAAGGTTGTCGCATATGAACGGCATCCTACACAATTTTCAGCTTTAACCATTGACTCTCCAGTGAACTGGAGAATCCACAATAAAAGTGTTCCAGTGCTGTCTTTTTTTTATTAACAATGAAATCCCTGTTTAAACCTAGAGCCTTAGACGACTCTCCCAAACCAGCGACAATCCAGCTAACCGTTGGCATCATTGCGAGGGCTTCGCTGCCTCTCATGCTTGCTACTCTCGCTGCCTGCTCCACCACAACGACGCAGAATTCCTCGCCGGCTTCCAACCCAATGCCGGGGATGGATCACAGCACTATGAATCATGGCAGCACGGGCAACATGATGCACAACATGGATTTAGGTGCAGCAGACGACAATTACGATCTGCGGTTCATTGATGCAATGCGAATTCACCATCGCGGCGCGATCGAGATGGCAAAACAAGCCGAACAAAAATCGCAGCGATCGGAGATTAAAACTCTAGCCCGCAATATCGTCATCACGCAGAACCGTGAAGAAAATGAATTGCTGGCGAAGTGGCGAAACCAATGGTATCCAAAGGCCGCTCAGGAACTTGTGATGTATGGAGGCAAAGAAAAATCAACCATACCGATGTCAGTCGAATATCGCCAAATGATGTCGATGCAGCAGGACTTGGGGACAGCCGACGCTCAGTTCGATTTGCGCTTTATCAATGCAATGATTCCGCATCATGAAGGCGCGATCGCAATGGCAAAAGATGCTCTCCAAAAGTCGAAGCGTCCTGAGATTAAGCAGCTAGCGCAAGAAATTGCAACCTCTCAGCAAACTGAGGTCGATCAAATGAAACAGTGGCGTAAAGCTTGGTATAACCAGTAATCTTTTGCAATCTCGCTCGATCGCAGCAACCGATTGGGCGACTCGATGCTGACGGCGATTTGAGTCAGTAGAGCCTTGTATGACGAAGCTTCTGTCGCTCCACAAAATGCTACCTTTTGGGGAGTGACAGAAGCTCGGATTAAGTGCTTGACTGATCTTGCTCTTCAACGATTTGCGTTATGTCAGATTCAGTCACTCCCCCGATCGCACCCAAACGTCCCTATGTGCATCAACTCCACGGCGATGAGCGCATTGATGACTATTTTTGGTTGCGGGAGCGCGACAATCCTGAAGTCATCGCCTATCTTGAAGCTGAAAATGCTTACACTGAGGCAATGATGCAGCATACAGAATCGCTGCAAGCAGATCTCTACGACGAGATGCTATCACGCATTCAGGAAGATGATTTGTCTGTACCTTATCGTCGAGGCGAGTTTTATTACTACACCCGCACTGAAACCGGAAAAGCTTATCCCATCCACTGCCGCAAATATCAAAGCTTGGATGCACCAGAAGAAGTGCTACTGGATCAAAATCAGCTAGCTGAAGGCACAGAATACTTTAGCTTAGGTGTGCTTGAAGTTAGCCCAAATCAGCAGCTATTAGCTTATGCGACTGACACAACAGGAGCCGAGCGCTATACCCTGTTTTTCCTTGATCTAACCACTCGTCAACTGTATCCTGAATCAATCCCTGACACCGCTTCGTTTGCTTGGGGCAATGATAATCAAACTGTGTTTTATGCTCAGATTGATCCAGCAAATCGCCCTTATAAATTGTTTCGCCACTGTTTGGGAAGTGAAATCGACACTGATCAACTGTTGTTTTATGAAGCTGATGATGCTTATTTTCTTGGAATTGATAAAACTCGGAGTGAAGCTTATCTGCTACTCGGTTTGGGCAGCAACATCACCTCAGAAGTTCATTATCTCGATGCGAACAATCCAAACGGGGACTTCCGGGTAATTCGTCCGCGTCAAGTTGGCATCGAGTATGAAGTTGAACATCATACGGATGCGTTTTACATTCTGACTAACGAAAATGCTCTGAACTTCAAGCTGATGAAAGCGCCCGTCAGTGATCCGAGTGTGGAACATTGGGAAACGGTGATCGAGCATCGCGAAAATATCTTTTTAATGGGTGTTAGTGCCTTTATGGATCATTTAGTGATCTACGATCGCGAAGCTGGACTACCCAACATTCGGGTTCGTAAGTTCTCCACACAGGAAGAACATACAATCACGTTTCCAGAACCTACCTACGAAGTGTCAGAATCGATCAATCCAGACTTCAATACAAAAACGCTGCGGTTTGGCTACACCTCATTGGTTACACCGTCTTCGATTTTTGATTATGACCTCGATGCCCAAACTCGCGAACTCAAGAAAGAAACGCCCGTTTTGGGAGGGTACGATCGCGCAAACTATCGAAGTCAACGCCTCGAAGCGATCGCGCCCGATGGCACTGCTGTTCCGGTGTCGATCGTCTACAAAGCAGGCATTGAACGGACAGGCAAAAATCCCTTGCTGATGACGGGTTATGGTTCCTATGGATTTAGCTATCCTGACTCTTTCTCTTCGGCTCGGTTAGCGCTGCTTGATCGTGGGGTTGTGTTAGCGATCGCGCATATTCGGGGCGGCTCCGAACTCGGACGCAAGTGGTACGAAGACGGCAAATTCTTACATAAACAAAATACCTTCAGCGATTTTATTGCTTGTGCAGAGATGCTGATCAAAGCAGGCTGGACAGATGCCGAACATTTAGCAATTTCTGGAGGAAGCGCAGGCGGATTGTTAATGGGGGCGGTGATCAATCAGCGTCCAGAATTGTTCAAAGCCGCGATCGCGCAAGTTCCCTTTGTAGATGTTGTCACCACAATTCTAGATACTTCATTGCCTTTGTCTGCAACGGAATGGGAAGAATGGGGCAATCCGAATAATCCGGAGTTTTACTTCTACATGAAAGGCTATTCGCCTTATGATAATGTCGAAGCGAGAGCCTATCCTGCCTTGCTGATTACCGCAGGTTTAAATGATCCGCGTGTGTCCTATTGGGAACCTGCAAAGTGGACAGCAAGACTGAGAGCATTGAAAACAGATACTAACGTCTTGCTGTTAAAGACTAACATGGGGGCTGGACATGGCGGCGCATCTGGGCGATACGACCGCTTAAAGGAAGTTGCTTTTGAGTATGCTTTCCTGTTGGATCAGTGGAAGCTTGCTTAAAGCAGCTTCAATTGCTCTCAAGCAATTAGCAGCGATCGACCTTAGCAGTTTGCACCACGATTTGATCGATCGCTTGCGCTAACGCTTGCCCAGACTGTCCCGGTTGATTCACCACGATGCTAAACGCGATCGTGCCATAGTTGGGATTGTCTAAATATCCAGACAGCGCTCTTACGCCGCGTAGGGTTCCCGTTTTACCATAAAGATTGCCTTGAACGGGCGTATTGCGGAATCGGCTTCGCAATGTTCCATTCACTCCGGCAATCGCTAGCGATCGGTAAAACAATTCGCTCTGACGATCGCTGAACATTGCTTCTAACACAGACACCAGTGCAGCGGGTGTCGCTCGATTACTGCGAGAGAGTCCCGAACCATCCACCTGTGCATAACTATTCGCTTGAACACCCAAGGCTTCGAGCGCCGACCGGATCGCCGGTTGACCTCCAATTCGACGACGCAGCGCATCCGCTTTATAGTTATCGCTGTAACGGTTCACGGCAATCAGCCAGTTCTTTACAGTTGGGAGCGATCGCGGCTTTTGATCTGCAACTTGCAGGGCGGCAGCAGTGGTCAGAAGCTTGACGTTTGATGCGGGAATCAGGGCACGATTAGAATTGCGTTGATAAAGGATTGTCGAGGTTTCGATCGGTTTAATCAGAATGCCCCATTGTGCAGTGCGAAATTTGGGTTGTTGAACAATGCGATCGATTTTCGACGCTAAATCGCTGCGGCAAAACCTGGATTCAGAAACGATCGGTTGAGGGGTTTGGGCAACAGTCGCTGCTGGTCGGCTCCAGAACCCGACGCTGATACCGACAACAACGGCGGTGCTTTTTAGGACGGTGTAAGCTCGGTTGGGGGCTGTCTTGTCGGCTTTTTTCATCTTGCTTATCGTAGATCGTACTTAGGTCTTCTGTAGTAGAATCCTCATCCACCGTGAAGCAATATATCATACGAACTGAAATTGACAGCATTTTCTGTTTTGCCGGACACCGAGGGAAAAATCACGCTACAGCATGGCTCTGAAGCGATCGCAATTGGGTATTGATCTCATACTATTTGACGAATGTGGCAGACCAGCGATTCATCGCATCCGCGAGGTTAGTTAGAATAAAGTGAGATTGAGATTAACGCATGGCAAAGCAAGACGAACCGCTAACCGGAGCGGCGCTAATTAAGGAAGTCTGTCGGCGGATTCGAGTGGCTCGTAGCTACTGGGATGCTCACAACAATGCTGCCTGTCGCGGAGAACGAGAAAAAGCACTCGCTCTCTACAACACGCTGACTAAAGAACAGAAAGACCAAATCCCGGAAGCCCTACGAGTTTGGCTGAGATATCGCAGCGAAAAATATTTTGGCGCACATCGAACTGCCCCAAAGTCAAAGCGAAAATCGAAGTAATCTTACAGCTTTGTTAGCTGTAAGATTCGAGAGTTTAGAGGAATAAAACTACATTTACTTCGACGAGGCAGGTGGATTTGAGAGCGTATCGACACGATCGCTTGTTTGGCGCAATTGTTCGTTTAACTCTCTTTGCCGTTGAAGCAGACGTTCAAACTCCGCTCTTGTGGCAAACTCTTGCCGATTGCAGCGAATCGACTGATCTACTTGCTGCAAACACGCATTCAGTCCTGCCGCAAATTCATTGCGCGTGATCGGACGCTCCCCTTGATAAGTACGGTCTGGATAGCCAAAGAGACAACCGGAAGTAGGGGATGTTTGAACAGGAGTGGAAGGCAACTGCGCGATCGCTCTCATGCCAGAAAAAAGAAGAGTTGTAATCAAAGGGGTTGTAATAGTGAGATACCAGAGTTTCATAGACGAAGAGAATTTTGATGGACGGATTTAATCAACGAATTCTTACTTCTTTATTCTACTGATGACTCTCTTAAACGATCAGTTTCCGACTTGATGCACAAACCTTGATAGATGGGCTGCAACTGCCTCAGATTGATCAAAATGCGGCACATGACCCGCCTTTTCAATCCAAATCAATTCGCTGTTTGAAATCGCTTCCTGAAATCGGGTTGCATCCTTTGTGCCTAGCACATCATCCGAGGTTCCCCAAAGGATTAGAGTCGGATGTTGGATCTTCCCAAGTTGAGTGTCTAAGTTAGTATAACCTCCACTTTGGCTAAAAGAGACGATCGCTTCCTTCCATCCGGGCATAGCTTGATGCAGCAGTGAACAGCGAAGCGCATCAATCAGCGTTAAATCCATTCCTGGGATTGCTAATGCAGCACTTAGAGCAGCTTGTTTGCGGAAGTGTAGCCAATCTGCTCCGAATTCCAGCACGGAGCGGGGCATCCACTGCCCGATCGGGAAATCGCCAGAAAACCCAACGCTATCAATCAACACGAGAGATTGCACCCAGTTCGGATGATGCAGCGCAAAATCGATCGCCACTGCACCCCCCAATGATGCACCCACTAAAATCACAGGTTGAGCAATCCAAGTTTGAACCAGGCTCAACAGATGCTTCCGGATAGTCTGAGGACAGATAGAAATGGTTAGAATCGCGCTTGTAAACCCAAATCCAATCAGATCGATCGTCCAGGTGGAATATTGAGCCGCAAGATGCGGGAACAATCGTCGGAACTCTAGTAGTGAACTATCAAATCCGGGAAGCAAAACGATCGGGGTTGTTGATTGCTCACACGCTGCATAAACATAAGCCGTTGCAATCTCTATTGTTTCTGACTCTAGTGAAGTTTGAATTGATCGACGCTGGAGTTGTTGCAGCAGAGCGATCGCATCCGCATCCTCGATCGCACTCGCTGACGCAGGCAAAAACTCAGGTAGCATCCCTTAATCCTCCACAGGCAAGCCTGATAACGCGCCACTTCTTTAAGATACTCAGCGATCGCAAGCACAATCAGCTATGTATTTCTGAAGGGACAGGAGCAGCAGGAAGAGCGTCAGACGAGGAGACAGAACTCGGAAATCCCTGAAGGATATCTTTCAGACAGCTTGCGATCGGCACCGCTATTATGACTCCAATCAATCCACCTAGCTTCGCTCCAACCAGTAAGGCAAGCAATATCCAAAATGGTCTTAGCCCAACCAGCTTTCCCATCAAGCGGGGTGTAATCAATTGATCAATCGCTTGATTCGTCACGATCGACGATCCGAGTAGCCAAAGCCCTAAACCTGGATCATCGGCTGCGATGAGCAATGCACTGATGAAGCTTGCCAGCGTAGCACCAAAGGGAAAAATCGATAATGTGCCGATGAACAATCCGAGCAGCAATGGAAACGGGATTCTGAGGATCAAGAAAACGACCGTCAGTGCAACAATAGACACGATCGCCATAATTGCCTGTCCGGTGAAATAGTCCTCAAAGTGCTGCTGGAGCGAGCGCTGAATTTGCGCAATTTTTTGACTCGGTAATCGTTGAGCAATTCCGTTCCAAAGTTGCGATCCGTCAAATAAAAGATAGACGGTGAAAATTCCTGTTAAGGCTAAGTTAGACGCACTGCCCAACGCACTAAAGATTAGATTAACGGCATTATTTCCGAGCGTGTGTATGCGATCGGGTAAGCCATCAGTAAACTGAGCTGTCCACTGATTGAGCCGAATTGGAATATGATGCTGCATTGCCCAATCTTGCAGAATCTGAAGCTTTAGCTGAGTGGATTGTATCCGAGTCGGCAATGCGCTGATGAATTCGCCAAGTTCTTCAGACGATTGAGGCAGGATGGTAATACTTGCGCCGATGAGCAAGCCAAAGAACATGACCACCACACTGGTAACCGCATACTTGCGATCGAGTCCCCATTTCTGAATTAGTTGTACCGGATAATTGAGAAGAAACGCCAGTAATGCTGCTGAAACAAGAATTGAAACCAGAGGTTGAGCCAAGTGAACCGCTTTGAAGAGTAGCCATACGTTGAGGGCTACGATCGGTACGAGTAATCCAGCCAGTATCCACTGAGTTAATTGAGCCGGAAAGCGGTTAAACAAGCTAAACATAGACGTTTCTACTTTTATGGTTTTTCCCTGAGATTGAATGTGGTGATACAGAGCAAGCCGCATCTACTCGACACTGAATCAATGCAGTAAGAACTATGACCCTTGATCAAGGGCAGAACATCTCAAGATTAATAGCGTTTAGACAATAAACATCTTTCGACAGAGGTGACTTAATTCATTCTGCTAATCCTTCCGCACCTGCACTAACCCCGCCTAGACGGTCACTATATTAGAGCGTTAGAGCAGGTATAAATCTGAACTGAGGTAATGCCGAATTAAACATAGAACACAACAGACCACACTCAAAGTTCCCGCAGAATGGGATTTAGGGGGCGAGGATCTGTCGCGTCCACAAATCAACTTGGTATAGCACAGCACTTCAACAGTCAATTATGTGCCCTGTCTTATGCCAAAAGACTGATTGTAAATTGCTTCAACTTACTTCTGAGGCAGGAAATTTGGCGTTTGATTCCCTAAAGTTGAATGGAGTTCTATACGATAAGCACATCCAGACATTATTTTTCTATATTCATCTTCTAATTACAGTGACTCTTATCGCAAAGTCTAACTTAGGGACAAGCCCGATCGTCTCCAATAGCATTGCAGGCGCAATTATGGGTCTGCTCACCGTCACGAGTGCTGTATCGTTTGGCGCTCTGATTTTCTCAGGCGATCTCGCACCGTTTATGCCCTTTGGAATCGGGCTGTTGCTCTTTAGCTCGGTCATTATTAGTACGGTTGTGACTGCGCTCAGTTCATACCCTGCGATCGTGGCGACGATCGCAGAAGTCACAGTTCCGATTTTCAGCTTGATTGCGAAGCAAATTGTGGCAGCAATGCCGGATGCCCCAATCGAGCAAAAGCTAATGACCGTTGTTGCCACCTTTGCGGTGAATAGCCTGATCACAGGCATCATTTTCCTGGGATTGGGTTGGTTTCGCTTGGGAAGTTTCGTGCGATACATTCCCTATCCGGTGGTGGGAGGCTTTCTGGCAGGCATTGGAGCATTGTTGTTTGTGGCAGCGTTTCAGTCGGTTTCAGGGCTGGATTTACAGCCTTTTTCTCTGGCTGCTTTCTTTCAGGTGAATGTTTTACTGCAATGGCTTCCGGCTGCCTTATTTGCGGCGGCAATGTTTGTGTTACCCCAACGAATTAATAGTAGTTTCGTTTATCCAGGTATTATTCTTGGCTCGATCGCGCTGTTTTACGCTGCTCTAGCGCTCACCGGAACTTCGATCGCGGATGCCAGCCAACGGGGTTGGATTTTGGGCAGTGTTCCCGCAGGTGGACTGTATCACTTTGCCAGTCTTGCCGCAGTCCAGCAAGCAAATTGGAGCGTGATTGCTCAGCAAATTCCAACCTTAGCGGCACTTTGGCTGATCTCCGCGATCGCATTGTTGCTGCATTCTAATGGTGTTGAGCTTGTGGCTTCCCGCGATCTCGATCTGAATCAGGAATTGAAAGCATCGGGAGTGGCGTTCTTAGTTGCAGGGATTGGTGGTGGAGTCGGTGGATTTGCCAGCGCTGGAGAGAATGCGTTGTCCTACCAAGTGGGGGCGCGAGGGCGATTGGTGGGTTGGATTATTGCAGCCCTTTGCCTCGCAATGATGCTGGGTGGAGCGCCCTTGTTATCGCTATTCCCGAAATTCATTCTGATTGGGATGCCACTGTTGATTACAGTTGAGTTTTTTAATGAATGGCTCTACGAAGCTTGGTTTAAGTTTGCGCGTGCCGATTATGCCATCATTGTGCTGATTGTGATTGTGACGACGACCATTGGCTTTTTGCAAGCGATCGCCGTCGGGCTAGGGGCGGCGATCGTGTTGTTTGTAATTAACTACAGCCGGCTCACTGTGGTTCGACGCATCAGCACAGGAACCTATCATCACAGCAATGTCCTCCGCACGTCTGAAGAGTTGGAAATCCTAGAAGAACAAGGTGAGCAAGCTTACATTGTGGAATTGCAGGGCTTGATCTTTTTTGGAACGGCAAATAAATTGCTCAATCAAGTCCGCGATCGCATTAACAATCATGAGTTACCGCCTGTTCATTATGTGATCCTCGATTTTCGGCTGGTGAGTGGGCTAGATGCCTCAGCCGTTCTTAGCTTTGCCAAACTGAAGCAGGTAGCGCATCAGAAGCAGGTTCACTTGATTTACACCCATCTGTCTTCTGCGGCGCATCAGCGATTAGAGCAGGGCGATTGTTTAGATCATGAAGTTTGCCATCTCTTTGATGACTTAGATCGAGGATTGGAATGGTATGAGCAACAAATTTTGCAGCAATATCAATCGCTGACCGAAGAGGAGTTTCAGTCTCCTGATGCCGCACTCGCCGCTTGTCTAAAGGCTGATTTTCCTGATCCGCGTCAGGTCGATCGCTTGATGAAGTGTCTAGAGGTTTGTCAGGTTGCCGAAGATGAATATCTATTCCATCAGGGCGATCCGTTTGATGGACTCTACTTTGTGGCATCGGGACAAGTGAGTGTTGTTTTGAAATTGAGCAATGGTCAAAACAAACGGATTCGTACCTACACGATCGGCAACACGATCGGAGAAATGGGGCTGTATCGCCGGACAGTCCGCATGGCATCGGTGGTTGCAGACAAACCCAGCACGCTATATTTTCTATCGACAGAATCGTTCGAGCAGCTTGAAAACACCGATCCGATGCTGGCAGCGAGCATTCATCGATTTATTGTTGGGTTGTTGGCTGAACGTCTTCAGCATCGCGAGAAAGAAATCAATCAGCTATTGGACTCGTTTTGAGTCGTCTATCGCTTTCAAAACTCACCGCTTTGTCGGTCGATCAAATTGTAGTAATGCAATTCGCAATACTTCGGACAGTTTTTGAGAGACTCCACAGAAAAGCGACTCGTCGCTTCAGGTGCTGATCAATTTTGATCGTAATGAAGCTGTCGTGAGAGCTGAGTTTTAAAGCGTTAGGTATTCTCGCCAGCCTGCGCTAGTCACCCTCAACAGTATAGGTGAAACGTCCGTTGCGAATGCCTGTTGTCCATCCAATTAAGGTATGAGGCGGATTTGTTGGACGAGGTGTTGAGAATGCTGAAGGTGGCAGTGCGGGAACCATTTGAACCAGTGCCCCCCGGAGGGCACCCGCAACCTCTGGCTGATTGAGAAACTCAGGCACCCTAGTGTTGATCGCCGCTTCAATCCGCTCTCTGACATTTTCAAAATTGCCAATGAAACTGCCTACCACATCCCCATCGAGTCGGGCATCAAATCGAGTTGATTTCAGAGTCAGCCGAGCAAGACCACAGAGATCATAGTTAATGCCTAAAGTCAGGGTTAATTTAGCATTGCGAATGTCCCAGTTGCCCCGAATTGCCGTATCTACAGTGATTTTCCCACCTGGAGCAAAACCCATTTCTAGAACGATCGCGTCGGGGGTGAGCCGGAGTTGTAAATCATTGGAATTGAGATTGCTGATCCAAACGGCATGACGTGCTCCCAGAATTCCAGGAACCATGACTCCTCCCAACTCCTGAGTAGAGTTGTTCAATCCTGCATTTTGCAAGAATCGAGAGGGTGTAATTCTCAACTCCATGTCATTGGTTCCGCGCTTGCGATCGAGGGTGAATCGCGTTCCTCGCAAGGCAACGGCGTTAATCGAATTAATCTCGCGATCGCCTAAACCAACGGTGCTAACGGTTCGACGCAATTGTCCTTCCCACAGCGTTTTGTCGGTATTCAGCGCATAAAGCTGCTCTACGCTTTTGGCAGCAATTTGCTCGGCTGCAACGGGACGATCAATGCGCCGCCATGCCGGATCGCAGCCTGCTCCAGAATTGAGCCAAAGGGTTCGATCCGTATTTAGAGCAAAAACGCGAGAGATTCGAGCCAAACTATCTCCAGCTCCAGCAATGGCGATCGCACTTTGGGGAAGTCCAATGCGTCGCTGGGATTGTAACGTTAGTGCCGATCTAGTTAGTGCAGTTCCATCAGGAGACGCAAATAGGGCGAAATAGTCAGACAAACTCACACGACCCGCATCTATAGAGGCTCCACTGACAGCAAATGGAGCAGCGCTTGGGGTGCGATCGCGAAAATTTCCAGCATATACCCAACGGGGAGCAGCATCCGTTCCATCATTCCGAAAGACCCGACTGTTTTTGACAAGATGCAGCTTGTTACCAGCACAGAGAAGGTTTGTTATGGCACTGGCATCGGTTGGAGTGTCTGTATTGATGCGTTGCCAGCCTGATCCACGTCCACTACTGCGATTTGCTAAGACACGACCCTCTCGGTGTAGCACATACATCATTCCATTTGGACAGGCTGCAATTTTTTGTGCTGTGTTAGGCAGCGCATTAATACGAGTCCAGGAAACGGCTTCGATCGCAGGAGAAACAGCAAGGGTAGAAATGAGGGTTGGAAGAACAATGACTAGGGGTTTAATGTTCATAGCTGTATTGATGGTTTGATTGCAGTTGTGAAAGACAAAAATGGGCATTGCAGAAAATAGGATGAGGGCATTCTGCAATGCCCAAAGATGCAACCCAGGGCTAATAAGAATTAGCGCAGCACCCCATAGTCAACTGACCAATTAACGGGGTCATCCAGGTTATTATCTCGGAAGTTGATTGCCACTTGGTTATTCTGTAAATCAACTTTGAAATCGCGCAGATGATGGTCGTCCCTGGTGAACTCAAAGCTGAAGCCCTGAATAACGGCTCGACCCGGCAATCGGGCGGCTCTGGCAGAACCATTCGTCGCCCGACGGATGGTTTGCTCACTGGCTAGATTGGCGCGAGGTACGATCGCATACTGAACGCTCCAAACATATGGGTCGGTTGGTGTTTTATCTCCGAAAGAGACTTCCAGTTCATCCTCAATTCGCTTAATGGCAACCTTCTTGATCTGATGATCGCCATCTTTGAATTGGAAGGAAAATCCAGTCAGGACAAAGGTGTTTTGAGAGCCACAAGGAACAGGCAGCCTGACTCGGCAGGTTCCACCATTGCAGGTTCGGTTATCCAGAGCAAACACCGATCGAGCACCTGCTCCCAAATCATTTTCAACCTGGAGTGAAACTTGATAGGGATCATTGCCATCATTGTCGATAAATCCCACTGTTGTTCGGAGATCATTCGGCAATGCCGTAATTCCCTTAATATGGTGATCTCCATTCTCAAAATTAAAGCTAAAGCTGTTTAATCCGGATGGAACTGCGACTCCACGAGACAAACTCCGAGTTCCCGTTAAGCCACGTCCAGAGATCGGAATAATTGCTGTTAATGCAGGTGCAGTGCTCAGCATTAACAGTCCTACAGTCATGAGTGCAGACACGCTTCTTTTCATACTTCCTCCGCAGATTGATCATTCAACTGTTGTTGTTACTTCTGATCAACGGGTGAGCGGAAAGAATTATTCCGAAATTTGGTAAGACAGTTTTGTTGCTTCTGAAAAGAATCACTCTCAGGAACATTTTTTCTACAATCGGAGTCCGCTACTACGTCTACCTATTTGTTGTCTTCCAAATCGCCTCCATCATCAGGAAGGACAGTTTTCTATGGCTTTACAACTGGCTTTAGAGCCGCATCTCCATGAATCTCGTTTGATTGCTTCAGACTTTACTCAGCGACTTGAGAGAATTGCCCGCAAGTACACTCGCGGAAGCACGATCGTCTGGGAAGATGCAGCCCAATCGGCTCAAATGAAAGTATTACAAGCAGTTAGAAGTGGCAAATTTAGACAGGGTGGCGCTGATGAATTTGATCGCTGGGCGCTCACTGTCGCACGGTTTGAGATCATTGATTTAGTTCGCAAGGAAAAGCATCGTCATTGTGCCAGCTTAGATGCAGTGATTCCAGGAACAGATTTAGCCCTGTCTGAAACGATCGCGGCTGAGTTCGATGCTCTAGATAGCTTGGAGCAAACTGACCTGGTGCTACAGGCGATCGCAGCCATTCAAGAACTGGATCAACGGCTTCCTCAGCGGGGTTATATGACACTCTGGCAGGGACAGGTGCAAGGAAAAACGCAAACTCAACTGGCGATCGCATTAGGCGTGAGTCAGGGGGAAGCCTCGAAGCGCTGGAAAGAGATGGTGAGTCAAGTTTCTGAGCGGTTAGGAATTCTGCGCCCTGAAGCGATTCAGCAGGAACATCAGGCGATTGGCAAACGCAAAGGCAAGCAGCGTCGATCGACCGCACAATGGTAAAGATTCGTTAGTTTTGGAATAGAGACAGGCGATCGCTCGTTAATTAAAATCAGAAACCTATCAGCCCACTTGCCTAGACTTGTAGAGTTAGCCATGTATGTAGACCCAAAATCCAGATTAACTAAGCAAGACAATTTTGCTCTCCGGCTACCACAACCGGGTGAGATCTGGGAGGTTAGTCGATCGATACAATCTCCCCTAAAATTGTCGCGATCGGAACAGTGGTTCTCTGAACCCGCACAGAACTTTTTACAGGGGACTGACCCTCGCTACGTCATGATTGTGACTGATGCAGAGTCAGACCTAGAGGAACCGTGGCAGCCGATTTCTGTTATGGTGTTCTCGCTGGAGATTCAGTTTCTGAGCGTGACCGATATCTTCATTCCAATCGAAATTTCCGGATTAAATTGCGATGTGCTGGCAGAAACCTGGCATATTCGAGAAATGCTAGCTTGCAATTTATTGAATCCTGTTGGACAGCGTTTGTCGCGGCAGGTATATGACTGGTTACTTACGATCGATGACTTCCACGCGGGAGCCGCAAAGGATTTCCCATCTCAAGACATTCAAGCATCAGGACTAAAGATTGGTCAGCAATCCGCAGCAGCCGACGCCGCACTGGACGCATTCCATCGGCGAGAGGAAGCCTGGAGCGATGTTTTAACTGTCCCGATCGCTGCTTATCGGGTCTATCTGAAGGGGATTCAGCAAACAGAGCAGGTGTTACAGTCTGCGATCGCGGTGGAACGCGAGACGGCTGCTCAGCACCGTATCAATCTGAGCCAATGGTTTAACGGATTGATGGAAACGGGATGGCAAATGGTTTCTAACTGGATGGAAGCTGCGCCTACAACGGCGATCGCGACTCGTAGTAGTGATCTTAACGAGAATTCCTCCGCAGAACCCAATAACATTGCTGCACTGATTCATCAGCTTCAGTGCGAAACGGATGAGTTCCAACGCCGGCGAATTGCGAAACAACTTGGCGAGAGTGGAACAGGTCACGCTGGAGCGATTCAAGCACTAATCAACTTACTGCGAGAGACGCGAGATGACGAGACGCTTTGGGCGACTGTCGAGAGCTTGTGGAAGCTTGATCCAGGGAACCCTTCTGCTGGAGTTCGACAGGTTAAATTAATTGATTTGGGTATGCAAATTGCCAGCCAAGCCGTTGCTCTAGCAGTCGCACTGGTTCGCAAGGAAAATCAACAGGTGGGAGTGTTGCTTCAGGTTTATCCCCCTGAGAATGAACCCTATCTGCCTGCAAATCTCAAGCTGGTGCTACTCAACGCAAGTGGACAGGTTCTACGGGAGGTAGTCGCCCGACAATCAGATGTTTATATTCAACTAAAATTTAGCGGTGAACCACGAGAAGCGTTTAGCGTCAGAGTTGAGTTAGGAGCCGCTAGCATTACGGAGAATTTTGTCATTTAGCTTTCTGATTGAATAGTAGCCATCAGGGTAATATCGCTACTGGTTTATTGCCTCCATGATCAAAATGGGTATTGACGATCGCTGGTATAGGTCTCTATGTCATCTACTACACAGCTCAACTTCTCCGGAAAGAATCTTCAAGGGCGCTCATTCCGAGGACAAACTCTCATAGGTGCCGATTTTAGCAATGCAGATATTCGCGGAACTGACTTTACAGATGCCATTCTGGTTGATGCAAACTTCAATCATGCGAAAGCTGGGTTAACTGTTCGCCATCGCTTTTTCTGGATGGCGATCGTAGTGTTACTATCGCTCCTGTTAGGATTTGCGACAGTATTTGGGCTGGTGTTCTCAGGCTACTTACTTTTTCCCTTTTCACTGACTCCACGTCATTCACCTAACATATTGGCTGCGGGCATTGTCCTAATTCTATTTACACTTTTTGTTTTCAGTATTGTTAGGCGGGGGCTACAAACTGCACTGAGCATTCTCTTTCTTATGGGAATTCTTTTGGGAGCCGTGTTAGGGGGCTTAACTGGAACAATCGCTGGCGTTGCATCGGGCATTGTTGCTGTGACCATAACAGTCATATTAGCAACAGCAGCAACGATCGCAATGGTTATCCTGATGACTCTCGCAATCACCATTGCTCGAAAGTTGGCAGCCCTATTGTTCATTGCTGGAACAATCATGGGATCACTCATCGGTGCAACTGCTGGAGTCAGCATCGGAGCAACGGTTGTCACGGTCATTGCCAGGACTGCGACCATTCCATCAACCAGAATTGGCGCGATCGCAGGTGCCCAGCTTGCCGCCGCAACAGGTACCACTCTTGGAATTGCGATTGCAGCTTGGATTGCCCATCGAGTTTTGATAGGCGACTCACGATTCACCTGGGTCAAGAAGTTGATCACTAAGATCACTGTGCTAGGAGGTACGAGTTTTCGTAACGCAGATCTGACAAATGCAACATTTGCCTACGCAATTCTCAAAAGCACAGACTTGAGTAACAGTACGCTCACCCGTACCAACTTTCATAACAGCAGAGGTATTGATCAAGCCAGAACCGATCAAACAATTCTCAGCCATGCTGCTGTGCAGGCATTAGTGGTAACGCACCGAGGCGCTCAACAGTCCTATGTAGGACAGAATCTCAAGGGGGCAAATCTGATCGGAGCAGACCTCAGAGGTGCAGACTTGACCGATGCAGACTTAAATGGAGCAACACTAGAAGAAGCCTGGTTAGAAGAGGCAAACTTAACAAAGACACAGGCGATCGGGGCAAACTTTCAGGGAGCGCATCTCACGGGAGCGTGTATTGAAGCCTGGAATATTGATAGTGCAACACAGCTTCAGGGTGTGATTTGCGATTACATTTATCTTCGGAATTCTCAACAAGAGCGCCGTCCCAGCAGTGGCAGCTTCGCACCGGGAGATTTTACCGAGTTGTTCGAGGAAGTGATCCAAACGATCGATTTACTCTTTCGCAATGGTATTGACCAAAGGGCGTTCAACTATTCTCTGCATCAGCTTCAAATTGAGAATGAAGGCATGGCTCTCGCAGTTCGCAGTTTGGAAAGGAAAAGTAATGGAGTCGTGGTGGTTCGAGTCGATGTTCCAGCAGAGAGTAATAAAACACAACTCCATGCAGGTTTTCTCCATCATTACGATCTGGCAGTACGTGCGATCGAAGAAAAATACCAAGCCCAGCTTCAGGCAAAAGATGAACAAATCATTCTTTACCAGCAACAACAAGCCGATTGGAAAGCAGTGTTAGCAATGCTCGCTAACCAGAAGCAAATCGCAAATCAGCAAACTCCAAAGGCAGAACAGCAAAAACATCGTAAATGGGTTTGCCTTCATATCGGCGTCGGTAATTTGTGTACAGGTTTTCCGGTCACCCTTCAAATTGGAAATGAGATGCAATCTCGCCTCATGCAATATACAAAGGGCTGGCTTGCCGCTGCACCAGAATTATCGACCCTTTATGAACAATGGCAATCTGCCTATCGCAAATGTCTTAAAGCAAACTTTCGGCTGGATGTTCCAGATACCCAGATCACGAATATCAGTCATCATGATTTCTTCCTAGAATGCAATCAAGCTGCCTCACACCTGGAAAAGCAGCTGAATGATTGGCTAAATGACCCAGACTTTCGACCGATTAAAGACCGAATGCTGGAGCAGTTAGCTCCATCTGATTCGATTCGGATTCTCCTTCAAACGGATAATCCTCAATTGCGACGGCTGCCCTTTCAACTTTGGGATTTTTGCTATCGCTATCCTCTTGCGGAAATTGCTCTCAGTGCTCCCGACTATGAGCAGACAGCCTCATTGCGCCCCCCCAACCCCAAAGCTAAAATTCTGGCAATTTTAGGAGACAGTACCGGAATTGATTTACAGAGCGACCAAGCTGTCCTAGCTCAATTGCCTAATGCAGACGTAACGTTTTTGGTAGAGCCGCAACGTCAGGAATTAAACGACCAACTGTGGAAACAATCGTGGGATATGCTCTTTTTTGCAGGTCATAGCTTCAGTCAATCCGATACAGCGGGAGGATACATCCGCATCAATCCTCACGAAAGCCTAACGATCGCTCAACTCAAACACGCATTGAGACAAGCGATCGCCCAAGGATTAAAGTTAGCAATGTTTAATTCCTGTGATGGGTTTGGGTTAGCACACCAATTATCCGACTTATACATTCCACAAACCATTGTGATGCGAGAACCTGTACCTGATCGGGTAGCCCAAGAGTTTTTGAAGAACTTTTTGATGGGTTTCTCACAAGGGAAGTCGCTGTATCAAGCTGTACGGGAGTCTAGGGAGAAGTTACAAGGGCTTGAAGACCATTTTCCTTGTGCGACCTGGTTACCTGTTATCTTCCAGAATCCTGCGGAACCTCCTCTGAATTGGCATGATCTTCAGAAGGTTTAACCTGAGTAATTCATTTCTTGGACACGAAGAAGAAACTCTATAGGGTCAGTGTGTAAGCGGGTCTTAGGTTGGAGATCGATCAAAAGAGTCTGTAGGCTTTCCTTGATGAAATACCATTTGCCACCCCGACGAATCCAGTCGCCAGATCGACGATCGGTTCGTGTGACGGAACAACTCTCCCGACGGATTTATATGGGCTGACCGATAGGTAAGTAACACAATCGAATCTGCAAGCTCGTGTACAGTAAAGTCTTGGCATGAATCTGCGGTGCTTCCGTCTCTAACGGCAACATCGCCAGTGTATCATCGCGACTATATGAAGCTCCCGATCGACCAAATTCTCTAAAATCAGGAGCAAGTAACTGTGCGAGACGTTCTCGATCACTCCGGCACTGCGGCTGATGAAGCTCACACTCCAATTCGCGCAGTGTGGACAGCAATGATGTTGCAGGATTAACCCATTTCATGGGTGTCCCCCAGATTCCATGTTTGAAAAAGCGATCGCCAATTTGCGTAAATCCTACTTTTTGGTAAAACCCAATTGCTGCCTCAGCAGCATTAACCGTGACTTCATTAAAAGGATGGGCACATTGAAGGAAAAGCTCTCTACCGATAAAGTTAGAGCGATCGTCCACCTCGATTAAATCTCATCCCAACTAAGAATCCTTGCGCTCTTACGGCGTCATCGCTGTTTAATATTGTCCGAAGTATTGATTAGAGATCTTTGAAGAAAGGCAGTTTCTAAATTCGCGCCAATCAGATTCGCACGGGTGAGATTTGCGCCGTGTAAGTGTGCCTCACGCAGATTTGAAAACGATAAAGTCGCACCTTCCAAATTTGCGCCGTTTAGCTTTGCTGCCCGAAGATTAATCCCACTTAAATCAATCCCTCGCAGATCGACTCCATTGAGAAACGCCTCCGCTAGATTTGCTTCGCTCAAGAACGCATTTTGAAGTATTGCACCGCTCAGTTTTGCGCCTTGTAGATTTGCCCAGTTGAGGTTTGCGCCCTGAAGATTGGCGCTGCGGAGATTCGTATTAAGCAGTTTTGCCCCACAAAGATTGGCATGTTCTAACACTGCACCGCGTAAATTGGCGTGACTCAAATCGGCACCACTGAGGCGCGATCGCGAAAAATCCGACCTCACCAGAAATGCGCCGTTGAGGTGCGCTTTAGTGAAATCTGTCTCGATCAGATTCCCTTCATTCAGCTTGACAAAGCGAAGATCTGCCCAATTCAGAAATGCACCCCGCAGATTTGCTTTCATCAGGAACGCTCGATTCAAATTTGCACCTGTTAGATTGGCATTGCTGAGATTAATATCGACGAGTGTGACATTGCTCAGATCGGCATTGCTCAAATCAACCCCAGAGAAATCTCGATCGCCCCATTCGTACCGCCGTAGTAGCTCCTGAACTTCCATGATTCAGCCCCTCCTATGCTCACAGTCTAAGCGTTGCTGCAAGGGTTATAGAGCGTTCGTTCTAGATTGAGCATCGAAAGTAATGGAGTGAAATACAGCGATATGAAAGTTTAATCTTGCAGGTGTGAGAACTGATAGGCACCCACCGCCGAAAGTCCGATCGCCATCACCAGCAAAACCGGAATCACAAACCAGGGAAATTGCGCGATCGGTAAATAGGCTGCCGCTCTTAAGCCTAAACTTGTATAGGTTAGCGGTAATAGATAAACGATCGCTTTTAACGCTGCGGGTAATGTTGCTGCATCGAAAAATGTTCCACCCAGAAACGACATCGGCACAATCACGAAGTTGTTATAAATGCCAACACCTTCTAGTGACTTCACATTCAAGCCCACAATCACACCCAGTCCTGCAAATACAGCACAGTTCAGAGCCAGAACCAGCAAAAACAATGGGTTCAGAAAGCTCCAAACTTTGCCTGTAAATAGGATTGCCACTAGAATCACTGACCCAGCCGTCAGTAGGCCGCGCACAATTCCCGCTAGCACCTTACCCAGATGCACCGCCAACGGATGCACCGGAACCAGCAAAATTTCCTCAAACGTCTTTGTGAACAAGCGATCGCCGCAAATCGAAAAGGTCGTGCCGCCAAAACTAATCACCATCGACGAAAGCGCCACCATTCCCGGCAAAATAAACTGCAAATAGTTATCTCCTGCGCTCGGTTTGGTTACGCTGTCGAGCGAACTACCCAATCCCAGCCCAAATGCCAAAATATAAATTAACGGCGACACCAAGCCCGAAGCCGCAATTTGAACCAGCCGTATCCGCAGATCCAGCCAATCCCCCCAAAATACCGTTAGGCTATCTTGCCACAACGTAGGTAGCGAAGAAGTAGACAGCGAAGAACGACGCAGAGAAGAACGCATATATAGAAAACTTTACAATGCTAATTATTGTGACATCAACGACGCACTCTAATCTCTACCCGGATGGCAAGATCGCGATCGAATTCGCCACAATAAACTAATAAAGTCTGGAGATCTTGCGGTGAGTTTACTGCTGGTTTTTCTATTTATGGGTCTAATCGCATATCTATATTTGCAGTACCAGAATTATCAGATTCGGACGATCCGCAATAGTGATGTCGTGATTGTCAAAGGAGCCGAAGACCGCTACCCGAACTTGCCGTTGGGAAACTTTGCTGTGCCACATCGGTTTCGCGCTCCCGATCGCGTTCAAGTCGTGTTTCCCACCATCACCGACGCAGGCGATGTCGAATATATTTACTCCTGGCACAGCTTAAGCTCGGTTACCCCCGTCATCCTGTCGCGCACCGATCGTCAAAACAAAATCCGCGTCATGGCAGAACTCGCGCCGATTATGAAAGAGCATTTGAAACTGGAATTCGATACGATCGCGCTCGAAAAGCAGTTTGAGAAGATTAACAAAATTGCGAAATTAGTTGCGGTTTCTGATTTTTATTCGTCGCAGTTAGAAATCTACGAAAAAGCGATCGATGAAACTAATAAGCTCATTAAGAAAGTCGATGAACTCAGCGAAGTCTACGTCCGCATCGTGCGAGAAACCTTAATTGGAACAAGAATTGCAGACTTCAATCCAGACCTACTGCTCGATCTGCACGTTCCTCTCGATGCCCAATACGAGCGCGTCAAAGCAGAATATCAATTCATGAAAGACACCACCCAAGCGTATTATGACCTCCTGAAAGAAAGCCAAGGCTTGAGCCGCTAGAATAGAATCCAACCCTTCTCAATTTCTCACTTATGAAGCGCAGACCCCGCAACAATTCCTACAACGATCGCTACAACGACTACGATCGAGACGATGAATATCTGCCCCCTGAACCCAAGCGAGGAAAACCTGTGAACAATAACAATCCTTCATGGTTTAACGCCACCGTAATTGCGGTGCTTGCAGGCATTTTCGTCTTAGGGATTGGTGTCGGAATTGCCTTCAGCGCTGCGACTCCAACCAACCCAACTAGCGTAGTCACAAACCTTCAAATCGACCAGCAAGCCCCCAACCCCGAAATCTGTATCCAAAACGGGGCCAGCGCGATGGCGGTGAGTACCCGCCTTTATGTAACGCTCAATCCCTTCAAGGTCTTTGTGGCACAAGCGGGAATGGAACCTGCCTGCATCATCAGACGCGCCAACTGGTCAGTGCTAGAACAGCGCAAACTGCTGACTGCCGAGCAAAGCCGTGAATGTCGTCAGAAGATGAATACCTTTGGCTACATCGGCAATCTCGACAACAAAGATAAAGTGACGATCGATTGCGTCTACCAGAGCGATAACGCTAAGAACCTCTTTTTAGGTGGCGCTTCCACCCCGACCCTCGGTAACGACGATCAGTTCTAACCATGACGCAAACCCCGCTAAAAATCACAACACCGGATCAGCACATTGTTGTGCCTGGAACGTGGGAGCAGTTCAAATCCATCCAAAAGGGATTTGAACACTCACGCGGGGTTCGTCTGTTTTATTACGACGGAACGATCGAGCTAATCATGCCTGGACGCGATCACGAAATTTTTGGACATATCATCGGCTGTTTGGTCACACTCTTTCTGGCACAGAAGGGGATCTTTTTTCAGCCGACAGGGGCGATGACCCAAGAGCAAGAAGGAACCGCATCCGCTCAAGCCGATCAATCTTACTGTTTAGGGCACGTTAAGCCGATTCCTGATTTATCGATTGAAGTGGTCTTCACGAGCGGTGGCGCAAACAAGCTCAAACGCTATCAGGCGCTTGGTGTCGCAGAAGTTTGGTTCTGGCAAGATGGGGTACTGCGCTTTTATCACCTTGGCACGGATGGCTATGAGCGGTGCGATCGTAGTCAGTTTGAGGAACTCGCAGATCTTGATATTGACTTGTTGAGGCGCTGTATTTTGATGGCTGAAACGGACGCGGGTGAAGCAGTTCGGGTCTTTCAGCAAGCAATGCGCGATCGCTAATCTCCCAATGATGGACGTGAATATGACAATTCTGAATAAGAGTCGTCAAAGCGCTAGGTGCGCTGCGGAGTGGGGGCGGCGATCGCGTTTCCTTAGCAGATCCAGTAGAGCCTCATCGAATCGACAAATCAAACGGCATCCGTAGATAGATGTCATGCGGATCGTTCAGCGATTTTAGGCTCTCTAACTGCGTCTGAAGTTTCTTCACCTCGCTCGTGAGTGGATCGATCGCAGGTTCATTCACCATCGCTCCCGTCAGCGTTTCGATCAAGCGTTCTTCAAACGATCGAGGTTTTGGGTATTCGTCAATTTGCCAATCGTTCCCCAGTTTTGCGCGTTCTGCCGCCGCTCGAATCGCATCTTCAAGTCCACCGATTTGATCGACAAGACCGATCGATTTAGCCTGATTGCCTGACCAGACCCGACCTTGAGCAATCTCCGCAACTTTGGATTTCTCTAGCTTGCGCGACTTCGCGACTTTGGTCAAAAACTGGTCATAGATGCGGTCGACTGAGGTTTGAATAATCTTTAGCTCTTCTGGTGATTTCGGGCGTGAAATCGTGCGGCTATCCGCAAAGCGAGCAGTTTTTACCACATCCCAATTAAAGCCATTTTGATTTGCAATTTGCTGAATGTTGGGCAGCCCGCCGAATACACCGATCGAGCCTGTGATCGTGGTGGGTTCTGCAAAGATTTGGCTGGCATAGGTTGAAATCCAATAGCCACCGGATGCCGCAACATTGCCCATCGACACAATCACAGGTTTTTTCTGATTGGTCAGAATGGCTTCTCGCTGAATAATTTCTGAAGCGGTCGCACTTCCGCCAGGACTATTAACTCTCAAGACAACGGCTTTCACATCATCATCAAATCGCAAATCCCGCAGTTGTTTCGCTAAACGATCGCCGCCAATTTGCCCAGCCCCCCCTTGACCATTGACGATTTGACCTTCGGCATAGACGACTGCGATTTGATTTCGGCTCGTTTTCGAGTCGCGCTTGTTTTCCGCGACTTGAGCATAGGTTTTTAAGCTCACCTGCCGAAATGATTTGGTGTCGTCATCTTGTCCCGTGAGCTTTTTCAACTCCGCAGTCATTTCATCAGCGTAGGCAACTCGATCGACCAGTTTTGCTTTCACTGCATCCTGTGGCTCAACTTGCCCAGATCGATCGGCGATCGCTTGCAGTTGCTTAGGAGCAAGGCTTCTAGATTTACCTGTAGTGCTGAGAAACTCCGTCCAAATATCTGAGAGTAATTTGCGCGTTTGTTCTCGATCGGCAGCGCTTCGACGGTTTTGTAAAAAGGGTTCGACCGCAGACTTGAACTTTCCGACTCGCGTCACTTGAAATCCAATGCCAAATTTCTGTAAGGCTCTAGCAAAATAAAGTCCTTCAGAACTGAGTCCATTCAGTTCGACACTGCCGACTGGATTCACCGCGATCGTATCGGCGATCGAACCGAGATAATATTCGCGCTCTTGCCAATCGACATCGTAAGCAAAGATCTTTTTGCCGCTTGCTTTGAAGCGCTCTAAAGCTTGGCGGACTTCCCGCAGCGTCGCGTAACCTGTGTCGCTACTTCCATTGCTACCACTGAGATAAATTCCGACAATTCGACTATCTTTGGCGGCTTCGTCGATCGAGTCGAGTACCGATCTCAAGCTCACCGTATTCGGGCGAGTTCCAGAAATTGCATCGTTTAACACTTCACGGGTGCTAGAACTTGCAGGCGCATCTGTGATCGTTTGTGCCATATCGAAGACGAGCACCGACTTATCTCGAACCGTGGGAGTTGTGTCGCGGCTTGCTAGCATCGAGAGTGAGATCAGCAGCAGCAAAAGACCACCCACACTCACGCCCAGGAAAATGAACAGCGCAAGCAATGTGGCGAGGGTCTGTTTGAGAAAGTCACGCATATCTTTAGAGAAGCATCGGAAATGTCGCCACTCTATGCTACATCTCTTTTTAAGAATCAGAAGATTACGGAATCAAGTTATCAAAGCCCCTGGAGCCGCGATCGTTCAATCAGAACCTTCTAGAATAAAGAAGTGCAGCCTTCTCTTGATTCCTAACCTTGATTCAAACTGAGACTTTAGAACTATTGGAATGGTCGCGCCTGTGTCAGCATCTGGCGACCTTTGCTTCGACAAAATTAGGAGCGATCGCGCTTCGGGCGCTCAAAATTCCGACCACTCAAGCTGAAACCGAACGTCTACTCGCTCAAACTGAAGAAGTTTACACTCTAGAATCGCAGCTCGCAAACGGATTGAGCTTCGAGGGCATTGAGGACATTGGAGATGCGCTGGAAAGAGCCGCACTCAATGGAATTCTTTCAGGCGTGGAACTGTTGTCGATCGCAACGACGCTTTCGGGTGCCAGGACGCTCAGGCGCACGATCGACAGTCAAGACGATTTTCCGATTCTGACTGAATTAGTGGCAGAACTCCGGACTTATCCAGAAATCGAGCAGGAGATTTATCGCTGCATTAATGATGATGGGAAAGTGAGCGAACGTGCCAGCCCGAAGCTCGCAGAGATTCGATCGCAACAAAAACAAGTGCGCGATCGCGTGTACGAAATGCTGCAACGAACCATGCAGCGACAAGCCAGTGCGGTTCAGGAACAAGTAATCACCCAGCGCGATGGGCGATTTGTAATTCCTGTGAAGGCAACGCACAAAGATGTGATCTCTGGCATTGTGCATGATGTGTCGATGAGTGGTGCAACGTTATATGTGGAACCGCATCCGACTGTGCCGCTCAATAATCAACTGCGTCAACTCCTGCGACAAGAACAAACCGAAGAAGAAGCGGTTCGACGCGCCTTGACAGAACAAGTTGCGATCGCCAAAGATGACCTCGAACGGTTACTCGCAATCTGTACCGCACTCGATTTAGCTGCCGCTCGATCGCGCTATAGCTATTGGCTAAAAGCAAACCCGCCGCGATTTACCAACGAAGCGATCGTGCTGCGACAGTTAAGACATCCTTTGCTTGTGTGGCAGCAGCAGCAAGAACAAGGTCGATCGGTGATTCCGGTTGACTTAGTGATTCAGCCGCAAATCCGGGTGGTAGCGATTACCGGACCTAACACAGGCGGAAAAACCGTCACGCTCAAAACAATGGGCTTAGCCATGTTGATGGCGAAAGCTGGCTTGTTTGTCCCGGCGCGTGAACCTGTTGAACTACCCTGGTTCGAGCAAGTTCTAGCCGATATCGGTGACGAACAATCCCTAGAACAAAGC
Source organism: Cyanobacteria bacterium FACHB-DQ100 (assembly GCA_014695195.1). Taxonomy (NCBI): domain Bacteria; kingdom Bacillati; phylum Cyanobacteriota; species Cyanobacteria bacterium FACHB-DQ100. The sequence goes on along the minus strand of JACJNW010000011.1, from coordinate 269,698 downwards.
CTTTCTACCTTCTCCGGACACATTCGCCGCATTAGCCGCATTATCGAAGCCTTAACAGAATCTTCAAACTCACTCGTTTTACTCGATGAAGTGGGAGCCGGAACCGATCCAACCGAAGGTAGCGCACTCGCGATCGCGCTGCTGAACTACCTCGCTGACCACGCAAAGCTATCGATCGCCACCACGCACTTCGGCGAACTCAAAGCGCTCAAATACGAAGATGATCGCTTTGAAAATGCTTCGGTTGAGTTCGATGATGTCTCCCTTTCTCCGACTTATCGATTGCTCTGGGGCATTCCCGGACGATCGAACGCCTTAACGATCGCTCGGCGGTTGGGCATGAAGCCAGAGATTATTGAGTCTGCTCAAACCCAAGTCGGGGGCGCAGCCGAAGATGTCAACCAAGTGATCGCAGGACTCGAATCGCAGCGCCGCGCTCAAGAAACCAAAGCCAAAGAAGCCGCACAGCTCTTGCAGCAAGCCGAACGCTTCTACGCAGAAGTCTCAGCAAAAGCGGCAAGCCTGCGCGATCGAGAACGCGACTTACAGCAAGCTCAAGAACGCGCCGTTCAAGACGCAATCGCCCAAGCGAAAGGTGAAATCGCTAAAGTGATTCGCAATCTTCAAAAAGGCAGCGCGACGGCTCAAGAGGCTCAGCAGGCGACAGAATCGCTCAATCACTTAGCTCAGAAGCATCTGCCCTCTCGCCAGCAACCGCAAAAACCGAAACCCGGATATCGTCCCCAAATCGGCGATCGCGTCCGCATTCCCCGCTTGGGTCAAACCGCCGAAGTGCTGGAACTTGCAGGCGACGATGAATTAGTCGTGCGGTTTGGCTTGATGAAGATGATGCTTCCGATCGGCGACATCGAATCACTCACCGGTGAAAAAGTCGCCAAACCCGAACCGAAGCCCGAACCGAAACCAAAAGCCGCTCCGCCTCCCCCGCCTGCCGCTCCTACCCCGGTCATTCGCACCGATCGCAATACCTTCGATATTCGCGGCAGTCGTGTCGCCGATGCCGAGATCGTGCTCGATAAAGCGATCTCAGAAGCGCAAACTCCGATCTGGATTATTCACGGACATGGAACAGGCAAGCTGCGGCAGGGTGTCCACGAGTTTCTCAAACGTCACCCACGGGTCGATCGCTTTGAACTCGCCGATCGCGCTGATGGCGGAAGCGGAGTCACGATCGCCTACCCGATCTAAGTAGTCAGCTTTTACTTTAAACCGGGAGTCTGTGTAATTTCTCGGTTTCTTCATGTCGATCGATTTTTCTTGATGCTTTCATCATGAAGATAAGATATGGCGGTCATAGATTAGCAAAACCAGGCATCTCAGGCGATATCGCTTCGCACTGACTACTTGTAATTCTTACAAAACAGAATATCCTCTTGAAATTTCGTTAAAGTCACGTATAAGCACTTAAGTATTTTCCGAAACAATGTTAGTTTCGAGGGGCGCAAATATCAAAACAATCCTACAAACCAGCATTTCGTGATGCACTGAGCGAGTCTAGCTTCGCCAGCAGGATTTGAGACAGCGGCACATTAGAGCCGACTCTCCCACGCGAATTGATCTCTTGTAGATCAGTTCACGCATTTTCTGTGGGTCTCACGCGCATCGAACACCATAGCCATCTAGACCTGAAATCTAGCGCTGTAGTGTTCAACATACTCGATTGACCGCTCCTGATACTCGATTGATTCATCTTGTTCTCGTCGCGACCCGCCTTATGTGTGTGTAGGTTGCAAAGCCGCTCGAATGAGTTGGCTGAGTTTTACCTGCCTGAATTTAGGTAACGAGCATCGCGATCGCGCTCTCGTGCCGGGTCGGGCCCGCCAGTCCTGTCGTTTTCACGTATGAAGCGAAATGCAGAGTTCTTCTAATTCGTCAAATCTCTTAGACTTAAGTTATCCTCAATCTCCTAGTGGTTCCCCGTTCGACTCCGCCAATCTGGAAACGGCGCGATCGAGTTCGTCGAATCGCTTGGTATTCATCGATTCAGCCGTTGAAAATGCTCAGAGTCTCGCTGCCAGCGTAATCAGTGGGACACAGGTCGTATTGCTCAATGCCAACACAGACGGAATCGACCAAATCAGCGGAGTCCTCGCTGGATATCAAAACTTAGATAGTGTTCACATCCTCTCTCACGGCAGCATTAGCAGTATTGAACTCGGCAAGGCGGCTCTTGACCTCGGTACGATCTCTAGCTACAGCGACAAGCTGAGAAGTTGGTCAAATGCTCTGTCTACCGATGCAGATATCCTGCTGTACGGTTGTAATGTTGCAGATGGCAATACTTCGCTGATTACAGTTCTAAGCGAACTCACTGGGGCTGATGTTGCTGCTTCAGCAGATGCAACTGGAAGTGCAGATCGCGGTGGGAACTGGATACTTGAAACGTCCACCTCGACGATCGAGGCGGCTTTACCGTTTGATTCTAATTTACTCGCTCAGTACACAGGCATTCTTGCGGATGGTAACGGACTGCAGGGTGAGTACTTCGACAACATCGACTTCACCAATCGCATCCTGACGCGCACTGATGCCACGGTGAACTTTGACTGGGCACAAGGCTCACCCGCTGCAGGCATCGGAGATGACACTTTCTCAGTCCGCTGGACGGGTCAGGTGCTCGCACCTACATCTGGAACCTATCAATTCTTCACCACCACTGATGATGGAGTCCGCCTGTTTGTCAATGACCAGCTCGTAATCAACAGCTTCGTAGATCAGCCCCCGACGGAACGTACAGGGTCGATCGCGCTAGTTGCAGGACAGCGCTACGACATCCGCATGGAGTATTTCGAGAATGGCTATGATGCCTCGGCGCTCCTCGGTTGGTCAGGGCCAGGCATTACGAAGCAAATCATTCCACAGTCTCAACTGTTTAGCTCTACCACAACAACCCCCACACCTCCAACTCCTCCAACCACTGGCACCGGTAACGGTCTACTGGGCGAATACTTCGACAACATCGACTTCACCAATCGCATCCTGACGCGCACTGATACCACAGTGAACTTTGACTGGGGACAAGGCTCACCCGCGACTGGCATTGCCTCTGATACTTTCTCAGTCCGCTGGACGGGTCAGGTGCTCGCACCTACATCTGGAACCTATCAATTCTTCACCACCACTGATGATGGAGTCCGCCTGTTTGTCAACAATCAACTGGTGATCAACAGCTTTGCGGATCAGCCAGCGACAGAGCGTACAGGGTCGATCGCGCTAGTTGCAGGACAGCGCTACGACATCCGCATGGAGTATTTCGAGAATAGCATTGCGGCTGCAGCGTTCCTCGGCTGGTCAGGGCCAGGCATTACGAAGCAAATCATTCCGCAGTCTCAACTGTTTAGCACTGCTCCCACCACTCCAACTCCTCCGCCCACCACTCCAACTCCTCCGCCCGCTGGCACCGGTAATGGTCTACTGGGCGAATACTTCGACAACGTCGACTTCACCAACCGCATCCTGACGCGCACTGATACCACAGTGAACTTTGACTGGTCACAAGGCTCACCCGCCGCAGGCATCGGAGATGACACTTTCTCGGTACGTTGGACAGGTCAGGTGCTCGCACCCACGTCTGGAACCTATCAATTCTTCACCACCACTGATGATGGAGTCCGCCTGTTTGTCAACAATCAACTGGTGATCAACAGCTTTGCGGATCAGTCAGTGACAGAGCGTACAGGGTCGATCGCGCTAGTTGCAGGACAGCGCTACGACATCCGCATGGAGTATTTCGAGAATCGCGGTGCGGCGGCGGCGTTCCTCGGTTGGTCAGTACCTGGCTTTACACAGCAAATCATTCCACAGTCTCAACTGTTTAGCTCTACTACTACAACCCCCACACCTCCGCCCACCACTCCAACTCCTCCGCCCACTGGCACCGGCAACGGTTTACGAGGCGAATACTTCGACAACATCGACTTCACAGCCTTCAAATTTGCTCGGACTGATGCCAACATTAACTTTAACTGGGCAGAAAGTTCACCTGATCCCAACATTGCTCCTGACACCTTCTCAGTCCGTTGGACGGGTCAAGTTCAGCCTCTTCACAACGATACATACACCTTCTTCACCACCACTGATGATGGGGTACGGCTGTCTGTGAATGGTCAACTCATTATCGACAGCTTTGCGGATCAATCCGCAACTGAGCGCACCGGCACGATCGCGCTTCAAGCCGGACAGCGCTATGACATTGTGATGGAGTATTTCGAGAACGGCTACGATGCAGTCGCACAGCTCGGCTGGTTTAGCGCCAATCAAGCCCGTCAAATCATTCCGCAATCGCAGCTTTACAGCAATGTCTTCTCGACCAATCCCGGTACACTCGTCATCGGAACGAACAGCGTCACCGTGAACGAAGATGCCGGAACCGTTTCGATCCGTATCGATCGAGTCAGCGGTAGCGATGGGGTCGCAACGGTGCGCTACACCACCGGAGAAGCGAGCGCCAGAGCGGGAACAGACTTCACTGCCACCGCAGGTCAACTCACGTTTGCAGCGGGAGAAACCAGCAAAACGGTAACCATCCCGATTCTCAATGACAACATTGAAGAAGGCAGCGAAAGTTTCGGCTTTGGGTTAGGAGAAACTTCGGGCGCAGCACTGGGGATTAACCGCACCTCGCTGATTACGATCATTGATAATGACGCGCCGACTAGCTATACATTTAGCGCGGCGGTCTTCAACGAAAACGAAAACGCGGGAACGGCAACCATCACCGTTCAGCGCAGTGGGTCTACCTCGACGGCTGGCAGCATTAGCTACGCTACCAGCAATGGGACTGCAACGGCTGGCTCAGATTACACTGCAACGGCTGGCACGCTCTCCTTTGCACCAGGTGAAACCAGTAAGACCTTCACAATCGCAATCCGCGATGATGGTGACAGCGAACGCAACGAAACCGTCAATCTCACCCTGAGCAATCCGTTCTCCGGCAGCTTGGGCACTCAGGGCACCGCAACTCTGTCGATCGCAGATAACGACTTCGGCAACGTCGATCGTCAAACCGTGATTTCAGGACTCTTGCAGCCGACCGCATTCGATTGGACACCGGGCGGTGAATATATGTTCGTCGCTCAGAAGAATGGTGTCGTCCGCGTGGCTCGCAATGGGGTGCTGCAACAAACCCCAGCCGTTGATATTTCCGATATTGTCAACAGTCCCCGCGATCGTGGCTTGCTCGGTCTCGCCGTACATCCAGAGTTCTTCAATGGCAGCCCGTATGTTTATTTGATGTACTCGTATGATCCGCCCGAAACCCGCAGATCAGGCTTTGTCCCTGAATTAGAGCGACCGGATGCAGTGGGCAACCGGACAGCACGGTTAGGACGATTTACGGCAACCATCAACAACGGAGTCGTATCGATCGATCGGCGCAGCGAAGAAGTCATCTTAGGTCGAAATAGCGTTTGGCAGTACATCAGCAATCCGGGCGATAACGGCACCAACAACTTCTTTATCCCGGAATCAGGTCGAGATGCAAATGGCAACTACGTTCAGGATTTCCTGATTATCGATAGTGAATCGCATACAGTTGGCACAGTGAGATTTGGCAATGATGGTTACTTGTATGTGAGTAACGGCGACGGTGCTTCCTACAATGATGTCGATCCACGAGCCTTCCGCAGCTTAACGCTCGACAACTTGTCCGGTAAGATTCTGCGGATTGATCCGATTACAGGAGCTGCGCCATCCTCGAATCCATTCTTTGATGGCAATGCCCAAAGTAATCGATCGAAGATCTGGCAGTATGGCTTGCGAAATCCGTTCCGCTTCACGATTAACCCGACCAATGGACAAACCTACATTGGCGATGTCGGCTGGGCGCAATGGGAGGAAGTCAACACCGGACGAGGCGGCGAGAACTTTGGCTGGGTGGCGTATGAAGGCCCTGACAGAGCAGGTGGCTATGATAGACTCCCCAGCGTTCAAGCGTTCATGGCGAATGGCGGGGGTGAGACGGTGACAAATCCGCTTTATTCGTACCGACACTATGGTGGCGGTGGTAACGCCATCAACGTTGGCGACTTCTACAACGGTAACTTGATCATCACGGACATGAGTAAGGGAACAGTCGATGCGCTGTCCTTTGATTCATCGGGTGCAGTGGTGGATCAGCGACGATTTGCTGAGTTCATGTTTGGCTTGGGACAAATCAGAACGGGTGCTGACGGTAACCTGTACTATGCAAGCTTGGTATCAGGTGAAGTCGGTCGCTGGATTCCGGTGTAGTAGTGATGTAAGTCTGCGGCAGGTCTGTCGCAGGCTTGACCTCGCTTGATCCCAGACAACAAAGCAGGGCTAGATCTCTCCAGCCCTGCTTTGTTGATTGCTCTTTTTTGTTGATTGCTTTTGTTGATTGCCCTTTCGGATTTACACTTTCGCTTCGAGCGATTTGAGAAATTCTGTATTCACGCCAGATTCGCGGCTGAGCGCGATTTTGCCAGTGCGGGCAATCTCGCGCAGCCCAAATTTTTGTAATACCTGCACGATCGCCACTATTTTTCCGGGATCGCCAACGACCTCTAACGTGAGTGAATCTTCTGCCACATCCACCACTCGCGCCCGGAAAATTTGCGCCAGTTCGACGATTTCCGATCGCGTCGAACTGCCTGCATTCACCTTCAGCAGCATGAGTTCGCGTTCAACACAGGGAACTTCTGTGATGTCTTGAACTTTAATCACATTGATCAGCTTATAAAGCTGCTTGGTCAACTGTTCGATCACGCGATCGTCTCCCGGCACCACCATCGTGATCCGCGAAACGCCGATTTGCTCAGCCGGACCCACAGCCAGACTTTCAATATTAAATCCGCGTCGGGCGAACAATCCTGCGATCCGAGTCAGAACTCCGGCTTCATCTTCTACCAAAACCGAGAGCGTATGCTTCATTGCTGTATTCCTAGTAACATTTAGTTCCTTCTATCGTGCGACATTGGTTCGGTCTTGTCCAGCCAGAAGTCGAAGAATTTCCGAAAAAATCTGAGTTAGAAAATTTTTGTCGATACAGCAGAAATTAGTTGAATTGCGTTCTGTATTCCGCTGCAATCCTTCTCTGGAGCGATGAATATTGCAGTGGCTCGATCGTTCAATTCCACTGTGTATCGTGATATTTGGAGTCAGAATTGTTATGGGTTGGTTACAAAGACTTTTTGGCATGGAGAAGCCTCAGAATCCGGAGCAAGCGGTCAGCGGTCAGCCTGCGCCAGACGCAGCAGCTTCTGCGCCTCCAGAGGCTCAAGTCTCTCCCGGAGACACGATTCCACCAGAGCGAGTTGGTTTGAATGGCGAGTATGATCAAAGCGGTTTGGCGAAGCGGGTCGCTTTGGCGTTTGATCAAGATAGTCAGCTAGATGATATCAATACGCTTTGGGTGGCGCAGTTGGGAACGACTGTGGTGTTAAAAGGCAGTGTTCCAAGCCAGGATGTGTTGAACAAAATGGTGAGCGTTGCAAATAACGTCAATGGTGCAACGGCAGTGGATACAAACCAGGTTCAAGTGGGTTAATTGATGCGTTGAATCAAGAAGACCTCCAGCTCTCGACCGCTGGAGGTTTTTTCATGTGGGGTGGAGCGTAGGGAGTGGGGAGCGGGGTGTCTCCTACTCCTTTTAGCGTTCACAGCTCAAACCGGATCGCTATAGAGGCTAAGCCGATCGCTCTTCTAAGATTGCTATATTAAAATCTTGCTCTCCATTTCCGATCGCGCCTATGTTCCCGGTGATCTATTCCGATGAGTTTCTGCTGCATGATACGGGCGATTTTCATCCTGAAAATGCTGGACGGTTGACTGCGATTCGGGCTGCGCTTAAATCTGCACCTTGGGCAAATCAACTCGAATGGAAATCGCCCACTCCCGTTGAAGCTCGATCGCCCCTGCCCCTAATGCAGTTGATTCACGATCGCCGCTATCTTGAGCAAGTTCGACTCTTGGCGAATCGGGGTGGCGGCTATATTGATGGCGATACGATCATCTGTCCGCGCAGTTTTGAAGTAGCGATGCTGGCGGTCAATGCTTGGATTGATGGAGTAGAAACTGCGATCGCATCTGGTGAACCCTGTTTTGTAATAGCGCGTCCACCCGGACATCACGCCGTTGCGGATGAAGGAATGGGATTTTGTTTATTTAGCAATGCTGCGATCGCCGCTTATGCTGCTTTGGCACAGGGACTAGAGCGCGTCTGTATTCTCGATTGGGATGTGCATCACGGGAATGGCACACAAGCGATCGTTGAAACCAATCCCAAAATCCGGTTTTGTTCGCTGCATGAGTCACCGCAATATCCGGGTACAGGTCATTCTTCAGAAACAGGCTTACATCAGAATGCCCTGAATTTGCCGATCGCACCCGGAAGCACGATCGAAGACTATCAACCGCTGTTTGAGCAAAAAGTGATTCCATTTCTCAGTGAGTTTCAGCCAGATCTACTGATTATCAGTGCGGGGTATGATGCAAATCATGCTGATCCATTGTCAGGAATTTCGCTGAAACCAGAGGACTACCAATTGTTTACGCAATATTGCTTGGGAGTTACCCGACGAATTGTGTTTGGCTTAGAGGGCGGATATGACTATCCCACATTAGGACGATCGGTTGTGGCAACGATCGGGGCTTGTTTGCAATCATAGAGGAACGCCCCCCCTACTGTTTTGACAGGGATGACGGCGGAATCGCTATACTGAATCAGCAACAGTCTGTATTCTCACGGTGGCTTATGTCCTTTCCCAAGTCAACGCTCATCGGGCTAAAAGCCGACCAGTTCCGCCATCCCCTCGATCTCGAAGCAACGAACGCCCTGAAGCAGTTGCCAGGACTGGATCTTGCAATCCGCACATTATTAGGCCCGGTAGCAGAGCAATTCTTTTACCTAGAAAATATCGCCTCCAGCATTCTCGTGAGCGAACAGCAGTTGCCGGATCTGCACAAGCTCTTGATCGAAGCCAGCCGCATTCTCGATCTCGAAGCACCTCAGCTTTACGTGCGTCAGCATCCTGTTCCCAACGCCTACACCTTCGCCATGCGGGGCAGGCAGCCGTTTATCGTGATGCACACTTCGCTAATCGAATTGCTCACGCCCGAAGAAATTCAAGCCGTGATTGCTCACGAACTCGGACATCTTAAGTGTGATCACAGTGTCTATCTGACACTTGCCAATGTACTAGTCCTCGCAGCCGGTCAGCTACCTTTCCCGATCGGCGGTGTGATTACCCAAGGCTTGCAGGCTCAAATCATGAATTGGGTACGCTGTGCCGAATTTACCTGCGATCGTGCCGCCCTGCTCGCCACTCAAGATCCAAGAATCACAATGTCAGTGATGATGAAGCTCACAGGCGGATCACCCAGTTTGGTGAAGCAATTAAACCTAGATGCGTTCATCGCTCAAGCTCGTGCCTACGACGATATCAGCAAAACCGAGATGGGAGAAATGCTCAAACAACTGCAAACTGTACAGTTGTCGCACCCCGTTCCGGTTTTAAGAGCGCGAGAAATCGATCGCTGGGCAAGCTCGCAAGAATACCAGTCCTTGATTGCTGAGCGAACCAAAGAAGCAAGTAGAGGCGGATGGCGTAATTGGTAGAGCACTTCGCTCATTCTTCAATTGAAGAAATTGAAGGAGTTAAGGAGTCGTTGCTTTGGTTGAATTCGTGGGCAGTCTAAACCCATTGAGACTGAAGCAAGTGCGAAATGTTACCTGTACTTCCTGGATACCAACTGAACGAAAAGATCTACGAAAGTACAAAAACTGTCGTATATCGAGGATATCGATCGCGCGATCAGCATCCTGTTGCTATTAAGTTTCTCAAAGGTCAGTATCCGACATCCAGAGAACTGGCAATCTTTCGCAAGCAGTTTACCCTATCGGAGCGGCTCAATTTGCCCGGAGTCGTTCGCTCTTACTGTATCGAGAATTATGGAACTGCTTTAGCACTGGTGCTAGAGGATTTTGGTGCAGTTTCACTCAAGCAATATTACGAACACCATGCACCGAGCTTAAGCGAGTTTTTGGCGATCGCGATCCAAGTCGCACAAATTCTCGCTCAACTGCATCAACACAACATCATTCATAAAGATATTAAACCGGCAAATCTATTAATCAATTCAGAAACCAAACAAGTTAAAATTACTGACTTTAGCATTGCAACAGTTCTGCAAGCAGAAACCCAGTCTCTAATCAATCCAGCTCGCCTAGAAGGAACACTAGCTTATCTATCTCCAGAGCAAACCGGGCGAATGAATCGAGAAATCGACTATCGCACTGATTTCTATTCGCTTGGAGTCACGTTCTATCAACTTCTAACACAGCGTCTACCTTTTGAGTCGCATGATCCGTTAGAACTGGTCTATTGTCACTTAGCAAGACAGCCAATCTCACCCACTGAGCTAAATTTTGACGTGCCAGAAATGCTGTCTGCGATCGTGCTGAAGCTAATGGCAAAAACCGCAGAAGATCGATATCAAAGCGCGATTGGTCTGAAACATGATTTAGAACGCTGTCAGCAACAGTACGAACAAGACGGGAAAATCGAAGCATTTGTGTTGGCGCAGCAGGATTTATGCGATCGATTTCAGATTCCTGCAAAGCTTTATGGACGCAACCGAGAAGTTAAAACGCTGCTTGAAGCCTTCGATCGCGTTGCAGTGCCACAGAGGGCAAGCGGTGAGTTCTTGCTGGTCACGGGATATTCCGGCATTGGTAAATCTTCGCTAGTACAGGAAGTGTACAAGCCGATCGTGCAGCGGCGCGGCTATTTTATCTCCGGTAAGTTCGATCAGTTGCAGCGCAACATTCCGTATTCTGCAATCGTGGTCGCATTCCAATCGCTGATGCGGCAACTGCTCAGCGAACCTGAAACAGAATTACAGCGCTGGCGCGAACAGCTACTTGCTGCATTAGGAACACAGGCGCAAGTGATCATCGACGTGATTCCAGAACTTGAATGGATAATTGATGCTCAGCCTGCAGTTGCCGTTCTCCCACCGACTGAAGCCCAAAATCGCTTCGATCGTCTATTTCAAAACTTTATTCGGGTCTTTTGCCAGCCTGCCCATCCGTTTGTGATTTTCCTTGACGATCTTCAGTGGGCAGACTCCGCAACTCTGCGACTGATCAAGCTAATGCTCACCAATGAGCAAACGCAGCATTTCTTTTTAATCGGAGCATACCGAGACAATGAGGTAGATGCTGCTCATCCGCTGATGATGTTGTGTACAGAACTGCAATCGGCAAACGTGAACCTCCAGTCGATCGTGCTCACTCCCCTAAACACAGAGCAGGTTGCTGAGTTGATCTCTGATACCATGCAGTGTTCGATCGATGCGGTGCAATCGCTCACTGAGTTAGTGATGCAGAAGACCGAGGGCAATCCATTTTTTATCAATGAATTACTCAAAACACTGCATCAAGAAAAGCTGCTTTCATTTGATGTCGATCGTAGAAGTTGGCACTGGGAGATCGAGCAAATTCAGGCGATCGACTTTACCGATAACATTGTTGAATTATTAATCCGTAAGCTCAAAAAGTTACCGAATGACACTCAGCAAGTTCTTCAGCTTGCAGCCTGCATCGGTAATCAATTTGACCTGAAAACGCTTGCACTGATTCACCCAAGCTCTGAAGTAGAGCTAACTCAATTGCTGAGTCATGCAGTCGATTTTGGCATGATTGCTCCCACCTCTGCGTCTGAAATTGACCCTGCAACAACTCATCTAACCTACTTAAACTATCGGTTCTTGCACGATCGCATTCAGCAAGCGGCTTACGCTCTGATTAGCAACCCGCAAAAACAATCGGTTCATCTGCAAATTGGGCGATTGCTGTACGAAAAATCGCCTGTTGAGCGACGCAATGATCTGATTTTTGAATTAACAGAGCATTTCAACATTGGACAAGCTTTAATTACGGCTCCGCAAGAACGGCTTGAACTTGCAAACCTAAATTTACAAGCTGGGTACAAAGCAAAGCAGGCAACTGCTTACAGTGCAGCACAACAATACTTCACAAGCGCCAGAACCATCTTAGGTGATGCTTGGTCGGAGCAGTATGAGTTAATGCTGAGCTTGCATAGGGAGCAGGCGGAAGTTGAGTATCTATTAGGCAACTTTGAGGCAGCGCAAGATCTCATCGATCGTAGTCTGATCCATGTCAAATCTGCACTAGAGCAAGCAGAACTGTACAAACTTTTGATTGTTGTCTACACGCTGAAAACCCAGTATCAAGCTGCGATCGTCGCTGGGCAGAAGGCACTCGATCTCCTAGACATCGCATTTCCAGAAACTGATCTAGAAGCCGTTCTAGAAGTAGAGCTTACCCAAGCAAAGCTACTCCTGAGTGGTAGAAAGATTTCTGAGATTCTCAACGGCAAAGAGATGAGCGTTCCAGAGCAAAAAACTGCCGCAAAGCTACTGGTTGCGCTTGGTGCGCCCACGTATTTCTCGAATCATGTCCTCTGGATGATTGTCGTGATGAAGCTGGTCAATCTCTCATTGAAGTATGGGCAGCTTCCAGAATCGACCTATGGGTATTCAGAGTATGGCTTAATTCTTGGAGCAATGCTGGGAGAATATCAATCGGGCTATGAATTTGGGCAGCTCAGCTTAAACCTCGCCGAGCGCTTCAAGGATCAAGCCGAGAAGTGCAAAGTCTGTGTTGTGATTGGTGGATCAGTGAACCATTGGGTGCGCCCTTTGAAAGAAGATGCAGTCATATTCATGAAAGGCTATCAAGCAGGACTGGAATCCGGAGAACTTCAATTTGCGGGCTATAACATTGCTCATCAGATGGTCAATTGTTTTTATCAAGGGATTGATTTAGAGAGCTTGAGCCTAAAGCTTCCTGACTATCATAAGTTTGTACAGCAGACGCAAAATCAGCTAGCTCAAGAGATGTTATCTGCTTGTCAGCTTACCATTCAGACGCTTCAGGGAAACTTGTCGGCTCTAAAGGAGAGCCAGTTCTTAGAAGACTGTCGATCGCACTCCAGTTTCTCAGCCATCTGCTTTTATCAAATCTTCAAAGCACAAGTTCTCTACCTGTTCGATCATCCAAGTGAGGCTTTAGACTGTATTCAAGCCGCGAAACCCTTGCTGCAATACATTCCAGGCTGCATCTCACTGGCTGCTTTTAATTTCTATCATTCCTTAATCTTATCTGCTCTATATCCCAAAGCCGACTCCAGCACGCAAAAACAACTCTGGCAAGAACTATCGAACAATCAGCAGCAGATGAAAGTCTGGGCAGAGCATTGCCCTGAAAACTTCCTGCATCAGTATCAACTCATCGAAGCAGAAATCGCACGGCTCTCCGGCGATCGCAGCAGCGCGATCACTCTCTACGATCAAGCGCTCGCCCAAGCTACTCTCAGCGAATTCACACCCAATATCGCTTTAATCAATGAGCAAGCTGCCAAGTTTTGGATTGCAGATGGCAAAGAAAAGATTGCTCAAGCATTCTTGCTCGAAGCCTACTATCTTTATCGAGCTTGGGGAGCGACCGAGAAGCTTGTACAGTTAGAGCGCAACTATCCGCAACTCTCAAAATTCATCTACACCACTGATGCTACCCCAACCGAGCAGACCTTCTCGGCTTCCCATCTCTCTTCAAGTAGTACCGACACCTCCCAACTTCTTGATCTCGCGACGATTCTAAAAGCTTCCGAGGTGATTTCACAAGCAATTCAGCTTGATAAACTGCTCGAAACGCTGATTCGAGTGGTGATGGAGAATGCAGGAGCGCAAATCGGAGTAATTTTGCTGCGAGATGAAGATCGCTTCGCAGATCAAGAACAGACTCGTTGGCGCGTTGTAGCGCAAGGCATCAGCGATCGCTCTGGAATTACGCTGATCCGATCGCTGCCAATCTTGCTAGAGGAAGCCGTTCCGGTTCCGCTCATTCACTATGTTGCTCGCACTCAAGAAAAGCAGTTAATTCACGATGCGACAAACGATGCAACGTTTGCAACGGATGCCTACATCCTCAAGCACCGACCCAAATCAATTTTGTGTTTTCCTGTGCAGTATCAAAATCAGTTAATCGGCATCTTTTACCTGGAGCATCGCCAGTTAACTCATGCGTTCACGCGCGATCGCTGGAAAGTCCTATCGTTGTTGTCTACTCAAATGGCCATTGCCATTTCTAACGCCACCTTATACCAAAATCTGCAAATTGCTGAAGCACGAGAGCGCGATCGTGCCTCGCAACTCGAACAGTCCCTGATCCAACTTCAGCAGACTCAAACTCAACTCATCCAAACGGAAAAAATCTCTAGCTTGGGACAACTGGTCGCGGGAGTTGCTCATGAGGTCAATAATCCAGTTGGCTTTATCTCCGGCAATCTCAAATATGCCACTCAGTATGTCGATGAGCTGATCGGGCTAGTTCGCAAATATCAGGAAATTTACCCGAATTCTCACGCTGAGATCGCGGAGTTGATCGATCAGATGGATTTAGAATTTGTCGCCGAAGATCTGCCCAAGATGATTGATTCAATGAAGCTGGGAATTGAGCGAATTCGGGACATTATGCACTCACTCCGCAGCTATTCGCGCAGCGATAGCACCGAGAAACAGCCTGCGGATTTACACAAAGGATTAGATTCAACGCTGATGATTCTGTCGCATCGTCTGAAAGCGAGTTCCGATCGTCCCGCGATCCAAATCATCAAACAGTATGAACCCCTTCCCGAAGTACGCTGCTTTGCGGCTCAACTCAACCAAGTCTTTATGAATCTGCTGGCAAACGCGATCGATGCTTTGGAAGACTCCAGCCAAGGGAAACAATATGCAGAGATTGAAAAAGCTCCGAATACGATTACGATCGCAACTCACATAGAAGAAAACAACGCTATCATTCGGATTTCAGACAATGGTGCAGGAATGTCGCCAGAAGTGCAGCAACATTTGTTTGAAGCCTTTTTTACTACCAAACCAGAAGGCAAAGGAACCGGATTAGGTCTTTCAATTTGTTATCAAATTGTGGTGGAAAAGCATGGTGGTTCATTGACCTTTAACTCGCAACCCGACAAAGGCACCGAGTTCAAAATCTCAATTCCGATAGCATTCATCTAAAAACTGCACGAAAAAATGGGACAGATTTCTCCATCCCATTGCACTACCGATTCACGAATTTACTTTGCCTGATTGCGCTGTTGTCGTGCCAAATCTAGCAGTCCTCCCCAACGTTTTTGCAGTTGCTTTGAAGTACATTTGAGCATTGCAGTAATTTCTTGATCACTCGCTCCCGATCGCTTTAATTGCAGCAAGTGCTGTTCTTCATCAGACAGTCCATTGAGAAATGTCTCCCACTGATTCGGAGGCAATCCCAGATTCTGATCGAGATCGGCTCCTAACCACTCATGTACCAGTTTCCAATTGTCAGAGGTAGTGAACTTTTCAACATGGTACTTAAAACGCTGCTGGAGATAGTCCCGTTTGCGTGGAGTTAACCCTAACAGTTCATCAATCTCTGGAACTGACAGATCTTGCAGCTTCAGCGTCAGATAGTCTACACAGTCCTTTTGCCCCTGAGATTCGAGATAGCGCATCAGTTCAACGACCACACGATCGCGCAATGCCGATTCCGATAGATCAACCTTTTCTGAAACCATCTGCTCACGAATCATTTGGATCACACCAGAGCGCCCATATGCTTCGACTTCATCTGATTTTGCAGTCTCCATCGCAGTTTCGATATCAACGGCAATTTCTTGCGGTTGACGGCTTGCAAATCGCTGGGCGCGTAGAATGATTAATTGTTGATTTTGTTTCGCCGGTAAGGTAATGCGCCGTTTCGCGTACTGCTCTGTAAATGCCATATATTCTGCAAGTTCTAAGCGGGTGCGCGGCTGATAGTTTTCTGGTAGTTCGTTTTCACGACGGCAGGCTCTCAGTGCTTCGGTGTAAAAGCCTTGCAGAAAGTCTTCAATCAAGGTGTAGCGGGCTTGAAAAGTCAATTGTAAATGAGCAGGCGCGATCGGGCGGTAAACCATCGTGCTGAGATTACTATGCAGTTCGACCCGACCCCGTTGAGAACCAAGCTGATAAAACCGCACACATTTTTGAATGCGGTAGCGTCCGAGCGTCAGTTGCCAAGAATTAACCTGTCCAGAAGCTTGAATCCGATCACTCTTGCTGCAAATGCGATCCACTTCGGTCGCGATGCGATAGGCGATTTGTGCGATCGTCGCGCCGGAAAGCTTTAGCTCAGTTTCAAGCTCTGTTTTAAGTTGCTCGGCAAGTTGATCGATGCGATCGTTCTGAGGAGTTTCATTTGGGAGGGGAGTCAGCCGGGCAGCATCAGCTTGAGGCGCTTGGGTGAACTTTGCTTTCATGAAATTGGTTTCGGTAGATACATTAGTGGCTACACGCCGTACTTATACCGCTTCGGGAAAACAAGCGAAGCATGTGTCAGTTTTTGGAGTGGTTCGCGAATAAGACAGGAACGAGAGTTTTGTCCCTTCTGAGTGGAGCAAAGTTCCAATGATTTGTAATTCAATACGAAGCGCTTTGGACTGCCTTTGGACTGCCTTTGGATTGTATTGAGTGTACCCCCTAGCAGGGTAACACTGATTACATCGATTTGAGTGTTGATCGTGCGTGGAATCCTCCGTTTGAGCAAACTATCGCTAAACTTAAAATCGTAGAAGCGAAAATAGACCATGCTGAGCCAATTCTCCACAGATACGGAAAATGGATACAAATCATTCGAGCTACCGGGCGCACGTCCTCACTACAATCCCGATCGTCCGGGTCAAGTAGAGCATATTTTTCTCGATCTAGTTCTCGATATTCCAAATCAAAGCTACCAGGGAACCTGCACGATTCGGCTCAATCCGATTCGCAATGGTATCGATCGCTTAACCTTAGATGCGGTGAATCTAAACATTGCATCGGTCAAAATTAATGATGTGCCCCAGCCGTTTGACTACGATGGCGAACAGCTACAGATTCACCTCAAGCAACCCACAAAGAGCGGTGAAAAGATTGACTTAGCGATCGCCTATCACGTTGAGAAACCGCAGCGAGGCATCTATTTCATCGCGCCGACTCCAGACTATCCCAATAAACCAACCCAAGTCTGGACGCAGGGCGAAGATGAAGATTCGCGCTTCTGGTTTCCCTGCTTTGACTATCCTGGACAGTTAGCGACTTCAGAAATTCGAGTCGAGATTCCGAAGCCGTTGAATGCTGTATCGAATGGTGAATTGATCGCCACAGAAGATCGCGGCGATACGCAGATTTATCACTGGCATCAAAAAGAAATTCATCCGACTTATCTAATGACGTTGGCGATCGGGGACTTTGCCGAACTGCGTGATCAATGGCACGGTAAAGCTGTAACGTACTATGTGGAGAAAGGGCGAGAAGATCAAGCCCGTCTCAGTATGGGAAAAACGCCCCGGATGATCGAGTTCTATAGTCAGAAATATGGCTATCCGTATGCGTTTCCGAAATATGCTCAGGTCTGCGTCGATGATTTTATCTTCGGCGGCATGGAAAATACTTCAACCACACTATTAACCGATCGCTGTTTGCTCGACGAACGAGCCGCGATCGACAATCGCAACACTGAATCTCTAGTTGCTCATGAACTCGCGCATCAATGGTTCGGCGATTTGGTGGTGATCAAGCATTGGTCACACGCTTGGGTGAAAGAAGGCATGGCTTCTTATGCAGAAGTGATGTGGACAGAGGAAGAGTACGGACGAGAAGAAGCGCTGTATTACTTGCTCGGTCAAGCACGACAGTATCTTGATGAGGATGCTTCCCGCTATCGTCGATCGCTCGTGACGCACGTTTACCGGGAAGCGATCGAGCTTTACGATCGTCACATCTACGAGAAAGGCTCTTGTGTTTATCACATGATGCGAGCCCAGTTAGGCGATGAGTTGTTTTATCGATCGATCGCAACTTTTCTCAATGACAATGCTCACCGCACGGTTGAAACGATTGACTTGTTACGAGCGATCGAAAAAGCCACCGGACGGAATCTCACCTTCCTATTTGATCAGTATGTCTATCGTGGTGGACATCCCGATTTCAAGATTGGCTATAGTTGGGATTCAGATAGCAACCTTGCAAAGATTACGGTGACACAATCACAATCAGAATTGTTTGATCTGAGAATTCCGATCGGCATTAGCTTCGTGAATGAGGGCAGGGTTGATCAAAAAACTTTTACAGTTCGGGTTCACGAGAAGGAACAAAGCTTCTACTTCCCGCTAGAGAAGAAACCCGATTTCATTAGCTTTGATGTCGATAACTATCACCTCAAAACGGTTGAGCTAGAGTATCCACTCCCCGAACTCAAAGCCCAATTACAGTCCGATCCTGATCCAGTCTCACGCATCTATGCAGCGCAGGCGATCGCCAAAAAAGGTGGGCTCGAAGCAGTAAAAACTTTATCCGACTCGTTGAAGAACGATCGCTTCTGGGGAGTCCGCGCCGAAGTTGCCGAAAATCTTGCCAGCATTAAACTCGATCAAGCCGTTGAAGCCGTCATCGTAGGATTAAATGATTCAGATGCGCGAGTGAGACGAGCGATCGTCGGGAGTCTCGCGCAGATTGCGACACCGGAAAGCTATGCCGCATTAGGCGCGATCGTCGAAGCCGGCGATGCCAGCTATTATGTCGAAGCGACTGCGCTGCGAAGCTTTGGAAAAGTTGCCGCATCAGGACTCAGCAACGCATCCGAAGAACAAACCCTAAAACTGATCGATTCGGTTCTCAAACAGCGACAAGGCTGGAACGAAGTCGTCAGAGCAGGCGCGATCGGGGCTTTGAGCCAGCTTAAGACCTCAGAAGCCGCACTGAACTTAATTCTGGAGTACACACAGCCCGGAGTGCCACAACCGCTCCGTCTTGCAGCCATTCGCGCGCTTGGCACAATCTCTACCGGACAAGACAACATCAATTTAGAGCGGATTCTAGAACGGCTGAAAGCGCTTTCCCGCGAAACGTTCTTCCTCACTCAAGTCGCTGTTGCTGTTGCACTAGGACAGATGGAGACGACTAAAGCGATCGGGCTATTACAATCGCTTGCTGATCAAACTCCTGATGGTCGCGTTCGTCGCATTGCCGAGGAGTCAATTCAAACTGTGCAGAAAAATGCAGGTTCGGACAAAGCCGTCAAACAACTGCGTGAAGAACTTGATCAGCTCAAAAAAGAAAATCAAGACCTCAAGAGCCGTCTCGAAAATTTGGAGGCAAAAGCAAAAGGTTAATCAAACATCACAGCTCCTGCATCTCTAAGCAGGAGCCGTGAACCTCACTGATTGATATTGAGCCGAATATTCATAATTCGGTAGGCATCTACTTGTTTAGATTCCAGATTGACATTAAACGCCAAACTTCCGTCTGCGTTTGCTTGAAGCACAAGACCGTTCACGATCGACTGAATATCTGCTCGCACTCTTGGATCATTCAGATTCGGATTTTGCTTCAGCGTTGGGCTATCCTCTCGCACATCTGCTGCTACAACCTGTCCCTCTGGGTTGATGACAAGACCCAACCGCAAATCTAGAGCATTGACCGGAAGCTTGCTTGGAAATTCTACTTTAATTTCAGGTAGAGCCGCCGATTTTAGGGCAACGGTACCTCTTGCATATTGTTCAGGTCGATAAGTATCTTCCTGAAGTGTTCCATAGACTTCACCTCGGATGCCCGTCGCGATAGACAATGGCTCTCCAGCTCCCGATGGCAGCGTTGGGTTTCCTGTTGTAGCATCACCTGGATTTTCCGGTTTGCCTAGATTTTCCGGTTTAGTAGTGTCAGGAGTTTGGGATGCAGGAGGGGACGTAGAAGGGGATGACGTTCCTGGAGATGGAGCGGAAGACTGAGAATTACCACTGCCTGAATTTGTCGTCGGGTTCGGGTTGGTCGTTGATCGAGGTGAATCCGTCGAATTCTGCCTAGAAGTCGATCTCTCGGCTGGGGATTGTCCAGGCTGTAAGGATTCCACCGCTCTCCGCGTTCGACTCGGCGCTCCGGCTGACGAATTCAGCGGGGCAGGGCTAGGAGCAAGTGGATCGCGCGATCGCTCAGGTGCAGACTGACGGGCGAGACTCTGAATTGAGTTTGGTGGTTGGGCTGGCTCCGCCGGCAAAGTTTGAGGCGGCGCTGCTTTTGCTTGTGTTTGGGGTTGTGGGCTTGAAGGCACAGTTCGTTGCGGCTGCTTGAGCGGCGGCGCATTCGGATCAATTTCCACAAAATCTAAGGGAGCCTGAGCCATTCCAGCCGGAGGGCTTGCCGTTTGAGAAAAATACCAGCGCCCAATCAAAATTGCTGCAAGATGCACCACAAGCGATCCAGCTAAGAAAGACAGCCAGAGTACCGGAGAATCTTGCGCTTTCGATCGAGCCGTTAAACCAGAAAATCCCATGCCCAACTCTCACCCACACGGAAAGCAATCGAAACCACGTTCCTATCCTAGCTCTCTCGTCTACGATCGCCGCGATTTAGTTCCTGCCCTTGTTAATGGCGCATCGGGATCTGATTCGGATAGGGGCTAATTGAAAAAGTAAGAACGGTTTCATCTACTCCCTTAAGCTTCAGCGGGCTTTCCTTAGTAATGTTGTCTTCATCGACATAGTCCGCAACCGCCGCAGAAATCAGGATCGACCCCGGAGCTGCCGCCTCTTGCAAACGGGCTGCAATATTCACGCTGGGCCCAATTGCCGTGTAATCCGCTCGTTCTTCACCCCCAAACATTCCCACCACTGCCGTTCCTTGATGAATGCCGCAGCGGAAGCGGACGCGATCGATGCCTTGAGTTTCCCAGTGGGCATTGAGTTGATCGAGCGTCCGATACATTTGGCGAGCAGTCGCGATCGCTCGGCGGACTTGTTCATTTGGAGTCAGCTCTTCCGGCGCGCCAAAGATTGCCAGAATTGCATCGCCCATAAATTTATCAACCGTGCCGCCATTATCAAACACGCAGCTCGTCATCGCGGTCAGATATTCATTCAAAAGTTCAGCCACTCGCCGCGATCGCAGGGTATTAGAAAGCTGGGTAAATCCGACAATATCGCTGAACAACACCGTAATCATCCGGGGTTCAGGACGAAGATCAAGGGTGAGATCACCTTGAGCAGCCCGTTTCACCAGCGTTGGCGGCAAGAATCGGCTTAAAACCGACTCAGTTAGATAAGTGTTAATGCGAGAAATCCGCTGCTCGTTCTCTTTCAGCGCAAGGAGGTTTCGGACTTCAGCCAGCAACTCTCGATCGTTAAATGGCTTCGCTAAATAAGCGTCTGCTCCCCGCTCTACCCCTTGAATTCGCGTGTCTTCGTCGGCTTTAGCAGTCAGAAGAATGATCGGTGTGCCTTTGAGAGCGTCTTGCGATCGAATCATGCGAATCATATCGAGACCCGACACAATCGGCATCATCAGATCGGTCACAATTAAAGACGGATGATGCGTTCTCGCTTGCTCAAACCCTTCTGCACCATTGCGGGCAGCCCAAACTTGGTAGCCCTGTTTCCTCAGTACGCCAGAAACATAGGAGCGAAGATCCGGATTATCATCCACAACCAGAATGGTGGGTTGATGCTCATGCACGGATGGCACGATGATGTGCGGTTCAAGGTCGCAATCGTCTTGCAGTTCAACGTCTAAATCAGCAAGTTCGATCGCGGCTCGGCTCGTCTGCACATCAGACTGGGCATCAACGACCTGATCGGGCGGCAGATGATCGGCTCCCAATTTCAACTCGATCGTGAAGGTGGTTCCCTGCTCATACGCTGATTCTACGTTGATTTCTCCGTTGTGAAGTTCCACTAGTTCTTTTACCAGTGCAAGTCCCAGTCCTGTTCCTTCAAAGCTGCGATTTTCAGATCCCTCCGCCTGACGGAACCGCTCAAACAAGTGCGGCAGTTGATCCTCGCGAATCCCAATTCCCGTGTCTCGCACCCTTAAGCAGCAGTGATCCTCGATCGCCTCTAAAGCGACGGTGATGCTCTCTCCTGTGGGAGTAAACTTCATTGCATTCGAGAGCAAGTTGTACAGCACCTTGTCAAATTTTTCGAGGTCTAGATAAACCTGCGAACAAGGCTCTAACTGCGTCACCAGATGCAGTCCTTTTTTCTCACAGTACGGACGGAAGGTTTCAACAATTTGTCTGACAAACTCCGCTAAGTTACAGGGTTGAAACTTGGGCTGCATTCTTCCCGCATCTAGGCGCTGAAGATCCAAGAGTTGATTGACCAACCGCAGCAGGCGACGCGAGTTGCGGAGGGCAACCGTGGATTGTTCTAGCGAAAGACCCTGACTGGATGAAACGGCGGTTTCAAGCGGGCCGAGCATCAAGGTCAAGGGAGTCCGAAGCTCGTGTGAGATATTTTGGAAAAACTCTGTTTTGGCACGATCGAGTTGCAGCAATTTCTCGGCTTGCTGACGGGTGGTTTGGTAAAGGCGAGATTGCTGTACAGCGATCGCAGCTTGGGCGGCTACCGATTGCGCGAGTTGAATTTCTGAGGCTTGCCAGTGGCGCGATCGAGAGTTCTGCCGCAGCGAAATGCTGCCGATAATTTTGCCGTCGGTAATCAACGGAACGACAAGCAGCGCCCGCGCTGGAGTGTGGAAGTCTGAGGTGTTGAATTCACTATGCTCATTTAAGTCGCTTAGAACAACGGGTTGCTGCGTCGCAATCAGTTGTTTTAAAACGGGGTTGCCCTCAATGGGGATACTCGACTGTGGGAGAAGCGCTTCGGATGGCTTTTGGTCTTGCCAACTCGAATCATGCAGTCCCACACATTGCACAAAGGCAGCATCTTCTGTCCAGAGCGATAAGGCACAGCCATCGACCTGCAATCCCTGCCCAAGCTGTTGTGTAATCGCGGCAAAGATATCTTGAGGATCAAGGCTCGATCGTATTGCGGTCGTGATCGTGTTGATTAACGCTTCTCGTTTTGCCAGAGCGCGGACTTGTTCATAGTTGTACGCCTGCGAAAGCGCAAGTGCTGCCTGATCTGCAACCGTGTGAATGAGATCAATTTCTTCGGGTTGCCAAGTGCGACTTTTGCCGCACTCGTGGAGCGCGAGAATCGCAATCAGTTCTTGCTGGCAAATCAAGGGAACCATTAAGGTCGAGTGAATTTCTGCTGCTGCATAAGCTGCTTGGCGATCGGGAACCTCTTGAATGCGATCGCACTGCTGCACGTCAGGAATCGATTCGACCTGATAGGCTTCCCAAATCGTCGGCGCTAACTCTGGCGCAGGCGTTGCAGCTTTCCAATAGGTAAACGTCTGGTCTTGAATTTCACCATCGCGAAACGGACAGACGATCGCGCCGCTGACCTCGAAGTTTTTGCCGATCGTTTCGACGATCGTTTGTAGGATTTCGTCGTAGCTGAGAGCGCTGCGGATCGTGCTGGTAATCGCGTTGAGCAGAGATTCGCGCTGGAGAGTGCGGCGCAGTTCTTCTGTACGGGTTTTCAGCAGCGTGTGAGTGTCGATCGCGCTTTTGACGACTTCGCGCAGTTCCGTATCGCTCCACGGCTTGGTCACATACTTGAAGACCTTACCGGAGTTGATCGCCTCGACGAGATCTTCAACATCGGTGTAGCCCGTCAGGATAATTCGAATGATATCGGGATACTTTGAAACGGTGAGGCTGAGAAACTCAGTCCCACTCATCATTGGCATTCGTTGATCGGAGATAATGACCGCGATATCGCCTTCTCGATCGAGGATATCTAGTGCAGTGGGGCCGTTTTCTGCCCGCAGCACCTTGAATTCCCGGTAGAAAGTCCGGTAAAGCAGGTCGAGATTATCTGGTTCATCATCGACGACGAGCAATTTTTGCTTCTGAGTGTCACGAGATTTCATGCGCCATTTGCCAACTGAGTGTGGGACGCGCCCAATCGGGGATGTCGAAGTCACATTGCCGAAACCGCATTTGGGCTAGAACACCGCTAGTCAGGAACGGACTAACGGTGTTCGCTTTAGTAAAGTTGCCCGGAATTCAACCCGTTCTAACGGTGATGCCCGGAATTCCTGTGATCTAGATCGCTGCCTCTTGCGATCTAGATCAAGAGCAGGAGAGCGATCGAGCAACATCATCCTAAAGGCGACTTATTTACGCTGCGCTGCCTATAGCGCAAATAAAAAAATATCCAGAGTTGCTACGCTAGGGGTATGATATGTTTGATGATTATTGACAAAATCTATGCGTTGTCCTGCCTGCCAAAACTTGGAAAATCGAGTGCTAGAGTCGCGATCTGCTGAGGGGGGTCAAAGTGTGCGACGGCGGCGTGAATGTCTCAAGTGCAATCATCGGTTTACGACCTATGAGCGGGTTGAGTTCGCGCCGCTCGTGGTGGTGAAGGAGAATGGCAATCGCGAGAGCTTCGATCGTGAAAAGCTGGTGCGATCGTTGACTCGAATTTGTGAGCGAACGGCAATTAGTGCATCCCAAATTGAGATGGTAGTCAGTACGATCGAAGGATTGTTGCAGCAGCGCACAAATCGAGAGATTCTAAGTCGTGAAATCAGTGAGCTTGTGTTGCGAGAGTTGCAGCCCTTAAGCGAGGCAGCTTGTATTCGCTATGCGTCTGCATATTGTGAGTTTGAGAATATTACAGAGTTTTTAGCAACTTTATCGCGGGTGAACTCAGACCTAGAGAGTTCGACGGACTTGATCGGACTTGCGGTAGCGCGATCAAGTTCTCTGAATTGAGGTTCGGCTCAGTCTAGACAGATTAGCTAGATTGGCTTATTATAATCTGCCTTGGGGGAAATTCTTTTTTTCCATTTCGATCGCAGATTTAGCTAGTGCAGTTTATGTCTCGTTCTGCCTTTTCCAGCACAATCGAGACCGTATTGAGTCAAACGGTTGTCGCTCGTCTCCTGCTTGAAGAGTGCGAATGCTTGATTGGGTCTGGATATGGGGTCGTGTTGCAGGCGATTTCGGTTGAGACACGCACTTTTGAGTTGATGCCGATGCCAGCGTTGGTTTTGCCTTTGGTTGAATCAGTAGATGAAGCAGCAATTTCGCAGGCTTTAATAGCGCTCAAAGCGCAGCGATCAATAGAAATTTGCGGCAGAGGCTTTGGAAAGGTGGCGCTACTGCGATCGTTAGCTCATCAACCTGAATTGCAACAAGCTTATCCGCATGGAATTTTATATTTAGACCAGCTTGATCCGATCGGGGATCTGCTACAGACGATTTTTGAACAGTTTTATCGAGTTCCTTCAGAGGTGAAGCCATCAAGAGCAGAGATTCGATCAGGACTGAGCGATCGCCAAGCTTTGATTCTGTTAGATCACTCGAAGTTAACCGCCACAGACTTTGAACAACTGCAGCGCTGGCTACCTCAAAGCCGATTTGCGATCGCGTCGACTGACCGAAGGCTTGCTCAAACAGATTTGGCAATTCAGGTTCCTGAGCCAGTTGAGATCGATTTGAGCGAACGATCTGATGCAGAAATTGCTGTTCTTGAACTGTTGGCAACCGTTGGGGTTCCGCTCAGTGCGAAGCAAATTACGGCGATCGCAAATGTTTCTCACCCAAATTTAGACAGGCTGATTGATCTAAAACTGATCGGAGTGGAGCGAGGGCGCTATCGGTTACGAATTCAACACCGAAGCTCAGAAGCTTGGATGGAAAAAGTTCTGAGCTATGTTCTCGACTGGATTCGGACTCAGCCTAATGCCATTCTGCAAGAGCGGGAGTTACTGATGCTGGCAGTACAATGGGGCGCAAATCAACGACGATCGGTAGAAGTGATTGAAATGGTGCGATCAATTGAAGGCGAGTTTGCCATTGCGAAATTGTGGGATAGCTGGTCGAAACTGCTGCGGTGTAGTTTAGCGGCAGCATGGGCATTAGGTGATGCCGCGATCGAAGCATGGGCACTTCATCAGTTAGGAACCTTGGCGTTTTGTCAGCAGGAAGTTACCGCCGGATATGATGCGCTCAGGGACGCTTTAGCAATCAGAACCGATTTAGCCGAACAAAGCACGAACTCGGAGTGCGCTGTCAGCATTGCCTTTAGCGCTCATAATCTCAATCAAATAAAAGCGCTGATTGTTCCGGTGAAGTCTAACGCTTCCCAAAGATCCTCTCAGCGCTACTGGATTATTGGAGTCACTTGCGCGATCGCGCTTAGCTTGTCATTGGGTGTAAAACTTGTAGCGGATCAGCGATCTCCGAACCACAAACCCTGTTCCAGCCCGTCTCAAAAGGTTTGTCTGCTATTGACCCGGTTTTCCTAGCTCGATCGCTTTTTTCATCAAGTCATCATCTACATTTCCGGTTGCGCCGGAACTCTGCGTGATATCCTTCGCCATGTCGCGGTACAGGTCTGGATCGCCTGTTGGCTCTGAACTCAGCGCGTCGGGTTCAAGTTGGGTTTCGTCCGCCGAATGCACTTCAAATTGGGAGGCTGTTGCTGCTTCTGCGGCTTTTTCGCCTTCACCGGTTTGATCAATGCTGCTGATGCTGAATTCTTGAGCGGCTTCGTAGTCAGCAGATACATCGACTTGAGGCGCAGGACGATCGCCTGCTGCGATCGATTCAGCCACCTGTTGAGCGTCCTGAGATTGAGTATTAATTTCAGACATAATAAATTCTCCTATCTTGCGTTTGCAATGTTGCTACGCTATTAAATTTCAAACTTTCCTGACACGCCCAAAAGATAGATCTGGTCGTTCATCAGAGGTTAGAGTGTGAAGTCGCTCTTGAGGAGGGCGATTTTAGATGGTAAAGCTTGATACGTCTTGAGTGATGTTATTTATGGAAAAAGTTTTATGCCTCAATCCGCAAGTCAAAACGTCGATCCGTCCGAGTATTTAGATCAGGACATTCAGGGCACGATCGCAGATTTTAACCAGTTGGGAGCCGATGATAAACTGGCGCTGCTGTACTACGTTTATGAAAAAATGGGCGACTCGGTTACGCCTGCGGCTCCAAGAGCAGCAGAACCTGAACTAGCGCCGCTTCTGTTGGGTGACGATTTTCTGAATCTATCGCATCAGGATCAGCTTCAAGTGATGCGCGATGTCGTGAATCGGGCGGATACAGAGTATTCTCGCGCTTATGGTGCGCTGAAGGAAAACAATCAGCTTCTAGTTTGGTTTGCGTGGGCAGTGGCAATGGGTGAAGCGGTTGTAGATATGCCTGCGGATTATCAAGCTTCAGAAGCGATTAGTAATTTGTTGAAGCGGTTAGAAGGGCTTGAGTTTGAGCAGCAAATTTCGCTGCTGCGGGAGTTGGCAAGCGAGATGGGATACACAGAGGTTGAACCGATTCCTTCTCAAGCAGAGACTGGAAAAACGGCAAGTTTGTAGGATCTGAAGTAAAGAAAGAGTTTCGGGTTGCCCTCATCCCCAGCCCTTCTCCCTGGGGAGAAGGGAGCCAGAGACCTCTTGTTCCCTCTCCCCCAGGGAGAGGGTTAGGGTGAGGGCAAATCCAAAATTTACGCTTAATTTCAGCAACGCCCTTCTATTCAGCCGCAACTCCAAAGATTTGATCGAACACTTTTCCAACCTTATAGCCAGAATCGATCGATTCCATTGGGTCTTTCCGTAGACGGTGACGCAGACAAAGCGGCGCAATCCGACGAATTTCATCGACGGTTACTTCAGTCCGACCTTCTAGAGCCGCTAAGGCTTTTGCTGCCCGGTTGGTCACAATGTCGCCACGCAATCCATCGACATCGAGCTCAGCGCACATTTGCGAGATTTTCACGCGCAGATCGTAGTCGATCGCGATTGCCTTCAAGCGCTCTTGTGCTTCGACGATCTGACGCTGCAAATCGGTTTGTTGGGGCTGATATTTTTCTAGAAACGGAACTGGATCTTGATCGAATTCGGTACGCTGTTCAACGATTTGCACCCGCAGAACTGGCTCTTTTACCGTGCGGATTTCAGCGTGCATTCCGAAGCGATCGAGCAATTGCGGACGCAGTTCACCTTCTTCCGGGTTGCCCGATCCGACGAGAACAAAGCGAGCCGGATGTCGGATCGAAATGCCTTCGCGTTCAACCGTGTTCCAGCCGGAAGCAGCGGAGTCGAGCAGTACATCGACGAGGTGATCATCGAGCAGGTTGACTTCATCGACATAGAGAATGCCGCGATTTGCTTTTGCCAACAGTCCCGGTTCAAAGGCTTTCACCCCTTCGGACAGTGCTTTTTCAATGTCGATCGTGCCGCAGACGCGATCTTCAGTCGCACCCAGAGGCAAATCGACCATCATTACCTTTTTCTTAACGACAGGCACATCGATGCCTTGATCGATCGATTGCCGTACCCCATCACCCATCAATTCCGGATCGGTGGGATGACTATTAAACGGATCATCGGCAACGACATCAATTTCTGGCAGTAAATCTGCTAAAGCTCGAATCGTGGTGGATTTTCCGGTGCCGCGATCGCCCATGATCATCACCCCGCCGATCTTGGGATCGATGATGTTGAGCAACAGCGCTAATTTCATTTCTTCTTGTCCAACGATCGCCGTAAAAGGAAACACAGCACGCCGCCGAGCGGAAGTAGCGGTCGATCGTCCGTTTTGTGATGTCGGTTGTGTCGTAAAGGTCACGGGATGTCCTGAAAGAGTAAAGCAGTTTTAATTCGCGTTTTCTATTGTGACACGAAGCGGGAGTGGGAGAATAGAGAAGCTGAATTAGAAGGTGAGCCGATGGCAGGTCGCATTCCAGTCGTGGTGAATGGTGCAACAGGCAAAATGGGTCGGGAAATTGTCAAAGCGGTGTCACAGTCGCCAGATATGACGTTAATTGGGGCGCTGGCAAAAAACCCGAAGTATGTCGGTGAAGATATTGGGGAAATCGTCGGCTGTGGGGCGCTCGAAGTGCCTGTGACGAATGAGTATGAGTCAATGATGGCGATGCTGTCCCAGGAGAAAGAGTTGGGCGTTGTGGTGGATGTAACGCACCCGGATGCAGTTTACAACAATGTACGATCGGCGATCGCTTACGGAGTCCGTCCAGTGGTCGGCACAACCGGATTAAGCGCAGGCCAGATTCAGGATTTAGCCGAGTTTGCCGATAAAGCGAGTACCGGATGTTTAATTGTTCCGAACTTTTCGATCGGCGTTGTGTTGATGCAGCAAGCCGCGATTCAAGCTTCGCAATACTTCGATCACGTCGAAATTATTGAACTGCATCACAATCAGAAAGCTGATGCACCGAGCGGAACCGCAGTCCAAACCGCGCAAATGTTAGCGGAACTCGGCAAGACTTATAACGAAGCGATCGTCTCTGAAACTGAAAAAGTTGCAGGAGCAAGAGGAGCGCAAGCCGATGAGGGAATTCGGATTCATAGCATTCGATTGCCCGGATTGGTTGCACATCAGGAAATTATTTTTGGGGCACAAGGACAAATTTATACGCTGCGGCATGATGCGACCGATCGTACTTGTTATATGCCGGGAGTGCTGCTCTCGATTCGCAAAGTGATCCCTCTGAAATCCTTGGTGTATGGGCTGGAGAAGATTCTTTAATCTATTTCTTCTCGACTAAGCGATCGATCTTTTGCCATTGGTTTGCGATCGCTTCTGCTCCTCTTTGGTTCTCTGGATGGCGCGTGTACCAATATGCCCAAGCAATCAACACGGGTTGAAATGGCAATCTCAGCCAGTAAAACAAAGGACTATGCGGAACGTTGTTTAATGTGATTTCACTGTGCAATGCGAGATAGATGTTGGCAGGAAAGACTGCAATAAACAAAGAAATCAGTCCCCATGCTGCTGCAACACTCAAGTAAGGAATACACAATCCAATGCCGCCCAAAATCTCAAAGACTCCACTTACATAGACCGAAGTGAACGCTGGAAAGATGGGCGGTACGATTTTGGCGTACTCTTGGGGTGCAAGAAAGTGAGTGATTCCAACAATAATCAGAGCAACGGCAAAAATACCGCGTAATAGTTCTTTGTGCTTAAGAGGATTCATCGGTCGATCAGATTAACAATACTTCTGAATCTACTGTTTTGCCCGATCACCGAACTTCCCCCTAAAGCTGATTTCTGGCTTTGAGTTGGAGATATCGATCGACCAATTCATTTGTAATTTGGTTCGCGGGTGCATCCAATACCAAAACACCACGCTGCTTTAATGTACTAAATGCGATTTGACGCTGAGCTATCAGATCGAGTGCAACAGCTCTTTGATAAGTTGACGGCAAATCTTCAGTAGTCGTGTGCGCTTGCTGATCAACTTGTGGATCGCGTAGTGTCACACAAAACGGTAGATACCTTGGTGTCAATCTTCCCAATGCTGCAAGCAGTTCTGAAGACGCAGTATTATCCACAATATCGGTAATGACCACAACTAAAGCACGTCGCGCTTGTTGATTGACTAACGTTGTAACTGCACCTAGATAATCTGGCTCTAAGATTTCCGGCTGAATTGGAGTTAACCGTTCAATCAAATGATTGAGATGAGCTTGTCCGCGCTCTGGTGGAATCCAGGTTTGCACTTGTCGATCGAACACTCCAACGCCAACGCGATCGCCCCGATGCAGTCCTGCTAATGCGAGTGCTAAGGTGGCATTCAATCCCCAATCAAACCGCGATAATCCTTTCACTTGAGAAGTCATCAACCGACCTCGATCGAGCAAAATAATCAAAGTTTGCTCTTGTTCTGGTTCTAAGACTCTGACTAAAGGCTGTCCGCGTCGTGCCGTGGCTTTCCAATCAATAAAGCGCGGATCATCGCCAACACCATATTCTCGGAGTTCAGAAAACTCGGTTCCAATCCCTAATCGACGAGCACGACGAATGGAGCCAGAGGATTCTAGAGTTAATCGAATGGAGAGCGATCGGAGTCCAATCAAATCGGGATAAACTGCAACTTTCTGATCCTGCGGTATCTTCCAATTGTGCCAAGCTAACCGCCACGGACTAAGCTGACGGACTTGGATTTCTTTCCAGTGATATTCTCCCCGATTAGAAGGATGCACAGTGTAGGATAGGTCTTGTTTGATGTTCGGTGCAAGCTTGGTTGATAAGGGCATTGATGACGCTGAAAATGCGATCGGATATTTGTCATAGATTCGCACTTCCGCCGATCGCGCTCCTGATTCGACAGTTAAACTTACTAAGTTATCTCGCCCGATCGACAATCGAGATGCCACTTGTCGCTGGACTTTTACCTGATTTGACTTCACCCGTGAACTATCCCAGATTGATAGTCCGAGAACAATCAGATCAAACAATAACAATGCTGCGATCGACAATGCCGCGTTAAACAAGAAGAGAACGGCAGCGATCGCGCCACCGAGTAACAACAATCCGTAAGTTCGGCGCGAAGGAATCATAGTTATCGGGGAACAGGAACTTGATTGAGAACTGTATTGATTACTGCATCCACATTCACACCATCTAATTGAGCTTCGGGACGCAGGATCAATCGATGTCGTAACAAGGGTGGTGCAACGGCTTTGATATCATCGGGAACCACATAGTTGCGACCTGCTAACCAAGCGTGGGCTTTACTGGCATTCAGCCATGCTACTGCCGATCGTGGCGATGCTCCCAGCACTAAATCAGGATGTTGACGGGTTTTTTGCACCACAGAGAGTAGGTAATCAAGAATTGACTCTTCGACGGTGAGCGATCGTACCAATTGCCGCGCCTGTAAAACCTGTTCAACCGATGCTAAAGGCTTAATTCTGTCTAGATCAAGTCGTTTTGCCTGAAATCCCGCTTGATGATTCAGCAGCATTTTCTTCTCAGCCGCCGCATCGGGATAAGCAACGATCAGCTTGAAGAGGAAGCGATCGAGCTGCGCTTCTGGTAAAGGATATGTTCCTTCAAATTCCAATGAATTCTGTGTTGCAATCACCCAAAAGAAATCAGACAGGGGCAAGCTTTCGCCATCCAGCGTCACCTGCTGTTCTTCCATCGCTTCGAGCAGCGCAGATTGGGTTTTCGGCGGCGTTCGATTGATTTCATCAGCTAACAAAATCTGAGTGAATACAGGGCCTTTTTTTAGCACAAAGCTGCGAGTATTCAAGTCAAAGATATTTGTTCCCAAGATATCCGATGGTAGGATGTCTGGCGTGAGTTGAATGCGACGAAACTCCGATCGCACCAATTGCGCCATGACTTTGACGAGCAGCGTTTTCCCTGTTCCCGGAACTCCCTCTAAAATTACGTGTCCCCCGGACAGCATCGCCACTAAAAGCTGTTGCACTAATGCAGATTGACCGACCACAATTTGATCGAGGGCTTGTCTGAGCCGAGAAAACGTTGCTTGAGGGTCGGACATAGATTGAACTGGGTAACTAGGGCAAAACCATATTAGTCCAGAATTTGAGAATCAGAGGATTCCGATGGCACAAAGCTTCGTCTCTCATCATTCGGTTTATCAGCGTCTCGATCCGCCCGTATTCGAGCGTTTGCAGAAAAGTCTCTTCGTCTGAGATGGAGCCGATGAGGTGCTCCAGCCAATTATCAGTCGCTTTTTGCTTCAGTATTGCGACTTCTTTTTCAAGCGCGGTTAGCCGTTGTTCGATCGCGGTTTCATCCAACATAGTTTTACGCTTTACCGTCAATACCAGAAATAGCTTACTGACAGAACGGCGATCGAGACCTTGAGCGTTAGCTTCGCTACAGGGATACGTTCTCGTGAATGCAGGTCTCCCTTCGATTCCGCCCAAGAAATGAGAAAATGTAGTCTTCACGAATTTATTGGAAGTAATATAGTTGCACCACAGGCACTAGAAGGATAATCGTCATGGCTTCAATTACTATTGATCTCTCAGATACCCAATTCAAGAAGTTACAAGACCTAGCAGATGTGCATGGAATTGCCCTAGAAGTTCTCTTGAAAGCGAGTTTAGAAGACTGGCTGAATTCGCAAAAGGCTGATTTTGTTGAGGCAGCCGATTATGTATTAGCAAAGAACGCTGAATTGTATCAACGTTTAGCCTAATGCGCTATCTAACGCTCTCTGAAGTATTAGAACTGCATCGCAGGATTATTGAGCAATCTGGAGGAGCAACAGGTGTTCGAGATATTGGATTGTTAGAGTCGGCAATTGCTCAATCCAGAATGACCTTTGGTGGAGACGAACTGTATCCAAGTTTGCCTGAAAAGGCGGCAGCGATCGGGTTTTCAATTATCATGAATCATCCATTCATTGATGGAAATAAGCGGACAGGTCACGCAACGACAGAAACTTTTCTGATTTTGAATGGATTAGAAATTAGTGCGTCTGTAGATGAGCAGGAGCATTTTGTACTGGCGATCGCATCCGGTGCGTTGGGGCGCGAAGAGTTTGTAGAGTGGTTGCGGCAAAATACAACCGCGAGATGAGCGATCGAGAAATTGAGCGTTAACTTTGCTACACGCTTATGTGCTCACGAATGCCTGTTCCGATCGCACCTCCTTTAATTTCACTCAACTCATCTATGCTTGAAAAGCAAGTTTCCCTAATGGTATGAGTGGTATCAATCGTGAGATTTTTCTTGACTCTAAACACACTGCAAAACGTTTACCGGGAACTGCCCAAGTGCAACGACTATTGGGACGAGGAAGAGCAGCTCACGTTTTCCATGATGAGGCAACGATGGAGCGAGTTGCTCAAGCGGTCATTGCAAGCGGAGAATTTACAGGTATCATTCGAGAATATGAGCGGTATGGACTATTGTTTTCGGAGTCGATCGGGTATCGAATTGATCCAGATGGCTCGACCATTCCCTTGTTCTACGGAGAGGTGAAGATTAATGCAGAAAACCGATATCACGTCATTCCCCGTACCGGCCCCAGTGAAGGATAATTGGCAGTTTGCTGAGGTGTGGATTGAACCGATGCTTTCTCCACCCTATATTCTTCTGCTATTAGGAGATGAGTCAGGTCGTTGTCAGATCTTTGATCCTGCAAAGGGTTATGCAGTCATTTTCAAGAGTTCCAGCTATGACGAGGCACAACATTGGTTGCTAGAAGATGAGTATGAACCGATCGAGGGTCGGCTTTCGTCTTCTGAGTTATAGCTGCGGACACGCTCCGCGTGAGTCGCTTGTTTACGTGGCGCTTTGTGCCCAGGCAGCGCATCATGGTAATCGCAGTGCTACATGATCGAACTAAAAGGCGATTCCTGAATAAGATCTACACTTGCCCAACGTACATCAGAAATAGAGAACTTATTTAATTCAGATGGTGTCCACACAGCCCACTTCTCTAATGAGGATTGTCTAAAATTCCAGCCTTGTCCCAATTCATCTACAATGTGCTGAAACGCTGCATCTGAATCTTCTTTAGGGATGAACTCTAGAAAAATCTCAATATATTGCGGGATCTTCCAATAAGTATTGATACTTTTTCGACTCAAGCCTACACATTGTTCAAACATGCTTATGACTGATACTGCTGCTTGCTCACACAATTCTATTTGTGAGGTTTCTACAAAAACACGAACGAGAATAATCGTAGAAGGCATTGATTGTAACTCTATGTTCACTTTTAGTGCGTAATTTCACTATATACGGCCCGTCGAGTGTCATTGATTAACATTCTGCGCTGCCATCATCGTATTGATGTGGGTGAAAATTCGAGCGAGTTCTGCAGAGCGCATCCAGTTCCCCAATTTCTTCAACTGCCAGTTGATCCGCTTTCTTTTTCTCTAGCAATTCTTCCATGCGAAGCTGTAACGCATCGCTAAACTTAAACAAATTCCATTCACCAATTTTCTCAATTTGGATTTCGTGCAGAAGTGAGGATGGTTTGTTAAGAACTGCGCTCATTGCAACCTTTTCAATGCTTTAGCGTTATTCTATCCGGTCGATTAGCAAAAAAGACCCACACTAAACAGTGCAGGTCTTTTCAATTCACTAGCTTTAGAACTTAAACAATCTCGCAAGTTCCGCCAGCCGCTTCAATCTTCGACTTCGCGCCCTCAGTAAACGCTGCTGCTTTCACAGTCAGCTTTACCGACAACTCACCATCGCCCAAAATCTTCAGCGGACCATCATCCTGAGTCACAATCCCCGCATCCATCAGCGAAGATAACGACACTTCAGAATTGGCATCCAACTCAGCCAAATCGCTCACATTGACCACCGTGAAATACTTCCGATTGATCACCGTGAAGTATTTCAACTTCGGCAAGCGACGATACAGAGGCGTTTGACCCCCTTCAAATCCCGGACGAGTCGGACGACCCGATCGAGACTTTTGACCCCGCATTCCAAAGCCACCACTCGCGCCTTGACCCGCAGAAATCCCGCGACCAATGCGACGCTTCCGCTTGGTTGAGCCTGGTTGGGGCACAGCATCTTCTAATCTCATGATCTAGTGCCTCCTAAACGCCGTAAAGTTGTTCAACCGGAATGCCGCGCTCTTGAGCGACATCCGACAGTGTGCGAAGTTCTGCTAACGCATTCACCGCAGCACGCGCATTGTTCAACGGGTTGCCTGATCCAAGCTGTTTCGCCAGAATGTTCTTCACGCCAGCGAGTTCTAGCACCGTCCGAACAGCACCCCCGGCAATTACCCCAGTACCCGGAGCCGCAGGACGCATCATCACTTTAGCGCCGCCGCCCATTGCGGTTGCAGGATGTGGAATCGAGTTAGATTTGGTCAGGGGCACATCGATCAGATGCTTTTTACCATCTGCGACACCCTTCTTCACCGCACCGATGACATCGCTGGCTTTACCCACGCCGACACCGACTTGACCTTTCTCGTTTCCAACTACCACGATCGCTCTAAAGCTGAGCTTTTTACCACCCTTAACTACTTTAGTTACACGGCGGATTTGTACCACGCGCTCTTGGAATTCGGATTCCTTTTCGCGAGATTTCTTTTCTTTTCCTTTTGCCTTAGCCATTTGTGTTTGCTCCTAGAAGTTTAGACCTGCTTCACGGGCAGCATCCGCTAAGGTCTGGACGCGACCATGATATAAGTTACCTCCGCGATCGAACACCACTTGTTCGATGCCTTTGGCTTTCGCACGATCAGCAATCAACCGACCGACTTCAGCCGCAGCTGCGCAGTTTGCTCCGGATTCGATTTTTTCTTTCAGTTCCGGCTCGACGGTGGAAGCAGCCGCGATCGTGGTTTGAGCCACATCATCGATCAGTTGAACATAGATGTGCTGATTCGATTTGAACACGGCTAACCGGGGACGCTCTGGAGTGCCCGACACACGACGGCGAATCCGAGCGTGACGCAGGCGTGTAGATTCTCGACGACTTACTTTGCTCATGGCTTATTTCTTCCCTTTA
This sequence comes from Cyanobacteria bacterium FACHB-DQ100, assembly GCA_014695195.1. Classification (NCBI taxonomy): domain Bacteria; kingdom Bacillati; phylum Cyanobacteriota; species Cyanobacteria bacterium FACHB-DQ100. The sequence continues at coordinate 233,494 of JACJNW010000011.1, read as the reverse complement.
CCACCCGTCTTACCAACTTTGCGACGGACTGCTTCGCCCTGGTAGCGGATTCCCTTACCCTTGTAAGGTTCCGGTGGACGTACCGCCCGCACCTTCGCCGCCGTATTGCCGACGATCTCTTTATCAATTCCGCTCACAATCACGTTGGTGTTGTTTTCGACTTGGAATTGAATGCCGTCTGGCGGTTCGATCAGTACCGGATGGCTGTAGCCCATGCTGAGGTTCAGATTCTTACCCTGAACCGCAGCCCGATAGCCGACCCCTTGAATTTCTAAGCGGCGTTGAAATCCATTTGCCACTCCTTCAACCATATTGGCAACCAGAGTACGGCACAGACCATGACGTTCACGCGCCATCCGCGAATCGTTGACCCGATTCACGGTTACGGTATCGCCTTCGGTTTCGATCGTAACTCCCGCAGGCAGAACTCTTGACAGTTCTCCTTTCGGCCCCTTCACCACGACTTCTTGACCGTTAATCGCGACGGTCACTTTCGCAGGGAGGGTAATCGGACGTTTTCCAATTCGAGACATAGTTTATTCCTCCAACTGCTTACCAGACGTAGCAAAGGACTTCACCGCCAACACCCGTTTTGCGAGCTTCGCGATCGGTCATGATGCCGCTTGAAGTGGAAACGATCGCAATCCCGATGCCGCCTAAGACACGCGGCAGATCCTTACGATTCGAGTACACCCGCAAACCCGGACGGCTCACGCGCTTCAGCGCGGTGATAATCGGCTTGCGATTTTTGCCTTTGTACTTGAGACCCAAGACTAGGTTTTTCTTGGGAATTTCACCTACTTCTTCGACTGAAGCGATAAAGCCTTCAGCGACTAATACCTCAGCAATACTGCGAGTCATGCGGGTGGATGGAACTTCGGTCGTTTGGTGACGCGCTAGACTAGCGTTCCGAATGCGCGTCAGCATATCTGAAATGGTGTCGTTTGCTGCCATAGTTGCCTCTGTGATTTGACTGCGTTAGTTATCTCGGAACGGCATACCCAGTTCTTTCAGCAGGGCACGTCCTTCTTCATCAGTGTTTGCAGTCGTAATGATCGAGATGTCCATTCCCCGAATTTGATCGACGCTGTCGTACTCAATCTCGGGGAAGATCAGTTGCTCTCTCAGACCGAGGGTGTAGTTACCGCGTCCGTCAAAGCTTTTCGGGCTGATGCCGCGAAAGTCCCGAATCCGAGGCAAGGCTAGATTCATCAAACGATCCAAGAAGTTGTACATTCGATCGGCTCTCAGCGTCACCATCACCCCAACTGGCATTCCTTGACGAATTTTGAATCCGGCGATCGCTTTTTTAGCGCGAGTAACGACGGGTTTTTGACCAGTGATGATTGCGAGTTCGTTGACAGATGCTTCAAGCGCTTTCGCATTCTGTGACGCTTCGCCCAGACCCCGGTTGACGGTGATCTTGACGACTTTGGGAACTTCGTGGATGTTCTTGTAGCCAAACTGCTCGGTTAACTTGGGAACAACTTTTTCTGCGTACGAGGTCTTCAGTCTGTTGGACATAGTTTAGATTCCTCCCTGGGCTTGGTCAGGGGCTAAATGAATGCAAGGCTTAATCAATGATTTCGCCGGTTTTGACGAGTTTTCTCACTTTGCGTCCATCTTCGGTGAAGGTGTAGCAAATGCGAGATGCGACTTTTTGCTTTTCGGAATACAGCATCACGTTCGAGCTGTGGATGGGAAATTCGATCGTTTCGATCCGACCGGATTCGCCTTCTTGTTTCGGCTTGATGTGTTTGGTTTTGATGTTCACGCCTCTCACAATCACTTTGCTGAGTTTAGGAAATGCGCGAACAATCTCACCAACTTTGCCCTTATCGTTTCCGGCAATCACTTGTACCGTGTCACCCGCTTTGACGTGCATTTTTAGAGCAACGGGGGACTTTTTCTTCTTCAATGCCATTTACAGCACCTCCGGCGCTAGAGAAACAATCTTGGTGAAGTTCTTTTCGCGGAGTTCACGCGCAACTGGGCCAAACACACGGGTTCCTCTAGGGTTGCCGTCTGCGTTGATAATCACGGCTGCATTGTCATCAAACCGAATGCTCATGCCACTATCGCGACGCAAGGTTTTGCGAGTGCGAACAATGACGGCTTTAACAACATCCGACTTTTTCACTGCCATGTTCGGGATTGCATCCTTCACAACAGCAACAATGACATCGCCAACTCCGGCATAGCGACGGTTGCCACCCAGTACACGAATGCACATGAGCTTCCGAGCGCCGCTGTTGTCTGCCACATTGAGATAGCTTTCCTGCTGAATCATGTCCGTCTCCTGATAGGTTAGGCTTTAGTACTCAGGATCTCAAGCACAGACCAGCGTTTGGTGCGGCTCAAGGGGCGAGTTTCCTGAATCCGGACGCGATCGCCTTGTTTGCACTTGTTTTCTTCATCATGTGCTTTGTAGCGCTTTGTCCGGACGACGATTTTTCCGTATTTTGGGTGCGCGGTGCGGTTTTCCACAGCCACGACCACCGTTTTGTCCATTTTGTCGCTGACAACTAAGCCAACTCTTTCTTTAACTGCCATTGGACTTATTCACCTTTCAACTGTCTTTCACGTTCCACCGTCAGGAGCTGCGCGAGGCGATGCTTGAGGTGTTTGAATTGATGCGGTTTTTCGAGTTGACGAGTTCCTTGCTGCATTCGGAGTTGGAATAACTCTTTCTTGACAGAAAGGATCTGATCCGAAAGTTCTTCGTCGTTTAGCGATCGAGCATCTGCAATTTTCGGAAGTGCCATGATTTATGATTCCTCCTCAACGACTTGCTGACGGGTGATGAATTTCGTTTTGATCGGGAGTTTGTACTGGGCGAGGCGCATGGCTTCACGAGCAGTTTCTTCCGGGACTCCAGCGATTTCAAACATAATCCGACCAGGCTTCACCACGGCAACCCAGTATTCGGGCGCACCTTTACCAGAACCCATCCGGGTTTCTGCGGCACGAGCGGTGACGGGCTTGTCGGGGAAAATCCGAATCCAGATTTGTCCACCCCGGCGAATGTAGCGCGTCATTGCACGACGGCTAGCTTCGATTTGGCGCGATGTGATCCAGGTTGGCTCTAGGGCTTGTAAGCCAAAGTCACCGAAGTTCAGTTGACTTCCGCGTGTCGCCAATCCTCGCATCCGACCGCGCTGTTGCTTACGGAATTTTGTTCTTCTTGGGCTTAACATTGGTCGATACCTGTATGTGGGGAGTGGGGAGGTGGGGAGTGGGGAGCGAGATGTTTCAATGTTCTCTCGTCCCCCTACTCCCTACTGTTCCTACCCTTCGTTCGATCGATCTTCAAATCGCTGACGACGCTGTTGACGACGACGCGGTTGTTGGTTCGGCGCGACAACTTCAGCTTCACGCTCTTGTCCGGGCAGGATTTCTCCTTTGAACACCCAAATTTTGATGCCTAACGTTCCGTAGATCGTTTGGGCAGTCGTGTAAGCATAATCGATGTCGGCTCTGAGGGTGTGTAGGGGAACACGACCTTCGCGAGTCCACTCTGGACGGGCAATTTCAGCCCCATTCAGGCGACCGCTCACTTGGATTTTGATGCCTTCGATGCCTGCACGTTGAGCACGCTGGATCGCTTGGCGCACGACGCGCCGGAAGGAAACCCGACGCTCTAGCTGTTCTGCGATGTACTCGCCAATCAGCATGGCATCAGCATCCACACGAGCGACTTCCACCACGTTAATGCGGATTTGTCGATCGTTTGCGCCTAACGCTTGCTGGAGGTTCGTTCTCAGCACTTCGATTCCAGCGCCACCACGACCGACGACCACGCCAGGGCGAGACGTGCGGATTTCTAAATCAATCTGGTCGGCTTTGCGTTCGATACGGATTTCCGAAATCCCCGGCTTTTTCAGGTTATCCAAGTTCTTCGGATTCTTGGTGAAGAAATGCCGAATCTTGTGGTCTTCCTGAAGCAGATCGGGATAACGATCGGCATCAGCAAACCAGCGCGATCGGTGTTCTTTGATCACACCGAGCCGAAAACCATTGGGGTTAATCTTCTGTCCCATGTTGTTCTCCCTTATGAATCTGCGCCCGGCGCAACGCCGATCGTGATGTGGCACGTCGGTTTGCGGATTTGATATGCCCGCCCTTGCGCTCTCGGTCTAAACCGCTTCAGAACAGGTCCTTGGTCAGCATAGGCTTGACTTACGACTAGACTGGCGCGATTTAAGCCTTCATTATGTTCTGCGTTTGCGGCTGCCGATCGTAGAACCTTGAGAACAGGTTCACAAGCGCGATACGGCATGAATTCGAGGATAATCAGCGCTTCCCGATAGGAACGTCCGCGAATTTGATCCAGCACTCGGCGCACCTTGAACGGTGACATCCGAATGTAGCGGGCTACCGCTTTGACTTCTCCTGGTGTTTGTGTCGCCATTGTTCCTACCTCCGCGATTTCTTATCGCCGCCGCCATGTCCCCGGTAAGTCCGGGTAGGCGCAAATTCACCCAGCTTGTGACCGACCATTTGTTCGCTCACGTATACGGGAACGTGAACTTTCCCGTTGTGAACTCCAAAAGTCATGCCGATCATTTGCGGCAGAATGGTGGATGCGCGTGACCAGGTTTTGATTACCTGAGTGTCGCCTTTTGCTCTTGCGTTTTCCACTTTTTTCAATAAGTGGTCAGCAATGAAAGGCCCTTTTTTCAATGAACGTGCCATCGTTTTTCGTCCTCTCTAACTTACGATTCGCGTCCGCCACGTCCGCGTTTAGAAGTCTTACGACGACGACGCACGATCAGGGCGCTACTGAGTTTCTTCTTGTTGCGAGTCTTTGCACCCAACGCAGGTTTACCCCACGGTGTCACCGGCCCCGATCGACCGATCGGGGCCCGACCTTCACCACCACCATGCGGGTGATCTACGGGGTTCATCACACTACCACGCACTTCCGGACGGCGACCCAAATGGCGTTTGCGCCCAGCTTTTCCAAGCGTTTGGTTGCGGTGATCGGTATTGCCGACTTGTCCGATCGTGGCGTAACACTCTTTCCGCACCATCCGAACTTCAGTCGAAGGTAGCTTCAGGGTGACGTAATCGCCTTCTTTTGCAGCAACTTGCGCGGCAGCTCCAGCAGCCCGAACGATTTGTCCGCCTTTACCGGCTTGCAGTTCGACGTTATGAACGATCGTACCGAGCGGGATCTTTTCGAGCGGTAAAGCGTTACCAACTTCGATCGGGGCATCGTTGCCTGCTTGCACCTTTGTGCCAACCGTCAATCCAACTGGATGCAGGATATAACGCTTTTCACCATCGGCGTAGAACAACAATGCAATTCGAGCGTTGCGGTTCGGGTCGTATTCGATCGCCGCAACCGTCGCGACTACATTGCGTTTATCACGCTTGAAGTCAATGATTCGGTACAGTTTCTTGTGACCGCCGCCCCGGTGACGACAGGTGACAACACCCCGATTGTTCCGTCCTTTATTGCGGTGCTTGTACACCACCAAAGACTTTTCGGGTTCCGACTTGGTGATTTCTGCGAAATCAGGGACACTGCGTTGACGAGTGCCAGGGGTATAGGGTCGAAAATTTCGGATGCCCATAGTTTGCTCTCTGGGTGGTTATACTTCGGGGAACAGAGTGATCGTGTCGCCTTCAGCCAGGGTGACGATCGCTTTTTTGTACTGCGGCTTGAAGCCAATGTACTTACCGACGCGCTTCTTCTTGCGAGGAAGATTCATTGTGCTGATGCCCGTGACTTTCACGTCGAATAAGTATTCGATCGCGGCTCTAATTTCGGGCTTCGAGGCTTTCGGCTGAACTTCAAAGGTGTATTGGTTCAGTTCGAGCAACCGTGTCGCTTTTTCGGTAATCAATGGGCGACGAATGATATCAGCTAAGTTGCGGGGATCAGTCTTCACCGTACACCTCCTGGATTTTCTCAAGTGCTGCGGAAGTCGCAACAATGTGATCTGCATGGAGCAAATCATAAACGTTGAGGTTATTCGCTGAAATCAATCTCAGTCGCTCCACGTTCCGAGCGGAGAGATAAACGTTCTCGTCTCGCTCAGCCACGATCATCAAAACTTTCGATCCCGCTTCAACGCCCCAACGCGATAATGCTTGAACAAGCTCTTTGGTCTTCGGGCGAGGCAGCTTATCTGCAAAATCCTGCACCACGATCAAGTCTTCCGCCCGTCCTTGGAAAGCAGTTCTCAGCGCGAGTCTTCGCTCTTTGCGGTTCATCTTGATCGAATAATCTCTGGGTTTCGGGCCAAAGATTACACCGCCACCTCTCCACAACGGAGAACGGTTTGAACCTGCACGAGCACGTCCGGTTCCTTTCTGTCTCCAAGGCTTGCGACCACCCCCCCGAACTTCTGCACGGGTTTTAGTCGAAGCATTTCCCTGACGAGCATTCGCCAATTGACGAATCACGGCGCGGTGCAAAATGCCAGCAGCGCTTTCGGGTCTTGCGGTTTTGAGATCGATCGCTGCGGTTCCCGCTTCAGTCCCGTCCCAATCTTTTACTGTAAAGTCTGCCATGTCTTACTTACCCCCAACGGTCTTAGCGGGCAGGATTTGCACAAGCGCTCCGGGCTTTCCGGGCACTGCCCCTTTAATCAGAATGACGTTGCGTTCTGTGTCCACACGCACAACAGTCAGCTTCCGAACGGTGGTCTGAGTTCCGCCTAAGCGACCTGCCATCCGCTTTCCTGGGTAGACCCGTCCGGGAGTCGTTCCCGCTCCGGTTGAACCCGGCTCACGGTGGTTTTTAGAACCGTGAGACATCGGGCCTCGTGCAAAGTTGTTGCGCTTTTGATAACCCGCGAAACCGCGTCCAATGCTGGTTCCAATCACATCTACACTTTGACCTGCCTCAAACAGGTCAGCATTCAACTGCTGACCGAGGGTGTATTCTCCCGCATTGTCTACTCGATACTCGATCAGATGTCGCAGAGGTGGCGAATCTGATTTTTTCAGGTGACCCAGTTCAGGCTTGTTCAATGCCTTCTCGGTGCATTCACCATATCCAATCTGGATGGCGGAATAACCGTCTGTTTCTTTGGTTTTGACCTGGGTTACGGGGCAGGGGCCGACTTGAATGACGGTAACAGGGATTGCTCTCCGTTGCTCGTCGAATACTTGAGTCATGCCCAGCTTTGTGCCGATAATGCCGACAGCCACTGTTCTTTCTCCTTGTTTACACATCATGACAAATGCAGCGAACAGGCTTCGCCTCGATCGCCGATTTGTGTCTCAGTCACTCCAACGGAGTCCACGGTCGGAAGACCAGAAGAATCTTACCTCTAGGAGATTAGAGGCAGCGGATTCCGCGTGTTTCGTTGTACTTCAGGCATTCGATGAAAAAGCTGAGGTTGAGTCATGCTCTGGAATGCGAATTCCGATCGGACTTAAGTAGGGTGCTACTCAGTTTCCGGGAGTCGGAATACAGTTCGCGAAAAGAACTGAAGTCTAATGGTTTCAGCTTTCTCGCCTGAAGGTTGCGATTCTAGGGGTTTTAGAAATGCACTCTCGCACGTCTAAAAGCTTATCTGCAAAGAATATCCGCAGTACTTCCCCTAAATTCGCCCAACTGATTTTTAGCGACAATTAAACAGTGTAAGACAAGATTGGTAAAACTGTCTACAAATTTTTCTAGGTTGGGATTTGGAGGAAGATGGCGATCGAGAATTAATCAGAAACCCAAACTAACGATATTGAAGATTGTTTCTCTGCCCAATCAACTAGAAAATCAAGTCAACTAGAAAATCAAGTTAATTCCTCCACGGTTTGTAGCGTTTGGGGTTGGGGAAGTGATCGTCTCTCGGCTACATAGCCCTCAGTCAACCATGGATGGCATCAAACGCCTGGACGGACAATACGAATTAACTTGCCTTGTAGACAAACGGCTTCTGCGATCGCGGTATCAATTCGATTTGCTAAGGCTTGCCAATCTCGGTCGTTCGTACAAACAATGATGCCTATATGATCTGAATTGTTGCGGTGTAATTGGATGAAATCTTTGCGGTTTTGGGTGAGAAGGGCGCGATTGTCGATCGTGGCAAAAGCCAGCACCTCCGGACAGGAATGCCCTGATTGGCTTTCCCCGCCTCTTGAGCCGCCAAAACATCGTGTCCTAAACTTCTTAAAAACTTCACAACCGGGTACGGGAACTGCTCATCAGCATAAAGACGCACCACAGATTTACGCTGATTACGTTACTTCGTCATTTTCCCGAATCTCTACTTCAATCTCATCGGGAAACGCCTCAGAGTATGCCCAAGCATTTGCAAGGTCAGTCGCAGAGAGAGAAGGATAACTAATGAGCATATCTGCTTCACTGAATCTAATTCGACGGGCTTCAACCAAGCCCCAGACCGTGATTCGAGTTCCAGCAATGCAAGCACTTCCGCCGCATACTCCAGGAGTTTTTTCGATTCCTCGTCCTAACGTGATTTTGCCTTGAGAAAGAAGTTAAATAACTTGCGTCTTTTCTTCGTCAGAGAGTGCCATTAGTTGCGGCGTTAATTCTTTTAGTGTCATAGCAGACTTTGAATTTGAATCAGAACCTTTCCGCGTTTATCCGCACACGATCGATTACTCACCATCTTAAGCGAAATCAATTTGTTGAAGCGCTAGGATCACCTTACGCGGTTTGTAGCGTTTGGGGTTGTGGGATCGCCTTTCAGCTACTGTCATCGCAAATCAGTAACAGAACTACAATCATGGTAAAGCATTGCACCCGCTCAGGAGGCAAGATAGATGACAACTTTGCTGATTCAAACTGAGCAATTTCCTTTGGTTGTTAGCTTTCCTGCGATCGTGCAGATGACCAATGAACAGTTTTATGAGTTCTGCCACGCCAATCAGGATTTACGCATCGAGCGGACGGCACAAGGCTTCGTTTGCACCAATTTGTCCTGATCTCGTGATTGAACTGAAGTCATTCAGCGATACATTGAGTGGACTGCAAGCCAAAATGCAGGAATACATTGAAAATGGAGCGATTTTAGGGTTTTTGATCGATCGCAACAATCGCACAGTTCATATCTATCGTCCGGGTCGATCGCCTGAAGTCTTAGAGCATCCTGAAGCAGTGAGCGGTGATTCAGAGTTGCCTGGATTTGTCCTGCAAATGGCAAAAATTTGGTAAATTGCTACTTTCCGGGTTGTAGTGCAACTTGATTGTTTTGCTGAAAGTCGTACCACGATCGCTTCAATCCCTCTGGTGCAGAAAAGCGCGAATCATACACCGTAATCACATTGGTTAGCTCACGTCCCGGAGATTGCACAATCCGATCGCCGACTGCTAATGCAACCGAAGTTCCACCATCGAGATTCATCGCTTCGTAAGCACCAATTGATCGCATAATTACTGCTTCTTTTTCTAGTGTAATGGGCTGGTGGAATGTGACGAAATAGAGGCGATTCGCGTTTTTGGGAAAGCCGATTGCCGATCGTACTGCCACACCGGAAACAGCCGGATCACTAAAGCCCTCTTGCTGAGGATTGATGGATATCTCGCCTTGTTTAAGCAATCGAGGGCCAGCGGTGAGCGAGAACCAGTGTTGATTCCAGTGCGGTTTACCTTCAGTGCGAGCTGTGATCATCTCAGGACGATTACCGCGACGAATGCCTAATGTTGTGCCATAGTTCTCCCAAGGACTGAACTTCAGGAAGCGCCCGCCTGCAACCATGTTTCCCATCACGCGCTTCTGGTCATCCATGCTGAAGAATGTTCCATTGATAGTTAGCGCAGCTTTGCTACGGCGTACCATTGCTTGAAAAGCTTCGTCTCCACGAGTCGATCGTGCACTATTCGCCTGACTTGCTTGGTTTGCAAGTCCAATGCTGATAAAAGTTTTGGGATCATTCAGATCGATCGTTGCAAGTCGAATCGGGACACCTTTGATCGTGCCTTCGATAAATGAAATTGGGCGGGCAATTCGAGGACGTTCAGACTGGGCGATCGCCATAGTGCGATGCGGTGCTTGTGGAGTCGTCGAGACTTGGGGAAAGATCATTGCACAAGTAAATAGTGCACAGGTTGCAGTAACTGAAATGCTACCAGGAAGCGAGGATAATCGACGAATCATGAAGCGCTTGCATGAGAAACTTTGATGATCATGCCTTGTGTATCAATTTTTCAGAAGATACTTAAAAATCTGTAATTTCTCTAAGTGCAAATACTATCAGAGACAATCCGCAAAAGATTCAATGGATGTAGAGGGATTAGAATAAAGTGATAACGATTACTCCAAACACCATGATTGCGGCTCCGGTCAGACGTTCTCGTAATCCTCTTTCGTGAAACAGAAAATGCCCGAACAATACACTGATTAGAGCGCTCATGCGTTTCACTGCAATGACTTGTGTTACCAAAGTGTAGGTTACTGCAATCATCTGAAAGGTAATGGCGATCGCATGAAACAATCCAATCACCATCAATGGTTTCAGGTTAGGCAGAATTTGATTGAACTTACGACGTGAGTTAAACCATGCGATCGGGAACATTCCCACTGCTAAGTAACTATACATAGCAGTTGACCAAAACAATGGCGAAGAATGTACTACGCCCACTTTATCGAAGTTAGCAGTAATGCTCCAGATAAAAGCAACCATTAACATAAAGCGGCTACCTCGATTACGAAACAAAGCTCTCAAGGGTGCAAAGTAACCATTCCGGCGTTCACGTAAGTTTAGAACATAAGAGCCAACAACAATCAGCAAGATACCGATCGCATCTGCAAAACTCGAACTTTCCTGCACGATCAACGGCGATGTAACTAAGAGAAACAGGGGGGTCAATGTTACTAAGGGAACTGTCAGTGATAAATCTGCAATTTGAAGGGCGCGAATGTAGAGGGCAAAGGAAATGACATTCAAGCTACCCCCGATTAACAAGGCTATCCAAAACTGAGGATCAATCTTTGGAATTCCGGTTAGCAACAATAGTGGAACTAAAAAGATAACAGCAAAGATATTTGCAACCCAAGCAACAATGTAAGCATCTAGATTTCTGAGACTGTGTTTGCTGGAAACATCCTTCAAAGACTCAAAAAAAGCCGTTAAAATTGCAAATACTAACCAAATCATGAGGGTTCCGTGGTTTCTTCTTTTCCGACGATTCGCTTTTTACAGCAGCCAACTTCTGAAGCTTGGATTCATCAAGCGATCGCAAGCTTGGACACAATTCTGCTCGATCATTCTCACTGTGAGCGAAAAGCCGCAGGAGTCGCATTAAATCTCATGTTCCGTTATCCTTCTAGTGCGAAATTAGTACGGATGTTAACCGCGATCGCCCAAGAAGAGCTAGAACACTTTGAGCAAGTAAACCAAATTTTGGAGCGTCGCGCTATCCCTCTTGCGCCACTTGCCCCACCGCCTTATGGTGCTAGTTTGAATAAACAGATTCGCCGCGAAGAACCCGATCGGCTGTTAGATTCGCTGCTGGTGTCAGGACTGATCGAGGCTCGGAGTCATGAGCGCTTAGGATTGTTGGCGCAACATTGCGGGGATCAAGAACTGGCAAAATTCTATCGTGCATTGATGGCATCAGAAGCGCGACACTATGGCGTGTATTGGACATTAGCAGATACTTATTTTGAGCGGTCGCAGATTACACAACGATTAGAGGAATTAGGCGCGATCGAAAGCGAGATTCTATCAACATTACATCCTCAACCTAGAATCCATAGTTGATGCAGTATCAAGACTTTCTCGTTCGGCATTGGCAATCCTCGGATCGAATCAACGCATTCAATCTGATTGGTTCTGTGTTGGCAGAATATGGCCTGACGCAAGAACCAGAGGGAGCCGATCGCGATGTATTAGAAGTTGAGAATTTCTATCAGAAACAGAACGGTGAATTTTGGGTGATTGAGCGAGACAACAAATTGGTTGGAACCGGAGCTTACTATCCAATTTCACGCGGTCAGAATGCAGTCGAGATTCGCAAGATGTATCTATTGCCCGAAGCACGAGGCGTTGGGTTAGGAAAGTTCTTATTAACTGAATTGGAAAGTGCGATCGCTAAAAAAGAATTTGACCAAATTTGGATAGAGACTGCCAGCGTTTTGAAAGAAGCGGTTCAACTGTATGAACGTAATGGATATGAACCGAGTACCGGAGTTGAGACTTTGCGGTGCGATCGAGTTTACGTCAAGTATTTGAGATAGCTTCTTATCTAACACAAGCTTCACGAATTACAGCGTTAGATATCAATCCCGTCCCATAACTTTGAAATTGGGAACGTCTCTCCCGCTCTTCCTTGAAGAATGGCTTCTTGTAGGTCAGCTAAAATCTGTCCGCTTGCATCGTTTTCGTCGATCGCATCAAGCCCACTTTCCTCTAATTGCAGGAGCTTGATCAGTTCTTTCCAAAGTTCAACCGGAATTAGCACGTCAGTTTTTTCGCCTGCTGCATTCGTGACATATTTTACGCTGGCTTGAACCTCTGGAATTGGCATAATCGCAACTCTACAAAGGTTTCTCAATTATAAAAGCAGCCCTCGATCGCTGAGTATGTGATCGAGGGCTGCTTTCATTCAATCAAATCAACTTAGCTGAGGCGACCCGTCACATACGAGGGCGACAGATCCGACCACGACTGTTTCACCAAGTCTGCATCTGCTTTCACACTACCGAGGTAGTTTCCAGCAGGCAGCGAGGGGAAGCGCTTGTACGGAACCACATCTTCGCCAAAGTAGCGCGTGTATTCTGCACTATTGACCATTGCCTCAACCGCACCTTTCAAGCCTTGATCCGCCAGGATCTTGTTGTACTCGCGGATTTCGCCTTGAGTTGCGGGCGCACGACCCAACAAGTGACGGAACAAGAGTTCAATCACTTTCGTATTCGGGTACGGGGCATAGAAGCGACGGACGTAGATGTCTGAGCTTGCCAAAGACTTGACGAACTCACGCACAGAGATTTCACTGTTGCGAAGTTTACTTTCAAGGTCAGAGCGTCTAAACTGGCTCGGCACTTGTCCGCTGAACACATCCATCACTTGCACGTAGATGGCATTGATTACCAGTTCGCTTTCACCCTGCGTCATGCCCGGATTCATCCGATAGATGCGAGCAGGTTTACGGCGGCTGGTTCCGACTCCTTCTTCAACTGACTGACCCTCACCGTTGGTGTAGGATTTGCCAAGTTGAATAAATCGGGGCTGGCTACCATCAGGCTTGCGCTCTTGGATGGCGAGGTCTGCGATCGCGGCTGCGGTCAGCGGCATTTGTGCCACATCCATGCGCGATCGTGCAGGCGAGAAGCTCGGAACCTCTAGCTTATTGTTTTGCTTGGTGAGCTTGTTGTACAGGGTTTGAGAGTTCGGGAAGTTCGCCGCAGGCAGGGTTAAGAAGCGGTTGTAAGGAACCACGTCTTCACCGAATGCTTCAGCGTATTCCGCACTGTTCACCATCTCGGTCACAAATGCTTTCAAGCCCTGAGCTGCAAGAATCTTGTTGTATTTGCGAATTTCAGCTTGATCCAGTGGGGCACGTCCTAAGAAGTGTTTCGTTCCCAGTTCGATCACTTTCGTGTTCGGGTAGGGCGTGTAGAACTCTTTGATGTACAAGCTGGAGATCCCTAAACCAATGATGAATTCTTTCAGGTTGATTTCACCATTGCCGAGCTTACTTTCGAGTGCAGAGAATTCGTTTTGCGCCACATAAGGAGCAATATCACGCTCAAACACTTGACGGTAAGCAGCACCAATTACGGTCTTGAGATTCCTCTTGTCGTTGAGTTGCGTCAGCTTGAACACTTTGGTTTGTTCGCGCTTCTTGCTAACTCCTTGATTGATTCGGAAATCAATATCAGGCTGAGTCCGAATTCCGCTTGCTGTGCCCAACTCGACGAAGCGAGGAGTCTCTTCCTTCGTGACCTTCGTGCCTTTGTCTTGGATCGAGCCTACACGAACGGTTCTGGATGACAGACCCGCAGGAGTGAGATAGCGCTCATACGGAACGGTATCTTCTCCAAAGGTTTTGTTGTACTCTTCGGTGTCAAGAATTGCGTCGATGACGGCGAAAACGCCTTTCTTCGAGCAGAGATCAAAGTATTTGTTGATTTCTTGACGACCGTAAGTCGGACGACCCAGTAAGCGACGGTGGATGTATTCGATCGCTTTCGTCACATACAGTTTTTCCCAGTACAAGCTGCGGAACAGGGGCGATTTTGCCAGACGACGCACGAACTCTTTGACAGTAATTTCGCCGTTTTCCAGCTTGATTTCGTCAACTTTGAGCCGTTGTCCTTCGTAGACATCGCGACCGAAGACTTGCAGATATGCCGCTTTGATCACCGCTTGGGTCGAGCTTTCTGAGAACTTGGTGCTGACACCTTTAGATCCTGTGGACTTCTTGCCAAACGACCCAGTAAAGCTTGGGCTTTGGTCGTATTTGAAGACTTTCGGACCGAGAGATCCGGGAGTAGCGCCACGCGCACTCGGATTGCTCACTTGGTTGTTGATGCCAGGGCCGCGATTGATCAGAATCCGACGAGTATCCTTGCCGAACGGAGCAGGGCTGGCGCTGGGGTTCTTGGTTTCTTTCGGGAAGATTGCACCGAATTGAATTTCCAGTGGATCGTTTCCAGAACCATAAGGATGCTGATCCGGTAGCGGTTGGTCGTAAGAAGCAAAGGTCGTGAGGAACTGCGGAACTTTGCGGAAGGGCGCACTGTAGTTAAACAGGTCTTGTTGTGGCCCCCAGTTGCGGCATTCTTGGGCTTCTTGACCTAAACCGCGCAGATACGGAACGGTTTCTTCGCCGAAGTAGTCGCTGTATTCTTTGGAATCGACGAGCGCATCGACGAGGGCGTTTAGACCTCCAGCCGAGACGATCGAGAAATATTTCTGCACTTCTTCGCGCGAAGAAGGCCCGCGACCAAGAATATGACGGAATGCCAATTCTAAAGCGCGGCTATTAATATACGGTTCAAAGAAATTTTTGCGGTACAGAGGCGATTTTGCTAAGCGGCGAATGAATTCCTTCATCGAAATATCGCCGTTTTTCACTTTGGATTCGAGATCCGAAATCCCTAGTGAGTAAGCGCGGGTAATGTCGCGTTCAAAGACTTGACGATAAGCAGCTTTCACGACATCGTTCTTTTCGCTGCTTGATAGTCCCGGCTTCATCGCGAACTTCGGACGGCGTTCTGCGGCGTTGAAGTAGATTTGCGGCAGTTGCAGACCTTGAAGATCTCCCGAGGGACGCTGACGCACTTTATCCGAAGGAGTCGGCGCTTTGAACTCGGTGATCAGCACATCGAAGTATTGATCGACGATCGTTTTCGCGTCGGCATCGTTGCGGAAGTAGTTACTCGCGGCAACTTTCATCTCTTGCAATGCGACGATCGTGGCATCGGTCGAGCAGGCGCGTTCGATGATCTCGCGCAAGCCGCGAGTATTCACCGAGATAATGTTTGGATCTCCGGCGACGATCGCATAAGTCGTATAGCGTAGGAACCAGCTTAAGTCGCGTAACGACTTCGCCATGTTGCTTGGACCATAGCGAGCGACGTTAATCGGACGAAAACCGGGAGGAACTGCACCCGCGCTCGGAGTTAAGAAGAAGTTCCGAATGCCGCCGAACAATCCGCCACCGGAGCCTTCCGCATAAGTGACCGTACCCAGTTTCATTCCTTCTTCGGTATTCAGCGTTGTGCCTGCTACCGTTTTCACAGGTTCTTCAGCGGGCTTTTCGAGGAATGCCATCGGTGAGCCGCCGGTAAAGATGCGGTTTGCCGATCGAGAGACGATCAGTTCTGAGTTTCGCGTCAGGATTTCAGCGATTTCCAGACGTTTTTGTCCGGATTTGAAATACTGCACGAGTTCATCGAGTTCGCCCCGCCCCAAAAAGCGGTCTTGTTGCTCTGCCTGTGAAATCGTAGCAACTGGTACGGTTTGGTATAGTTGCGGGCGTGCAACCGAGCTTCCACCACTTGCCTTAACACTCATTGGATTCTAAAGCTCCCATTTACGGATCGTTACTGTGTTAAATCTGACCAGAGCGTCACCTGGCACGTTATTTCTTGAGAACCAAAGCGCACCGAGGCGCATCAGCCTTCGCACTGTTAAACGATTTGCCCAGGGTCAACCAGTTCATTCTTAGATTAAAACGTTTCGGGTTCTTACACTTGAATTATTAAAAAGTGTGACGAAGCCGATCGTGTTTAGTGCTTTCTCATCATAAAAGACGGGAATTGTTTTTCTGAGAAGCACTATAAGTTTTGTAACCAATTGCATCATAAACTTGAGCGTTGCAGATTGTGCATCAAGCTTTTGATGCACTGCCGGAATCAACGATCGTTCTGTTTTTCGAGATTTAGAAACAATGAGCGTCTGACTAAAGATAGAGATTGCAGCAGAGTTTAGAATTTAAGCGCACTTGGCTCACACCTTTCCCAACAATTTCTAAAGAAACCGTGGGTAAGAACGAACTCGTTTATAGGCTGATAGATGAACTGTCACCAGAAAGACAATTCAGTCTGTCATCACCGGAGCGACCTATGAAAAAAGCCCGTCGTCAAAGCCATTGTCGTCCCAATCGCAAGGATTTTTGCCCAATTTGTCATATTGTGCCGCCGCATGTCACCGATCGCATTATCGTTAACGGCAACGAAGCTCAGCGTGAGTGGGCATTACAGAATTTGCGGGCTTCAGAGCAGTTTCGAGGACGACGAGAAGCCGTGGGAGCCGTTCATTTCATGGCTGCCGCTAACGAAAAACGTCGCACGATTTACACCGCAGAAAACGATACCGACTTGCCGGGGAAAATTGTGCGCGGTGAAGGTGCGGCAGCAGTCGAGGATGTTGCCGTGAATGAAGCGTATGACGGATCAGGAGCGACTTACGATTTCTTTGAGGAAATCTTCCAGCGAAACTCGATCGATGGTTTTGGCATGCGCTTAGATTCTACGGTTCATTATGGAGAGCAATACAATAACGCCTTCTGGAACGGCAGCCAGATGGTTTACGGCGATGGAGATGGTGAACTTTTTAATCGGTTTACGATTTCGATCGATGTAATTGGGCATGAACTGACGCATGGTGTGACCCAAAGCGAAGCCGCATTGATCTACAGAGGACAATCGGGCGCGTTGAACGAGTCTTTCTCGGATGTGTTTGGCAGTTTGATTAAACAGAGAGTTTTGAATCAGACGGCTGATCAGGCAGACTGGTTAATCGGCGAAGGCTTGCTGACTTCTAAAGTGAATGGAGTTGCGCTGCGATCGATGAAAGCTCCCGGAACCGCTTACGACGATCCGGTACTGGGGAAAGATCCGCAACCTGGGGACATGAGTAAGATCTACACAGGCAGAGCGGATAACGGGGGTGTGCATATCAATTCCGGCATTCCCAATCGAGCGTTCTATTTGACTGCAACGGCGATCGGCGGTTACGCGTGGGAGAAAGCCGGAAAGATCTGGTACATCGCCCTTACAGAGCGGTTACGCCCCTCGTCTAATTTCCGCAGTGCTGCACGAGTCACTTCGACGATCGCGGCTGAGCTGTACGGTGCAAACAGCACTGAACAAAAAGCGGTTCAGAACGCCTGGAAAACAGTTGGTGTTAGCTAATTAAAGAAAGGGGGAGGGATCGATGCGCGTCACGCTTGAACAAAGTGGAGGCTTTGCGGGACTGATGATCACAAAAACGATCGACACTCAGAATCTCTCCCCATCCGAAGCCAAAGAGTTGGAAGAGATGGTTCAATCCTCCAGTTTCTTTCAGTTAACCTCGGTCATGGAGGCCTTTCCGCAGCCCGATCGATTTGGCTATGTACTGACGGTCGAGATGGACGGGCGGACGCATTCGATCGAGATGAGTGAAACGAATATGCCCGAATCGGTGCGATCGATTGTGAAGTGGGTGCAGGCGCGATCGCGTTAATTGGCGATGAGTTTAGAGAAAGAGTTTGCTGCAATGGTGAATCACGATCGATTTGTCATCGTTGAGTATTTATGACTCTTCGTTGAGTATTTATGACTCTTCGTTAAGTATTTACGGCTCGCCATTGAGTATTTATGATTCATCGTTGAGTGTTGATTGCTCAACGGCGAGTATTTATAGCTCACGCTTGAGTATTTGTGGCTCAACGGCGAGTATTTTTATGACTGACCTTGATCGCCCACCTCCTGCATTAGCAGTGGCAATCGCTCCTCAGACCGACTTAAATTGCAGCACTTGATTTAATTTGCCGCTCCGGTAGCCCTCTAAATCCAGCGTCACATAGAGGAATCCATAAGACTGAAACGCTTCGGTGAGTTTCAGCAAATCGGTCTGAATCACAAACTCTTTTACCTGTTCCGGCAGCACTTCAATTCGAGCCGTGTCACCCTCCGATCGCACTCGAATATTCTGCCAGCCAAGCTTTCTCAAATACACTTCAGCCCGTCCAACTCGCTGCAGTTTCGCGATCGTAATCTCTTCGCCATACGGAAAGCGCGAACTCAAACAAGGCTGAGCAGGTTTATCCCAATACGGCAACCCTAAATGCTTGGCGATCGCCCGCACTTCCGCTTTGGTAATCCCCATCTCCGCTAACGGCGATCGTGCGCCCCGCTCTTTTGCCGCTTGAATTCCCGGTCGATAATCGTGCAAATCATCAGCATTCACGCCATCAATCACATACGGATAACCCCACGCCTGAGCCAGTGGTTTGAGCGTATCGTGCAATTCACTCTTGCAGAAATAACA
Organism: Cyanobacteria bacterium FACHB-DQ100; assembly: GCA_014695195.1. Lineage (NCBI taxonomy): Bacteria > Bacillati > Cyanobacteriota > Cyanobacteria bacterium FACHB-DQ100. The sequence goes on along the minus strand of JACJNW010000011.1, from coordinate 214,807 downwards.
GCGATTCACCGGATTCGACGCATAGTCCGGGTTATCCAGTTCATGCGTCTGCACGACCTTATGCACAATTCCGATCTCAGCCGCCTGAATTTTGGCATCTTCGAGATCTTCGGGCAGCAGCGAGGGCGATTCAGCCGTCACCGCCACCGCACGATTTCCCAATACATCAAACGCGACCTTCGCGACTAAGGTGCTATCAATCCCGCCGGAATAAGCGATCAAGGCGCGATCGAGGTCTACAAATAAGCCTTTTAACTGGTCTAATTTCTCGTACATTGCAGGGAACCAGGAATCAGGGGTAATCTCCGTTATGACACAAAAAAGCAAGCAACGATCGCTGCTTGCTTTTACTCTAGAGATGAGACGGTTTCAATGCTTACTCGTCGTAAACGCGGCACTCTAGCGCGTCGGGGTTGTCATCACAATATTGTTCAAGCGAGTTTTTCGGCTTCACGCTTTGGCGTTGGTGAGCCGCTTCTGCCTGCAACTCTTCTACGGCATCCCATGCCGCAGCACACTCGCCCGAATTCGACCCGCTAACATCGCAGGCTTTGCGAGCATTCTCACGCTCGGCTTCAATTTGCTTTTGAATATCGCTCATTGCCATAGGATTCGTCCTTAATTTTCAAAACAGAATTCTGTGCGAGAGAGTAGAACCGATCGTCTGTCTGGGCTAAACACGAAGACCGACAGAACTACCAACATATCAGCTTAGGACATTGATCCTATTTAATTCTGCTAGCTGGAAGACAGTCCAGAGAGTGCTGACTCAGTTTTTGTATATCTATATTAATCCGTGACGAACGATTCTGGCGACTCTACCGCAGGTGCGGTCTTCCGATCCCTCTTTCTTCGGATCTACAACCGTGTTCTACACTGGATTTACTGCGAAGTTTCTTTCGAGTCTATACACAGGAGCGATCGCACATGACAGAACCCTTAAATTCAATGCGGTGGGCAAGTGCGCTTTCAACTCGTCCATTTCTAGAAGCAGCGGTCGAGGAAGTGGTGACGCAGGCGCAAACGACGCTGCAAGCTTCGCCGGATCTGGGGTTTGTGTTCATCTCATCGGCGTTTGCGAGCGAGTATTCTCGATTGTTGCCGTTGCTGCGGGACAAGCTTCCGGGGGTATCGATCGTCGGGTGTAGCGGTGGCGGAATTGTGGGCATGACCCCACGAGGCAAGGTGCGAGAAGTCGAAGAGGAACCTGCACTAAGTCTAGTGTTGGCGCATTTGCCAGATGTGAAAGTCGCTCCGTTTTACGTCTCTGCAGGCGACCTGCCCGATTTAGACAGTGCGCCGAATACCTGGACAGATTTAATCGGAGTTGCGCCCTCAGACTCGCCAAATTTTGTTTTATTAGCCGATCTGCCTCGAATTAATGATTTGCTACAAGGCTTAGATTTTGCCTATCCAGGAGCGGCGAAAGTTGGAGGACTGGCAAGCTCTGGGATGCTAGGCGGCGGCGCGACTGGGCTATTTTGTGACGATCGCTTCTACCGAGAAGGCGCGGTGGGAGTGGCGCTGAGCGGGAATATCGTTCTCGATACGATCGTGGCTCAAGGCTGTCGTCCCATTGGTCAGCCGTACTGGGTTATGGAGGGAGAGCGAAACATCTTGCTGGCGATGCAGGAAGATGATGGCTCCGGTTTACCCTCCGATAGCTGTGCCGTGAAGCTCTCTCCCTTAGAGCAGCTACAAGAGCTGGTTCAAGGCTTGAGCGAAGACGATCGACTCTTAGCACAGCAGAACCACATCTTCATTGGGGTGGCGCAGAACGGATTTAAGCAGACTTTGGAGCCAGGCGATTTCTTAATTCGGAATTTGTTGGGGGTTGATCCGCGAGTCGGGGCAATCGCGATCGGCGATTTGATTCGTCCGGGACAGCGCATTCAATTTCACCTCAGAGATGCAGAAACTTCTGCGGAAGATTTAGATCTGTTGCTACGGCGATATGTGCAGGCGAGTCAAGCGAATCCGTCTCCGATCGGGGCGCTGATGTTTTCTTGCCTGGGGCGGGGCGAAGGACTGTATGGAGAGCCAAATTTTGATTCGCAATTGGTGAATGAATATTTGGAAGATTTGCCGATCGCGGGCTTTTTCTGCAATGGTGAAATTGGGCCTGTGGGTGGCAGTACGTTTCTGCACGGCTACACCTCCGTTTTTGGAATTTGTCGAGAGAAGGAATAAGTTTTGTGGCGATCGTTCGAGTTCGAGAACACGTTAATCCGCTGAGCCGAAAATATCAAACTCCCACGACTCCGCCGGACTGGGATCAGGTATTTGCTGATCCATCCCTCCCGTTGCACTTAGATATTGGTTGCGGTCGGGGGATCTTTTTGTTGAAGATGGCGCAAGCCGATCCAGAGTGGAATTATTTGGGCTTAGAGATTCGAGAACCGATCGTCGATCAAGCGCTGGAATGGCGGAACGAAGCAGGCTTAAAGAATTTGCATTACATTTTCTGCAATGTCAGCAACTCGCTACAGCCCATTTTGGCCTCGTTGCAACCGGGCACTCTAGCGCGAGTGAGCATTCAGTTTCCTGATCCTTGGTTTAAGCGCAAACACCAAAAGCGGCGGGTTGTGCAGCCAGAAATAGTAGCAACGCTGGCAGAGTTTATGAATCCGGGGGCGATCGTCTTTCTGCAATCTGACATTCTGGATGTGGCGAAGAAGATGGTCGATCGTTTTGCCGAATCGCCTCGATTTGTGCGAGAAGATTCAGACTGGCTACCCGACAATCCACTCCCGATCCCAACCGAGCGTGAGCTAATGGTCACGTCATTTGGCGACCCGATTTATCGAGCAACTTTCCGCAAATCGGAGTAAATTAGTCGTTTGAAAAGTTAACAAATCGCATTGGCAGCCTTTCTAACATTGAAGTTAGAAGGAGTAGAATTGCCGCGATCGCTGGGCTTTGTCTTTAACTTGCAACGATTAATTACAGCGATCGTGGAATAGAACGTTGTAACAATCCCATCAGCTAAGCTAAGTGAATCACGCATGTTGCGATCTACGACCCTTTACGAACCTTATTAGCTTTGCCAAAATTTCGACATGGGAAAAGCAGGAAAGGCACTCAAACAGGTACTCTCCACCTATGGGATCAGCCAAAACCGTCTGGCTGTGACAATGGGAATCAACCGATCGACCGTGCATCAATGGGTAAATGAGATTAGCGATCCCCTTGCTGAAGCCGTCACACACATGATCAAAGCCTTGCGGCAGATTAACAGCACCGCAGCCGAAGACTTTATCGATTTGTATCTAGAACGTCAACCCCCGCAACCTTCAGCCGAGCCTGAAGACAATCTGTAATTCTGCCTTGTCGATCGTTAAACAGTGCTAGAAATCGATAGAACAGGACTAAAGTGAAACGAGCTAAAATCCGAATCTATCGATCGCGGTTTAAACGTTCGGCTACGCTCTGTCCATTTGCGGATTCGGAATTTTTGGAAATCAGACAAGCTGCAAGACACATTTCCAACGATTCAGAGTTCCATCGTTTAAGAAAGCAAAGAGATCTCCAACCTATGACCTATATTTCGACTGTCAATCCGGCTGACAGACTGAGTGCACGTTTACCCCAAGCCTTGAAGCCGCTGGCTGAGATTGCACATAACTACTGGTGGTGTTGGACACCGGATATGATTTCGCTGTTTCAGTCGATCAATCCCGATGAATGGGAACGCTGCGGACATAATCCGGTCGCACTACTTGAAACTATTAGCTACGATCGTTTGACCCAACTGGCTTCTGAACCGAGCTACATGAGTCGGCTCAAGGCATTGTCAGAACAGTTCACTCAGTACGTCAATTCAACCGATACTTGGTCGAGCCGCGTTGCCCCTCAGATTACACCAGAGCATCCGATCGCGTATTTCTGTGCGGAGTTCGGTCTGCACGAATCGCTGCAAATCTATTCGGGTGGTTTAGGAATTCTGGCTGGGGATCACTTGAAGTCTGCTTCAGATTTGGGTGTTCCTTTGGTCGCGGTGGGTTTGCTCTATCGCCAAGGCTATTTCCGTCAGCGCCTAAATCAAAGTGGCTGGCAAGAAGACTATTACATCAACAATCCGTTCGAGCGGTTGCCGCTGCAATTGTTGACCGATGCAAACGGACAGCCTTTAGTGTTTGAAGTGCTGGTGCGGCATCGGAATGTCAAAGTGCAAGTCTGGAAGGCTCAAGTCGGACGAGTCAGCTTATTCCTGATGGATACCGATCGCGAAGACAATGATCCGATCGATCGCTGGCTTACGGGTCACTTATACGGCGGCAACCAGGAAACCCGGATTGCTCAAGAAGTGATTTTAGGAATTGGTGGCGTTCGGGCACTCAAAACCGTCGGAATTGAACCCTCTGTTTATCACCTGAACGAAGGACACGCCGCATTCTGTCTGCTCGAAGTCTGTCGGCAAGAAATCGAGAAAACAGGCAAATCGTTCTACGACATTGAGAAATCAGTGCGCGATCGCTGTGTGTTTACCACTCATACCCCAGTTCCTGCCGGACATGATGTGTTCTCAGCCGATTTGATGGATTCGTTCTTTGCAACATACTGGGGACAATTGGGATTGTCTCGCGAACAGTTTCTTGCACTGGGCGCCCGTCGATTGGGTGATCCCTGGGAACCGTTTGGAATGACAGTTTTAGCGTTGCGGCTGTGTCGATCGGCAAATGGGGTCAGCGAACTCCACGGAGAAGTCTCGCGCAAAATGTGGACAGTTCTCTATCCCGAAAAGAGCGAAGACAATGTACCGATCGGCTATATCACCAATGGCGTTCATGCTGGCACCTGGACTTCTGCGATGATGGCGGATCTGTACCGCAAGTATCTGGGTGAAGACTGGACAACCAAAGTGCTTGACCCCCAAACTTGGGCGAAAATCGACAATGCACCGGATGAGGAAATTTGGTGGCGGCATCAAATTCTCAAAGAACGCTTAGTGGCTCACACCCGCCAAAAGGTGAAGACTGCACGACAAAATCGTGGGGAAGATTGGAGCTTGATCGAAGCGACCGATCATCTACTTGATCCAAAAATTCTGACGATCGGCTTTGCCCGTCGATTCAGCCCCTACAAGCGTGGCGATTTGCTACTGAGAAATGCTGAAAAAGCACTGAAAATCTTCAGCAATGATGAGCGTCCTGTCCAAATCATCTTCTCTGGCAAGGCTCACCCCGCCGACGAAGAAGGTAAGCGGATTATTCAGCGCATTATGGAATGGTGTAAAACCAATCCGCATGTGGGCGATCGTGTTGCCTTTATTGAAGACTACGATATGCACACCGCTCGTAAGCTCGTTCAAGGGGTCGATGTGTGGCTGAATAATCCCCGTCGTCCTCTTGAGGCTTCGGGAACCAGTGGTCAAAAGGTCTGCTTTAATGGCGGTCTCAATTGCAGCGTTCTCGATGGCTGGTGGTGTGAAGGCTACAAAACCGATGCGAATGGCAAAGCGCTGAATGGTTGGGCGATCGGTGAAGATGCTCACACCAGCGATCAAGCCCTTCAAGACAAGATCGATTCTGATTCGCTGTACGACCTGCTAGAAAACCAGATCGTGCCGCTCTACTATGACCAGGATGAGAACGGCATTCCACACGGTTGGATTCAGATGATGAAGGGATCGATTAAGACGAACTGCCCAGCGTTTAATACGCATCGCATGATCGCGGATTATGTGGCACAGGTGTATGCTCCGGGCATTCAGGCAAATGTGCCGCTCACGTTGGCGAAAGTGCCGCAAAGTTAGTTAATCGCTTCTAAATTTTGATCCGCTCAATTCCAAATTTTTAGGAGTTGAGCGGATTTTTCTGGAATAGGCTCCACCAAAAATTATGACACTTTGCTGACAGGAAGATACAAGACATGGGGCTTTCGCGCATCTACAGGTTGAGGATTACCAAGAATTTGCTTCTGCTTCTCTAGCCAAATCACAACCTTAGAGTTGCTTGGATAGTATTGATGTACGAATTTAATGAAATCATCAATTGTACAAGGCTTATTTGTTCCTCCCATAAACGTATGGAATTGATCATGCACCTCAAGGGTAAGCGTAATTAGATTGTTTTCGACATCTGCAAGATAGGGATATGCATTGCACGAGTACAAGTGATGTGCAGCTAATTGGAGATTGTCAACTTTGTCCGGTCTTTTTCCTGTAACTTTGCAAGTCTTACCATCTCGTCGCTTTGCTTTGTCCTTCGCCTTCTGGATACCTTTTTCGCGTTCCAGAATCTGGTCAACAATGTCTTTAACTTGTGGCTGAATAACTTCGCCTACATCTTTACACCACTCACGACGGTTCTTCTGTGTTAATGATGCTTCTAAAGTTTGAGCCAGCTTGAAGACACCGGATAATGAATAATGCAACCCACCTTCATCAATGAAATCGTCAAAGTCTTCACCCTTCAGCATTGGTCTGTCACTTCGTTGTGCAGCTTCAGCCATTTTGCTCAAGTAGTCTGATCTGGTACCAAATATAGTAACAGCATCAGATTTTGAAATGAAGAAGCGATTGTTTCGTTTGATTAGCGAAGAACAGTTATCAAGAATTTTCTTCTTGATGAATGCTCTACGGATTTCTCGCTTCGTATGTAGAAACCATTCTTTGATGAGATCCCAAAAACCAGGCTTGCGAGTTGCTTCTAAGTAACGAGAGATCGTGTATGCCCCAGATGTTGTGTACTCGCGTAATCCGTTTCCGTTCACAACTCTGTAGTCTTTGTTTTTAACTAGCTCCCATTCATCGTCTGGAACTGCATCGAAAAACTGTTCGATTGCAATCAATTCTTGAGAACTAATCTTCAGAGTTTTGATCAGTTCCTTAGATGCGATGTAAATCTCTGCCATCTCTAGAACCTCTCAGTTAAGCTTTTGTAAAAGATTGTCAAACGACTGAAAACTTCAGCATTTCCAGTTTCAGGAATGTCTGGATGATAGATTTTGCTTAATTCTCGATATGCAGATTTCACATCATCAGTAGAAGCTGTTTGGGAATTAAGTCCAAATGCTCTCCAGGGCAAATCGTATTTGAAGATGCTAATGCCATTGACACAACCGTATCCCGTCTCGTTTTCCTCTTCAGGTAAAACTCCGATAAACTTGCGGTACAGAATCTCCCAGCCTTCCTTTTTACCAAGCTCTAATTTTTCCATGCCATTTGTTGCCATCTGGAACGCACCCGATTTCTTCAAGGTGCTAGTATCTGCAACATTGAAGTGCTGGTAGACAGCAAGCTTAAGTTGAGTGAGAGTTAAAGACTTTTTAGATGGTTTCTTAGGTAATTTCTTCTTGCAATTCTCAACTACAAACTGAGCAAATTCTTCAAGAACAATCGAATCAATCCCCTGTAGCTCAACGATACGAGCTATTTCGTTTTGGATAAGCTCATTCAGGCTTGACTTAGCTGCGTCTGAACTTTTTTTCTGCTTAGAAGTTGACTTTTCTTTCTTAGAGTGAGTTGTTGTCATAGAAAATTCTCTAAGTGTGAGACGGTACATTTGAGTTGATAGGGGAGCAATACTTCCAAATTACCCAGACAACCAAACTGGGTAACGTAAAAAATTTATCAACTTGCTTTTAGCGAAAAGAAAATTGCTTATAAGCAGAAGAAGTCCCTGTATTTCTGCCAAGTAAGGAATTTGATAATTGCTTGAAAGCGTAATCCTCATTAAGATACAAGTTCGGATACTGGTCTTTGATAGTAATTCGGCGAAGATTTTAGCGAACAGACAAAGTTTTGATGAATAGTTCTATTAATTCACCAACCTATCGAACTTCTCTCCCCAAGATTGCTTACGCTCTAAATCTCATAGAATAGAGTTCGTTCTACATTCTGTCGGTTTATGCGAAATCCTCCTCAGCCGTTGCCCGAAAATTTGTGGGGAGAACAATGGCGATTTGCATCGCTACGATCGGGTGATTTAGTTGATACGATCGCCAATCGCACCATTCCGATCGTCGAAATGCCCGAAGCGCTGTATCCCGTTAATTTAGGCATTGCATCGACAGTTCCGATTCCGGGAGTCGTAATTGATGGGGGACGACGATCGATGCAGTTAGCCCGATGGTTAAAGGCAAGTCAGCCCGTGTCGCTTGACGCGATCGCAGGTGCGCCGGATGGATTGATTTTAAATGCGGGAGAGGTAGATCGCTGGATCGTCGCAACATTTGAAGATCCAGAAGTGAGAAGCGCTGCCCAACTATTTGAACAGCGCAAAAAAGAGAGCGATCGATTACATTTTCTGTTAATTCAACCTGACGATTCAGGAATGACTTACACCGGATTTTGGTTGCTGAGAAGCCAAGGACTTAAGGCTTGAAAATATCTTTCGCAGTTTGCCCACAAGTGTTTACAAACCATCCATCAAATCCTGCACCGACGACACCCCCAGCAATTGGAACAAGCTTCATTAAATTGATGACTCCTTTCTCGTCTGCTTTTGTAATGAGCCGGAATCCAATTTTTGTTAATCCCAATCAAGACTTTGCCAGGAATCTGACTAATCACGCTCTTGAAAGCTTTGTTACCGATTTGAACTCCAGCAGTTTGGAGAACGCTTTTTGCTGATTCCCCAAGCAGACACAACAAAATCATTGTTCGGACTTGCTGCGAGTTGATAGCGTATCCACGAAGATAAGCAATTGCGGCGGCTGTACTTGCGCCTAGCGCATAACATGAGAGCAGACTCGCAGGAATTGAAACTGGGAGAAGAGCAATTTGATATTGATTCTGCTTCTCCGCAACAATCTGCTTTAGCTCTGCTTCTCGCTGGCGTTGCTCTGCCTGAAGTTGTGCCTGCTCGATCGAGAACTGTTGGTCTTCTTCGGATTGCTGTCGATCGAGGAGTGCAGTTTTGATTACAGTTGCCTGACGTTCTGTGCTGCTTGATGGCTGCAATCTAGCGCTTGCACTCGGATAGACCGGAGGTGAAAGCTTGATTGCTGATGTTTTTACAGTCTCCCACGGCAAACTCGAAATCTGTAAGATTGAAGCAAAGCATTGTCTACTGACGATCGCCACTCCTGTCATTAATGCTGCACCTGTAGTAAGGGCAGCAATCAGAAATCCCGCTCTCTGCCGCATGGTTGAACGAGACTTTGAGTAAGACATCGGTGGCGTAATCACCCACGGAAGAGGCGGATCTTCTATTGATAAAACAAACGACGAATCAGACCGGGCACATTGGTCTAACAATAAATTCAGTAACTCCTTAGAGCAACTTGTTTCGGAGGGCAGTGTGAGAAATTCTAGAATACGTGAAGTTTGATCTGCATAAAAAGTCTGGGCATCGTCGCTCAATAGGTCTGTAGACTCAAGTAACGCCTGATCGACTTGACTGAGCAACAATGCCAAACCATCATTCGTTTCTGCTATTTCTAAAATTTCACTGATTCGATCCGTATCATCCTCAGACAATACAGGCTGACTAGAAAGCAACGCATATTGTCGCAGCACAGGCAAGCATAGAGCCACTCATGCTTGCCTGTGCTGCACTCTGATCGCTTGAAGAAATTGCATCAAGATCAGGGGCACGAAGATACCAATCGTCGATCTCGTTCAGCACAAAGTCTAATCCTTCGTGCTGTGTTGCAAGCTCAAGGATCTGAGCAAGGCGATCGCTTTCACCGCTCGGTTATAGGCATCGAGAAAGATGTCGCGGGGGTCGTACTGATGCTCTAAATGAAACTGTCGCAGCTTCCAAGCAATGAATGGAAGAATCTGATGCAGATTGTCTGTCTCACCGTTTAGCACCTCAGCAACTATGAGATCGAGACGGTGGCGCTGACGATCGAATGAACTGATTAATACAGAGTTATCTGAGGGCTGCGGGTCGGGCATGGGGCTATTCAAAGGGGGGCTTGTCATAGTCGGTAGTCCCTTAATTTGTAGATGAGAACAGGGCGAAGCCATCACACCACCGCACAGAAGCGACACTTGAACCATCGGAAGAAGGCACGAGAAACAATGAACTCTTCGAGTTCCCGTAGGGCTTTTAAGGGGCACAAGAAGCGGACAACAGAGCGCACATCAATTGCCGCTCTTGTTATTACTGTGTAAATTCCAGCGTGAGTGTGACAGTTCGCCTGAGCGTAAATTCATACCAAATTGATTTGTGGATGCGACAGATTCTCGCCCCCTAAATCCCCCATTCTGGGGGACTTTGAGTATGATCTGTCGCGTTCTATGTTTAATTCGGTATCACTTTTACGCGATCGCAGCACATTGCACGATCGTCACATACACCGATCGTGCCAATCTCAAGTTATATAAAATTAACGAGTGCGATCGAGTTGAGCAATCACGCCACCAAAGGCAGAATTCTGTACCATTTCAGATTGCAGAAAATCATGCGGGAATCCCAGCTCGATCGCGCTAGCTTCGTTGAGTCGCTGAAGCTGTTCTGGCGTTAGCTCAAATTCTAAACAAGCGAGATTCTCCTGAAGTTGCTCCAGTTTACGTGAGCCAACGATCGGAATGGTTCCCCCCGGTTGCTGCCGTATCCAGTTGAGCGCGACTTGCGCCGGGAGTCGATCAATTTCGCAGGCAATATCTACCACAGTCTGCGCGATCGCAAGCTGTTTCTCGGTCACAGGTCTTGAGCTATTCGGATTGCTTAAGCGTCCATCCACAGGGTCGGGCCTGTTGTATTTTCCGGTCAAAATTCCCGCACCAAGGGGACTCCAGGCAGTGACTCCAATCTCAAACGCCCGCGCCATTGGCAGTAAATCACGTTCCGGTGTCCGTTCAACCAGTGAATATTCGATTTGTAAGCCGATAAACGGTGTCCAACCGCGCAACTGCGCGATCGTATTGGCTTGCGAAATAATCCAGGCAGGCGTATCAGAAATACCGATGTAAAGGATCTTCCCTTGACGTACCAAATCATCAAACGATCGCATCACTTCTTCGACTGGAGTTGTATGATCCCAAGCGTGTAACCAAAGCAGATCAATGTATTCCAGATTCAATCGCTTTAGGCTTGCTTCAACAGCTTGCACCATGTTCTTCCGGTGATTGCCGACGGCATTCACACCCCCGTTTCCCACATTCAGCGAATATTTTGTTGCAACGACCCATTTCTCGCGATCGGGCTTGACAAACTCTCCAACAAACTTCTCGCTGGTGCCATTCGTATATAGATTCGCGGTATCAATAAAATTTCCGCCTGCTGCCGTAAACGTATCGAACATCTTGCGGCTTTCTTCATACGTCCCTCCCCAGCCCCAATCATCGCCAAATGTCATCGTGCCTAGGCAAAGTTCAGAAACCCGCAGTCCGCTGTGTCCTAAAAGTTTGTAGCGCATGAGATTCTCCTGATTAGTAGCGAGGATAGGAGGTCGGGAAATATCAACCGTTATAACCATTACCGGCACGATCGACAAACACATTCGCGCTGAATGGCGATCGTCTTCCCCAAAGTTTCTGCCGCGAAAGCGGTGTGCGTTGCTTTTCAACGTGGAAGAAATTTTGCGCTTTGTGGAGTTCCTGTCAGTCCGGGGAACACTAGGCAAGCCCGCAAGATACTCAAGCGACTCCGCTCACTTGGATTGACGAAACAGGATGATTATGTCCATCGAGAAACTTCAGCCCGCACCAGCACAGCAAGTCGGTGTTTACACGCCATACTATCCGCAGGTCAACAAAAAGCAGCTTCTACCCTTTGCGATCAGTCTTTATCAAAAAGGCGCGTTAGAAGGAGAGCGCAAAATCGAAGGCGGTTCTAGTATTCCGTTTATTGCGACTTGGAATGTTTCGACCCTGCCAGCGGATTTGTGCCGCTGCCGCATTCAGTTTGAGGGGAATGCAGATCTTAGCTATGAAGTGATGATGGCAAACTTTGAGTTTGTCGATTTCCTAATCGAAGTCATTCTTAACTTTAAGCGCAGCCGCCTTTCTGATTTTTCGCAAGCGTTTTATCGCAAGCTACTCCGCATCGACGATTAGAATTAATCTGGTTTGAGGGGGACGATCGTATGCGATCGTCCCCCTTATTTTTTTGCCGCTTTATTTTGCGTTTCCTATAATAATGTTCTGTAATGCTAATGTGCGTTAAAACCCATCTACATAAGTAAGGTAGAATTCTTAGTCTGAGACAGCTCTTTAGATTTATCAATTAACCGGAGTAGGAGTGTGCCAAAGTCCGCTAAGTATTTATTAATCGGTTCGCTAGAAGCGTATAGTGGCAAATCTGCTGCGATTCTAGGACTGGCTCACCAACTGAAAGCGCGAGGGCTAGATCTGGCTTACGGTAAGGCGCTAGGGGGGGGATGGGGGCAAACCCAAATGGCAGACAACGATGGCGATATTCAGTTTGTTGCGGAAACGATCGGGCTGAGTGATGATCGGCTCCAAACTCCGGTGCTGGTGCTGAATGCCGATACCGTAGAAAAGCGTCTCAACGGTTCTGATACCCAGGATTATGGTCAACGGTTGGCTCAGCGATCGCAAACCCAGGGCGGCGATTTGGTCATTCTCGAAGGCCCTGGAACCCTGAGCGAAGGTAAATTATTTAATCTGTCGCTGCTGCAAGTTGCGGATGCGATCCAAGCGCCCGTGATGTTGGTGGCGCGATTTCATTCGGTGTTGTTGTTAGATCCGATTCTGACTGCTAAAGAACAGTTGGGCGATCGTTTAATCGGTGTTCTGATCAATGATGTGCCCAAGGATCAAATTGATTCGATTAACACTTCGTTCCGTCCGTATTTAGAAAAGCAGGGAATTGCTGTTTTTGGTGTGTTGCCGAGCAATACGCTGCTGAGAAGCGTGAGTGTTGCGGAATTAGTGCATCAGCTCAAGGCTGAGGTTCTGTGTCGTGGCGATCGCTTGGATCACATGGTCGAGAGTTTGACGATCGGAGCAATGAACGTGAACTCTGCTTTGAAATACTTCCGCGCCCGTCAAAATATGGCAGTAGTGACAGGGGGTGATCGGACTGACTTGCAGCTTGCCGCGCTGGAAACTTCAACTCAGTGTATTATTCTGACCGGACATATCCCGCCCACAAAAGAGATCATTTCACGCGCAGAAGATCTAGAAATTCCGATTCTCTCAGTCGATTTGGATACGCTGACAACGGTTGAAATTATCGAACGTGCCTTTGGCGAAGTGCGACTGCAAGAACCGATCAAATTTCAATGTATTTGTCAGATGATTGAGACTTATTTTGATAGCGATCGCCTGCTTTCGACTCTGGGATTAATGCCTGCTGAAGCGCGTTAATTCTGCGAAAGCTTCTCGATCGCGGCTTGCCGAAATCCCAACACAATCAGAATATTCGACAAAGTAAGAAAAGATTCCGCGCTGCCATGTAGCCAATCGACATCTGCCAATTGCTTACCGTAATACACCTGGGCATAAATTGCCGCAGGAATGGTAATTGCAACAAATACTAGGGTCATGTAGAAGCCAATTAATGCAAGACGAGGTGTTTTTTGCGATCGCGTCAAGAACCACAAGAATCCTAAATAGGGAAACAATGACAGTGCAAATAATGTTTCTTTAGAAATCATGATTCTGTTTTTTGAGTAGAACGCCAAATCCACCAGCCTGCGGCACAGCAGGTACAATTTCCCACGACCGTCATCGCGGCTTGCAGGGTAACTAACCAATCGAGGGCAGGCACATTATCGAAGAAATGCCAGGTACAAGCACACATTGCACTCACCAGCGCCGGAAGCATTCCGAACGAGAGCGATCGCCACACCAAGTCGCCGCTAATTTCGGCATAGCGCCAAATTAACCAAATTGCCGCAATCCATTCGATTACGCTGGAAACGTGGATAATCCAAGTGGGAATTGAAAGAGCCGTCATACCGTAGAGCGAAAGGTACTCGTTCAATTCTAAAGGGTCTCAGCATTGCTGATTTAAGAATTTGCGAGTTTCAGCCAGCCAAACAACTCACCGACGGTTAGCTGTAAGGTTGACATAAAAGCAGGAACCGGAAGTAGCTGCTCTGGCTCCTGAATAAAGTCGGGTTGTTGCCCGGATGGATAGGCAAAAACTGATTTGATTTTGGGATCAATCAGCCAGCCCATTTGACAGCCAAACTTGAGACAGTGCAAGATGTTGGCTATGACGTTTGACTGGTTTTGATCTGGAGAAAGAATCTCGATCGTCCAATCCGGCGGTGCATTGAACACATTTGCAATATCTCCGTCTTGATCTAAAGGAATTCGATCCCAAGTAAAGACTGCAATATCAGGCACGATCGATCGCCAAAGGTGCAGCGTAATTCTGGAAATGCTAAGGCAATCTGTTGGGGTTCAGCGATGTTGTTAATCTCGGTGCCGAGTTTCCCCTGTAGCTTGCTATGTTTTCCTTGCGGCATCGGCTTTTGCACCGGTTGACCTTCAATGTATTCGGTTGCAGGCTTGGTTTCTGGAAGTTGCAAAAACCCTGCTAACGTTAGTGTTTTTTCAGAATTTTGCACCATTGTCAATGCCTCAACTTGCTGCTGATTTGGGATGTTTGATTCCGATAATTATCTCTTTTACTCGATTTCTGACAGGGGCATTCCTTGGAACCGTACCTATTTCCAAAATACATTTGTACATTCAAGTAGGCAGAACTCTGGAATAACAAGAGCAACCTCTATTTGTAGTTGAGAGAAAAGAATTTTGACTTGTGGAGTAAAGCGATCGACAATAAAGCGTTGAACCACGATACTAGTGTCCACGACATAGCATGTTGTCATCAATCGCGATCCTCGCACAGTAGCTCAAGGGTAGATTTTGACCCAGGCGGAGGAGTCCACATATGACGATCAATCGATTCTAGAATTTCTTGCAGCGATCATGGATCTCTCGGTGCTGGCTGCAATTTCTCTTCCACTACCTGTGTTACAAATGCTTTGAGATCGTCGATCGTCATGTCAGCAACTCGTTTTGTGTTCATCATGAGAACTCCAAAAAGCAATGTATTACCTTAGTTTACTAACTGCTGTAAGGCTGCGGCGATGTCTACTCGATCGGAAATCCTGGAATGAGTTGATCGATTTCTTCCATCAATTGCATCGTTTCTTTGAGGGCAACGACAATGTTTTGATAGTGCAGTACATCATCAAAAGATAAAGTTCGTTTCGCTTTTTTGCGGTCTTTTAGCCATTTATCTAACACTTGATAGCCGCCAATTTTGAATTTCCAGATTTGGGATGAGATGCCTTCAAAATAGCGATCGCGGTTAATATAAACTTGCTGTTCTGTAGATTTGTAGGTCACTTTGGTAACAGTATTCTCTCCATCACCGCTCATTTTTGTGATTAGTTTTGCGATGAGTTTGTTGAGCTTCTTTGATTTCATTAGATGCAGGGCTACTAATTCTTCGCCTTGTCTGAATCATTCAGTAATTCTTTCAGCGCTGGATAATGACTACGCTCACTGCCTTTCTGCAAGTTTTTCTGAATCGACTTTAGGCAAGCATCAAAAGAGAGACGACATTAAATCATTGCCCTACTGAGCTTGGTCTGCTGCTGTCGCCTATTTTCTCAGGCAATCGTTTTTGAGGAAATCCAGATTGAGCAGCGATCGAAACCCAGTATCTTACCTTATTTTAATTTTGGCGCACAATCTTGAGTCTAGAGAGAGCCGTCATAGTAGAGTTAATGTCACCTGTTCAATTCTAGAAGTTCCGAGCATCGCTTATGCGTGCAGTTCTGTGTGGCTACTATGGCATGGGAAACGGAGGCGATGAGGCGTTATTAGCTTCGTTGCTGCAATTGTTGCCGGATGATGTCGAACCGATCGTGCTGTCCGGTGATCCTGCCCAAACTCGCGATCGCTATCGAGTGGAGGCGGTCGATCGTAAATCTTTCCCTGCGGTGCTGAGTGCCTTACGCCGCTCCGATGCGTTTATCTGGGGTGGGGGTAGTTTGATGCAGGATGCGACCAGTGCAATGAATCCGATTTATTACGGTGGACTGATGCGGTTGGCGCAAATCATGGGATTGAAAACGATCGCATGGGCACAAGGAATCGGGCCGCTCAAGCGATCGTGGGTGAAGCAGTTAACGCGATCGACCTTTAAGCACTGTACCGGGGTGAGTGTGCGCGATCGGGCTTCTGCGGCGCTATTACACGAATGGCAAATTCCGTTTACGCTGGCACCTGATCCGGTTTGGGCGATGGAATCGACACCCGTGACAGGCTTATGGAATCTACCTGCGCCCAGAGTTGCGGTGAATTTGCGATCGCATCGGCATCTCACTCCGGAACGCTTAGCCGTTTTCACTCGTGCATTGATTGACTTTCAGAAAGCCACACAAACTTGCTTACTGTTACTGCCATTCCAAGCCAGTCAAGATTTTGCGATCGCGCAATCGCTCTACGAACAGCTACCCGAAGTCAGTCACATTCTGCAAATTCAGCATCCGCAGGAATTAAAAGGCGTGTTCCGGGGTGTGGAAATGACGATCGCAATGCGGCTTCACGGATTGATCATGGCGGCGGCGGAAGGCTGTCGCTGTTTTGGGTTGAGCTACGATCCGAAAGTAACTCAACTCATGAGCGATCTGGAAATGCCGGGATGCGCGATCGCGGATTTACCTACAGATGCGAATGAGTTGAGTCGGATGTGGATCGAGTTGTATGCGAACGGAGACGCGCTCTCAGACGATCAGATTTATGGATTAGTCGATCGCGCTCTGTTTCATCAAATGGTGCTAGAGCAAGCGTTAGAACGCGCTCACCGTTAAGCTTCCCGGTTTGGATAAATCACCGTGGAGCTTCACGCCGCGATCGTTCGCTGCTAAGTGCCGCACAATTTTGTAAATCGATTCTACTTCATCGGGCTTTCCGACGTTAATCGCCAGAGTTTGTAATGGGATCGGCGTTTTTTCTTGCTGCAAGACTTCGGTCACTTTGCGCTGTAGATCGAGAATGGCAGCAGCAGCTTTTTTACCTGCTTCTACTCCAGGTTGGTGATACGCATTCACATTGACTAGAAATCCATAGAAACCAACAGCACGATCGTATAACGCAATCAGAGCACCAATGTGAAGGGGAGTCACTTCGGGAATCGTTACGGTAATAGAATCGCGATCGTTTTCGTACAACGCTTTGCGAGTACCTTGAAGCAAACCAGAGAGATAATCACCGGAGGTCACACCCGGTTCAACTTCGATCGAGGATTTAGCGCGATCGTGCAACACTTCAATGAACGTTAGAAAGAAATTCGGCACACCTTCGCGTAATTGCTGCACATAAGCGTGTTGGTCGGTACTGCCTTTGTTACCGTAAACCGCAATCCCTTGATACACAGTGTTTCCATCAAGATCTTTTTCCTTACCGAGCGATTCCATGACTAGCTGTTGCAGATACCGGCTAAACAACAGCAAGCTATCTTTGTACGGCAGAACGACCATATCTTTTTCGCCTTTGCCGTTGCCAGAATAGTACCAACTCAGAGCAAGCAACGCCGCAGGATTCGTTTTCAAGTTGGGAACGCGAGTTGCAATGTCCATTTCTCGCGCTCCTTCCAGCATTTGTTGAATGGGAATTCCTTGCAGTGCAGCCGGAACTAACCCCACTGCTGACAGTTCCGAAGTCCGACCGCCCACCCAATCGTGCATTGGGAAAGTCGTCAACCAGCCCTGTGATTTGGCTAAACGATCGAGTTCACTGCCTCTACCTGTAATGGCGATCGCGTTCTTGCTAAAATCCAATCCTTTCTGCTTGAAAGTATTCTGAACTTCCAGCATTCCATTGCGCGGCTCTGGTGTACTGCCCGATTTAGAAATCACAATCACTAACGTTGTGTTTAAGCGATCGCCCAATTTTGCTAACGTGCGATCGATCCCGGCCGGATCAGTGTTGTCGATGAAATGAATCGCTAAAGCAGACCCTCCACCCAATGCCTCCGCAACGAATTGCGGGCCTAATGCAGAACCGCCAATCCCGATCGACAAAACATCCGTAAATTTCTCAGCGCTCGGTGGATGGATTGCACCCGAATGCACATCACGCGCAAAATTTTCAATCGCCTTGATCGTTTCAATAATATCGGCTTTCAGCTCATCGTTTGGCGCGAGATTCGGGTCTCTCAGCCAGTAATGACCGACCATGCGGTTTTCGTCGGGATTTGCGATCGCGCCTGCTTCGAGGTCTTTCATCTGGGCAAACGCTTGTTCAAATTTCGGCAGCATCGATTCGACAAAGCGATCGTCAAATCGCATTCGACTGACATCCAAATACAGGGATAGTCCGTCGTGATAATACAGCCAGTCTTGATATCGTTGCCAAAGTGTTGAAGCAGTCATACGTCGCCTCTATTGTGTAGCTCTGATGCTAGTTTATAAGCGGTGGGGGAGCGGGGGAGTAGGGAGTAGGGAAGATTTAAGGAATTTGTTCTGGCGAAATCAACTTTACCCGCTTCTAAATCGTCGGTTCTGGTAATATTCGTAGAAATTTAATAATCTGTCCAGTGACTTCGATGCTAATCAGACAATGATCGATCGTGAACCGATATAGAATTTCGCTATCTTCTAACGCTTGAAATTCGGGTAAATCTTTGAGTTGGTTGATCTGAAAGAAGTCTTCAAACACAAACCGATACATCCGTTGCATCGCCGCGGACTCCAGGCTTTTAAGGTCGATGAGAAAAGTGCGATCGTATTGAACCTCTAAGCGAGCTGGCAGCAACATCGCACCAACGGGCATTGTTCTAATTCTGCTCATAATGTGCGGGGCGAGGGTTGCAGGATAGGCAACAGGTGCATCGCTTCTTCGCGGGTGAGGGTATCGCCAGGTTTGTGAGCGCGTTGGGCTTCCTCGATCGCTTTCAGCATATAAAGGTCATAATAAGCAGTCTCAAGCACTGCCCAAAGCTGTTCTAGCTCCTCGTCGGACAGACGATCGATGAGATGATGGGCGCGACTGCGGTAGAGATTCATGTTCCGGCGGCAACAGCTTATCTCTGTTGAGGGTGCCCATGCCGATGAGTCAGATCGCCTTCTGGCAGGAATTGCCACAGATTGTGTCCCCGCTTAGGATACGATTTCATTACAAAAGCGCACATCTCATCCCTATGCTGGATTATCTCTTCTCATTCGATCCCGGCTTGATCGGTTATTTGGTGTTTCTGATTGTGTCTGTTGCGATTTACGGAATCTTTAGCTTGGGGCTAAATCTGCAATGGGGCTACACCGGATTGATTAATTTCGGTCATGTGGCATTTATGACGATCGGAGCCTATACAACGTCCCTGTTAACACTTTCAGGAACTCCGATTTTAATTGCGGTGCTGATTGGAGGATTTTTGGCAGCGTTTTTGGGGTTGCTGATGGGATTTTCGACGCTGCGACTGCGCGAGGATTATCTCTCGATCGTGACGATCGGGGTTTCCGAATTAGTCCGACTCGTGGCGCTCAATGAAGACTGGCTCACTAAGGGAGCCTTTGGAGTTCAGAGTTTTCCGCTTCCATTGGGAGAGTTTCGTCCCACGATCGGGACGCGCATTGGCATGATCGCGATCGTGCTGCCCATCTTTGGATTTGTCGCGTGGAAATTAGCGCAGCAGTTGATCGTGCGTGTTAAAAAGCGGCGAACATTGGGGACGATCGCTTCAGGGGTGTTGATTTTTCTAACTCTGCGATTGGCGCTGGTCAGCGCGATCGCGCTTTATGACTATTCGAGCAATCAAGCCCGCAACGGCTTATTGTTTCTCTCTCTGCTCGCCGTAGCGCTGGTGTATTGGGCGTTAGAGCGATTAGTTCATTCCCCGTGGGGGCGTGTTCTGAAAGCGATTCGAGAAGATGAACAAGTGGCGAAAGCGCTCGGTAAGAATGTCTTTCTCTACAAACTGCAATCCTTGATGCTAGGCGGATTTATTGCCGGAATTGCAGGTGCATTCTTCGCATGGCAACTTAGCACCGTGTATCCCACAAACTTTGAACCGATCGTTACCTTCCAAGCCTGGATTATTATGATTCTCGGCGGTGCAGGTAATAACGCTGGAACACTCTTAGGTGCAGGAATCTATTGGGCTTATACGGCATTTACCCGCGACTTAGAGCGCATCCTGCCGCTCGGTGCAGACCAAATCGGTGCACTGCGAATTATGTTGATCGGACTGATTTTGATGGTGTTAATGCTGTTTAGACCACAAGGCATTTTAGGCAATAAAGACGAACTGACGCTGGGGAAATAACGATGCAGACTTCAAACACCGCCGTTCTCGCCGCCACGGGACTGATGAAGAGTTTTGGTGGCATCAAAGCCGTGAATAATGCTGCGATCGAAGTGCTTCCGGGCAGCATTACGGGATTGATCGGGCCTAACGGAGCCGGGAAAACGACGCTATTCAATCTGTTGTCAAACTTTATTCCACCTGATCAGGGCAAAGTGTTATTTGATGGAGAAGCGATCGAATCGCTCCAACCCCACGAGATCGCTCAACGCGGCATGATTCGCACTTTTCAGGTCGCACGAGTGCTATCGCGCTTGTCGGTCATGGACAATATGCTGTTAGCGGCTCAAAAGCAGACCGGAGAGAATTTTATTAATACTTGGTTGTTCTCGAACCGCATTCGACAGGAGGAACGGGAGAACCGCGATCGAGCAGTGGAAATTCTACAATCGGTCGGACTCGCAGCAAAAGCAAACGATTACGCGGGCGCACTCTCCGGCGGTCAGCGCAAACTGTTAGAGATTGCCCGCGCTTTGATGACTCGTCCAAAGCTCGTTTTACTCGATGAACCCGCAGCCGGTGTCAATCCTACGTTGATCAATCAAATCTGTGAATACATTCAGTATTGGAACAGCCAAGGACTCACTTTTTTGATTATTGAACACAACATGGACGTGATTATGTCGTTGTGCGATCGCGTCTGGGTTTTAGCAGAAGGAACCAATCTCGCAGAAGGTAGCCCCACTGAAATTCAATCGAATGCCAAAGTGTTAGAAGCGTATTTAGGTCAATAGGGCGGCGATCGACCCACGTGAAATCACAGCTTAGAAGGTTGACGCAAGCGGGATTTGCTCAGTACCCTTACCGATGGAGACTTTATCTTTAAAAAGTTTCTGTAAAGAATTCAAGCCCCATTGAGGACAGTCATCATGCAGCCTTCATCTTTTCGTGATTCAGAAACGACTCCGAAAGCGCAAGCAGCCGACGAAGTTGGAGGAATGTTGGATGCGTTTGTCAGCCTAGAAGAAATTTCGCCTGACCTTGACTGGATGGAAACGATCGCAGATAGCTGGGGAATTCCCTATAACGCTACTTCAGCAGCGCCCAAAGCTCAGGAGCAGTAAAATCAGCGATCGCAAATTTCACGCCTAGTCCGTTTAAGGTTTCCGGCATTTGAGTGGAGGTAATGCCGATCGTTGGAATTCCTGCTGCAACTGCCGATCGCACTCCTGATGGTGAATCCTCAAAGGCGAGTGCCTGATGCGCCTCTAAGCCAAACTCTTTCAGCGCATAGCTGTAAGGCGCAGGATCGGGTTTACCAATGCCGAGATCGTCCGCCAAAATTAAGCGATCGAACACCTGATCTAACTTCAACACTTGCAGCATAAAGTGAGCGTTTTCGCGAGGCGCATTCGTCACCACCGCTTGCTTGAGAGAATGCTGCTTTGCCCAATCGATTAGCTCCAGTAAGCCTGCCATCGGTTGCAGTTGAGTGGCTAATTCTCGAAATCGGGCTTCTTTGCGATCGGCGAGCGCTTCACTTTCAGGCGGGGTCAATTGAGGTAAAAATTCTGCGATGATCGGTGGATTGGTTCGACCGCTCATTCGCTGTTTGTAAATCGTTTCATTAATCGAGATTCCAAATTCACTGAGGCAGTCTTGCCAAGCGATGAAATGAACCGGATCAGTATCCGCGATCGTTCCGTCTAAGTCGTAGAGAATGGCAGCCAGCACAACCTTACCTTGATAAAACTTCACCTTAGAGTAGCGTAGATTAGCGCTGCGCGATCGAAGCCGGAGAACTGGGTGAGCCAAAAATTGGGCTAGCATCGAGTCCCGTCACCAGTTGAAATTCTGCGGCATCAAATGAAACGGCAATCGAATCGGTCTGCCATTGGTCTAGCAATTCTTGAACTTGACGAAAAAAATCAATCCCGCGCACCATTGGAACCCGTGCCCAATTTCGCACAATTGTTTCCACCAATGCCAACTCAATTAGTCCAGTCGGATACAGTTGCAACATTGCCGTCAAGCAAGCATCGCACAACTCATGATCTTCGCCATCTAATTGATAGCTACTAATAATGTGTTTGATTCGCTGTTGTTGGATCTGTTGCTGAAGAGACATTGTTGCTGGAGAGACATTGATACTGCGCGATTCGTTATGTTCAAGCGTATCTCAACTTGATCAGTTTGAATGATAACTTGTGAGATATCTCAGTTCTGTTTGCCCTAAATCACTATGGATCTCAAACCTTTTATTCGCGAAATTCCAGATTTTCCCAAACCCGGAATTTCGTTTAAAGACATCACAACGCTCTTGCAAGATCCCACCGGACTCAAAGCCACGATCGATCTATTTGCCGAGAAATGTTCGGATCTCAATCCAGAGTTTATTGTCGGAATGGAGTCAAGAGGATTTATCTTCGGTGCGCCATTAGCTTACAAAATGGATATCGGTTTTATTCCGGTGCGGAAGCCTGGAAAACTACCCGCAGCCGTTCACGCGATCGAATACGACTTAGAGTACGGCACCGATTGCTTGGAAATGCACCAAGATGCTGTACACCCTGGAAGCCGAATCCTAATGGTCGATGACTTAATCGCAACAGGTGGCACCGCAGGCGCGACCGCAAAATTGATTCAACAAATTGGCTGCGAACTGGTTGGATGCGCCTTTGTGATCGAACTGAAAGACCTGAAGGGACGCGATCGACTGCCTCAAGTTCCCATCATTACACTCGTCGAATACTAGCGCTATAATCACAAAACCGATCGCAAAAATCCCTTATGACGGATCGCAAAAATCCCTTATGACGACCTCTACACCGAGAAGATTTCGATCTGGATTGGATCGAGTTGTTGAGCTTTTAACGAGCGACACTTCGATCTATGTGTTCAAGCGATTGTTGCAGGCATTATTTACGCTTTTTCTTGCTGCAGCGTTGAGCTTTTTCATTATTCAGCTTGCCCCCGGAGATTATCTCGATACCTTGCGCGAAAATCCAAAAATTTCGCCAGAGCGAATTGATCAACTGCGGCGGCAATATGGCTTAGATAAATCCTGGATCGAACAGTTTTTCTTATGGGTGTGGAACATTATCACTAAAGGCGATTTTGGCACAAGCTTCGTTTACAACCGCTCGGTGGTTTCGCTCCTTTGGGAACGAGTGCCGCCGACCTTGTTACTCGCCATTACTTCGCTGATTGTGACTTGGGGTGTGGCGATTCCGCTGGGTGTGCTGGCGGCGATTAAGCAGCAAAGATGGGTCGATCGAGTGCTGCAAGTTTTGAGCTACACCGGACAGGGATTTCCAAGCTTTATTACGGCGTTGTTACTGTTAATTTTCGCGCAGAATACTTCCCCCCTGTTTCCGGTGGGAGACTTAACCAGTATTGATTTTGCCGACTTAACTCCGTTAGGTAAAGTTCTTGATGTAGCGTGGCATCTGGTTTTACCGACTTTGGCGCTAGCGATCGCGGGTTTCGCTGGATTGCAGCGCATTATGCGAGGACAGTTGCTCGATGTGTTGCGCCAAGATTATGTTCAGACGGCTCGTGCGAAAGGGCTTCCAGAGAATCGCGTTATTTATGTTCATGCGTTGAGAAATGCCATCAACCCGTTGATCACCTTGCTAGGATTTGAATTTGCCAGCCTGCTGGGTGGCGCATTTATTACAGAGAACTTTTTCAATTTACCGGGGCTGGGAAGGCTGATTCTACAAGCGGTACAAGCACAAGATTTGTATTTAATTATGTCGAGCCTAATGATGGGAGCCGTGATGTTAATTCTGGGAAACTTGCTGGCTGATCTACTATTAAAGGCAGTTGATCCCCGGATTAGTCTGGAAGACCTGAATTAATGTTTTCGCAATCCTATTATTTAATTCGATCGAGAACCGACGGCAGTTATCTCGCGGCTTACCCCAAGTTGAGTGATGACCAGGTGCGATCGCCTGAACATGGATATGTTCTTTTGTTTCAGGAGCAATATGATGCACTCGGATACTTGAATAAATTTGCAGGCGAGATGAGCGATCGTTTTGTCACGGAACTGATCTCCGGGTCACAACTGAGACCCTTGCTCGATCGCTGGGGCTACAAGGGATTTGGCATGGTGAAAGATCCTTTGATTCCGACGATTGAATTTCTCTCAAAGGGATAATAGACAAGTAGGCTCATCCGCCTTTCGGCAGGGTTGGTGTTTAATGAAACTCTCCCTGGTTACAGATGTTCGTGAAGGCAGAATTTTGAGTAGATAAGGGCAGATTAATGCGATGCTGCTGAATTTCACTTTTGCAGAATCCTAAGAAAAATTGCTGTACCTTTGGAGGGTATTTGTATGAAATCTCTGTTATCTGGACTCCGTTATGTGTTAACCATCTGCTTATGTGCGGTGTTATTGTTCTCGTCGTTTGTGCCGAGCGCGTCTGCTCAAGCGGTTGTAAAAGACAAACCGATGGCGAATGAACCCAGTGCATCGACGACCAAAGCGGCAAAAGAATATGAGGGTGCTGCAAGAGAAACGATCGACAAAGGTGGGTTGCAATCTTTAGAAGAAGTGCGCGATCGTACAAAGGGTGGCGGACTGAATGAAGTGCAAGGAACGGCTGGCTTCTACAACATGAAGCGCCCCTCAAACACCAGTGCAGACTCGATCGAGGAGAAAATCGAGCAAGGCTTAGAGAAGGCAACTGGCAAGGCAGGCGAAGGTTCAGAAAAGCTGACGAAAGAAGCTAAGAAAGCGCAAAAGCAAGCTGAAAAGCAAGCGAAGAAAACCGCAAAGGAAGCTGAAAAGCAAGCGAAAAAGGCAGCAAAGGCAATGGATATGGACGACTAATTTAGTCGAACCTACAGTAAGGCAAAATGGGGGCGATCGCCCCTTTTTTTATGGGCTTTTATCGTAGCTGATCGTTATAACGAAAACGATGAATATCTCGATAGCCGTTCGATCACCATTGACAAAGAATTAGACAGGTAATAGCTTGTGCTTGGTTGCAAAGATAAATCACTCCTCAATTCTGACATAGATATTTTGTCGTAGTTTGATAAATGGGTAGAAACGTCACCGAGGCAACTTATTGGTATGAGGGAATTTGTCCTCGATCGCACAAGCCTCTCCGCTTACCGCGCACGAAATTAATTGAAGCGATCGCGCATCAATTAATGCAAGAACTTGCCGCTGACGGGCAGTATTCACAAGAGGGTAAGATGTATGGTGTTTTGCTCACCGAAACCGCTGAAGGAGAACAGCAGACTTTAAAGGCATTTTCGGGGTTGTTGAATGGACAAAGTGTTGTCGATAGCTGGGTTCCACCGATTTCGGGGCGCGATCGTATTCTGCATCAAGAATCAATTACATTAACACTATTGGAATCGCTGAAGAAACAAATTATTCAACAATACGAGATTCCTGAACGTCAACAATATCAGCAATTAATTGAAGAATACGATCGAAAACTTAAGGACTTATCTGAACAACACCGTCAGCGAAAACTAGAGCGGCAAGATAAGCGACAAAATGCTGACCATAATTCTGACCTAGATGAGCAAAGTAAGCGGGATGGAATTGAGCGACGTAATCTGAAACGCGATCGTACCGCAATCTTAAATCCCCTAAAGCAAATCATTGATCAAGCCGATGAGCAAATTCGACAACTGAAACAGCAACGCAAGCAGCTATCACAACAGCTTCAGTCTCAAATGTATGAGAGCTACCGCGTCACAAATTTTGCGGGAGAAACACGATCGCTCTCTAGTCTCCTTACCTCAATGCCGACTGGAACCGGAGAATGCTGCGCTCCAAAACTACTCCACTATGCCGCAACCCATCAGCTCAAGCCGCTAGCAATGGCAGAGTTTTGGTGGGGTGAATCTGTTGGAGATAAAATTCAGGGCGAGTTTTACGGTGCGTGTGCGGAGCGATGCCAACCTATGATGGGATTTTTACTCTCAGGATTAGAGTCGATCGACCAATCGATCAACCAATCGATCGACATCGTGTACCAAGACGACTGGCTTATGGTGGTGAATAAACCTGCTGGATTGCTTTCAGTGCGCGGACGATATGGACAGAATTGTTTACTCGATCGTTTCTCTGAGCCGTTAATCCCAGTGCATCGATTAGATCAAGACACATCTGGTTTAATCATTCTTGCTCGTGATACACAAACTTATAAACTGCTGAGTCAACAGTTTCAGCAACGCAAAATACACAAAGTTTACGAAGCAGTTTTATTGGGACAGGTAATACAAAACCAAGGCAGAATTGATTTACCGCTTTGGAGCGATCCGAACGATCGACCCAGGCAAAAAGTCGATTACCAACTTGGAAAACCTTGCACCACAAACTTCCAAGTATTAGACGTGCAAGAAACGACCCGGCTTGAATTTCACCCCATTACCGGAAGAACGCATCAATTACGAGTTCATGCCGCTGAAGGATTAGGAGCCGCGATCGTCGGCGATCGCCTTTACGGCACAACTCCATCCGATCGCCTCCACCTACACGCCCGCGACTTACAATTTACACACCCGATCTTAGGCAAAACGATCGCCCTACACGCTACAACCCCTTTCTAAAACCCCCTTCTAATGATGCAACCCGACTCAATTCAAGCCATCCTTACCGCAGTCGAAGCCCATACCC
This sequence comes from Cyanobacteria bacterium FACHB-DQ100, assembly GCA_014695195.1. Classification (NCBI taxonomy): domain Bacteria; kingdom Bacillati; phylum Cyanobacteriota; species Cyanobacteria bacterium FACHB-DQ100. The sequence continues at coordinate 188,029 of JACJNW010000011.1, read as the reverse complement.
CGATCGACTCCACCGAAGCCGCCCACAAAATTGCAATTCTCGATCATTTCCGTCAGAGTAGCGCTCCTACAGACTCATTCTGCTTTGAACCCGGACATGCCACCGGAAGCGCCTGGGTAATTGCAAAAGACACGCAGCAATTTGCGCTGATTTATCACAAAACCCTCGATCATTGGTTACAACCTGGCGGACACGCAGAACCCGAAGAACCCGATCTGCTCACCGTTTCGCTCAGAGAAGCCCAGGAAGAACTTGGAATTACGCTCGATCGTGCTCAAACCTGCCTACTCGACCTCGATGTCCATCGGATTCCAGACACCAAAAAATATCCGAGCCATTTACACTTTGATTTTCGTTATCTTTGCCTCACCAATTCTCAACCCTTGCAGCCTGCTACAGATGCAGTTCGAGCAGAATGGTTTTCACTCGATCAACTCAACGCGCTCCAACTTGATCCAGGTATTGAGCGCATGATCCGCAAGTCGATGATTCAGATTTAATAAATCAAATCGGCTTCAGAAGCGATCGTCGGCGCGATCGGTAACTCAAACCAAAACAGCGTCCCAACATTCGGCATACTCCGAACCTGAAGCCTTGTACCAAGAAGTTGCAGCAACTGCTGACTGATCGACAGGCCTAATCCTGTTCCCTTACCGGATTTACGCCCTGACTCTGTTTGCGTAAACGGTTTAAACAAGGTTTGAATCTCATAATCTGCAATGCCAATTCCGGTGTCTTCTACCTCAAACCGCAGTAGAGAAGATTTCACAGGAAATACTCGCAAAGCAATGCTTCCTTCATTAGTAAACTTCAGTGCGTTCGTCAGCAAATTAATCAGCACTTGTCGTATTTTTCGCTCATCTGTTTCAATCCAATCTGGAACATCATTCGTACAGGAGATCGATAAACTTAAACACTTCTCGATCGCTTGCGACTCAAACATTTCTATTAAGCTGTACAGCAATGGTTTTAGTGCTATCTCCTCAATCTCAACCGTTTCGGCTTTTGCTTCAAGTTTGGCTAACTCCAACACTCCATTAATTAGATCCAGCAAATGTTCCACACTCTGATTAATTAAACCTAAGCGCTCTTTCTGTTTTGGAGTCAGTGCCTTGTCGTAACTCATCAACTCACTACTGCTCAAAATAATCGACAAAGGAGTCCTTAATTCATGATTCACATTCGCTAGAAACGCGGTTTTTGCACGATCGGCAGCTTCCGCCTCCTGTTTTGCCCGCATCAATTCAACATTTTGCTCTGTTAATGCTTGGGTACGCTCTTGCACTTTCTGCTCAAGTGTGCGTGCATAATCCTGTAAAGTATCGTGCGATCGCGCCAGTGACTCCCACATGAGATACCCCCGCGTTGCCACCACAATAGCGCCGAATCCTACAAGCGGGGTGACGATCGGAATCCACCATCCTCCCAAAAATAGCCCATACACCGAAAGCACTCCCGCCAGAACAATGCCGATCATGTAGGTGATCATTCGCCGCACCGATCGCAGTTGTGCCCCCAACACCGTCCCTACACCCAACCACAGCAGCAGCCAGATTGCCTCAACCCAGTCTGATACACTCCGCAAAATCGGTCTGTTGTCCAAAGCTGCACTGATCAATTGGCTGGCAAAGTCCGCATGGATTTCAACGCCTGCCGCAGTCAGCTTTGCGGCGCTAGAATAAGGCGTGAAAAAGCGATCGTTCAGGCTTTCTGCAATCGAACCCAATAGAACAATTCGGTCGCGCATTAACTGTGCAGGCACTCGATCGTTTAACACATCGGTAAAACTGACAGACGTGAACTGCCCCTGCAAATTACGAAAATTCGATAAAACTTGAAAGCCACCCGTATCTCCGCGAACATAGCCGCCTGAATTTGGCTGTAGCGGCTCCAAACGAGTTTTACCCAATTCAAACCCGTTCCCTCGCTGAACTGGCTTAACCCCTTCTCGTTTGAGATACTCTAAACCCAGCCGCGTCCCCAACGTTTCGATCGTTCGCTCCTGCTTACCCCAAATCGGATTAACCCGTAGAGATAATAAGTTCCGGCGGACTTTCCCATCGAAATCAATCACCAAATCGCTTGCGGCAATCTGCCCCCGATCTCTCAGAATTGGAGGCGGATCAACCGAGGGCAGATTTGCGCCGCTCAAAGTTTTCTCTACGCCGATGAGATTGGGAGTCGTTGCGTAGACTTGCCGCAGAGCCTTATGTCCTGGCTCGATCGGCAGATTGCGATAGATATCTATCCCAATCACACGCGGCTTTTGCTGCTTAATTTTGCTTAATACATCCGCAAGCTGCTGGTCTGGAATCGGATATCGCCCGATCTCATTAAAGTCAGATTCGTCGATCGTCACCACCACAATGCGTGAATCGGCGGCTTCAGGAGGACGGAGGCGAAACCAATAGTCGAGCGTCATGAGTTCGAGTGGCTGAAATCCGCCTGCGAGCTGGAGCGCAACCACTGCTGTTACGACAGTCATTGCGCTCAGCCCAACCCCTACCCATTGCCGCACTCGTTTCAACTGCTTCTTAACCTTGAGGTGTGGTGATTACAATCCTGTAACGACTGTAGGGCAGGGTTGATAAAGTTGTCCATTACAAAGTTGAACTGGCTACGATCGTGAACCACCCCCGGCTGTCCCGCTCGGCGTTCCTGAGCCGGGCGGTGGCTCAATCTGAGCGCAAACGGGTGAGATGAATACCAGGCTGAGGAACAACCCCATCACTATACTGAGACTACAGAAGTTACGAGAGATTTGATTGAGAGACATGGTTGTGATTAGTAGATGGACGCTGATGAATCGGAGATCTTCCACGCACTCGATCGCTGATTGAACAGCAACGAATTACAGGGAAAGACCATGAACACTGCATAACAGGACTTCAGTAGAGCGGGCTTGGGGAGTCAATTTTTAAGCACGTTGATAAGAATTTTGCTTAAGTAGAATTGCTCAACTTGACCTGTCAAAATTAGCCAGTTTGTCAACCCGCCAATTTGCTGAAGTTGACCGTCGCAATTAAAATACTACATTCATCTCGCTCTGACTCTCAGCAAACTTACGCATAATTTAAGCAAGATTTGACAAGGCTGCTTCGCTCAATTGTGCAGATTAGATGAAGTGCGTTTGCCGTTGTAAACATTAGGATTGGAAGGCAAGCCTTACTTAGATTGCAAAGGCTTCAGTCTCAAGAACGATCTGCGTATTTTTTAGGAAACGCTTTGCCATTTTAATTATGGATCACAGTCGAAGGCAGCTTTGTCAAACTGCCTTCCTGCTGTTTAAAATTTGACTTACTTAATAAGATTTACAAACTAATCTGAAGGTTTTTGAACTCTGAGCATTCAACAAGTGGTTTCAAAATCTGTAAACTCAAGAGATGAGTTAATCTACTTTTTTCTCCAGCTCGCATAGATTTACCAACCGATGAATCACAAAAAGCCCTTCTTTCAATCCGAAAGAAGGGCAAAACTCAAATGACTATTTGATACCTAACCGATCGCAATACCAACCGCAGCGCTTTCAGGTTCTGGACGAACTGCGCTCGGCTTTTTTGCAATCAGATACTTACTCATAAAGTGAACCTGCTCAGACACTCCTGTAAAGCCAGCATCAGTCAACCGCTTGGTCAGATCATCAGTCGTGTAATGGCGGTAATACGGTTCATGAAAGATTTCCGGGAAGTTTTCCATTGCGATCGACAAGTCCGGTGAGTCAGCCATCTGAATTGAGTCACAGATGATAAAAGTTCCACCCGGTTTCACCACGCGAAAGGCTTCGTTGATCACATTTTGACGAGCTGCGGGAGGCAGTTCGTGGAATAGAAATACGCTCGTCACCGCGTGGAAGTAGTTATCCAGGTAAGGCAGCTCTTCTGCATTGCCTTGCACTAATTGCGGCAGCGTTCCGGGCACTTGAGACAGTAATTGATTTGCTTTTCTCAAATAGGCAGCGGATAGATCCACGCCATACAGCGAAGCTTTCGGCAACATTCCTCGAATGTTTCTCAGAGTGCGTCCAGTCCCGCAGGCGACATCTAGAATTTTGATTTGATGTGGTAGCACATCGCTAAATGCGCTCAAGCCGTCTTTAAGGGGCGCGAGGATTCGACGGCGCATTGGATCAGCAGTTCCGTTGAACAAAAGTTCAACCTGCAAATCATACAGGTTCGCCGACTCGTCACTCAGATAACCATTGGTTTGATGATGAAAATTTTGCACATAGTAGCTGGGTAATCCTTGAGTCTCGACTCCAGGATCAAAGTCTTGGTGGCGCTTTTGATTCACGCGCTGCCACATTTCCGGTAGATCCAGCCAAACGGCAGGATAGTAGCGGAAGAAATCGTCCCAGGGATTATCGAACAAGAGACTTGCAGGATAAACTCCTTTTTCGGCATCTTGCCAGTCGGTTTCAAGAATGGCATCCATGCGCTTTTGGATGGTGTGAATCAGTTCAAACGAGAGCGGTTTTGGATTCGGCTTGGTTTCGGCTGGAGCAGGCGCAACGATGTTAAGCAATTGAGTGCTAAGAGCTTTATGCGCTAAACCAAAGTAGCTTTTGCCTTGCTGAAAAGTTTGATATGCCAGCTTGGTGAGTGTATCGGGCATGGTGATATTAAGCAGCAATCTACGACTATGAATAAGTGTAACGAATTCTAATCGGTGAGAATCGTCTTTGAGCGAACGATTTTGCATGAAAAAAGCGATCAAGCCACTTAGCTCGATCGCTTTTTTCATGCAAAATCAGAACGCTTTAGCAGTCGTAGTAGAGCATGAACTCATACGGATGCGGACGAATGCTCATCGGAATCACTTCGCGATCGAGCTTGTAGCTGATCCAGCTTTCGATGAAGTCTTCGGTAAAGACTCCACTTGTGGTCAAATACTCGTGATCGGTCTCCAAACTCTTCAGCGCTTCAGCAAGCGATCCTGGAGTTGAGGGCACTTTTGCCAATTCTTCGGGGCTGAGTTCGTAGATATCTACATCCAGCGGTGAACCCGGATCGATTTGGTTCTTGATGCCGTCGATACCCGCACAGAGCATTGCCGCAAATGCCAGGTAGGGATTCGAGGTCGCATCCGGGCAGCGGAACTCTAGGCGTTTTGCTTTCGGGTTGGTGCCAGAGAGCGGAATCCGTACCGATGCGGAGCGGTTGCCTTGCGAGTATGCCAAGTTCACCGGAGCTTCAAAGCCAGGAACCAAGCGCTTGTAGGAGTTCGTGGTCGGGTTGGTGAATGCCAACAGCGACGGCGCGTGCTTGAGGATACCCCCGATGTACCACAGTGCAGTTTGGCTCAACCCTGCGTAGCCATCGCCTGCAAAAGTCGGTTGACCGTTGTTCCAGATCGACTGGTGACAGTGCATTCCCGAACCGTTATCGCCAAATACAGGCTTCGGCATGAAGGTGACAGACTTGCCGTATTTGCGAGCGACATTCTTGATCACATACTTGTAGGTCATCAGCCAGTCTGCGGCTTGAATCAGTGTTCCGAAACGGAAGCCGAGTTCGCACTGTCCGCCCGTTGCCACTTCATGGTGATGCTTTTCGATCGGCACGCCGCACTTCGCCATCGTCAACAGCATTTCCGATCGCATATCTTGCGAAGTATCGGTCGGAGCCACGGGGAAGTAGCCTTCTTTGTTGCGGGGCTTATATCCTAAGTTTCCGCCGGGTTCTTGGCGACCAGAGTTCCAAATCCCTTCAGCGCTATCGACGTGATAGTAGCCTTCGTGCTGGTTTTGGTCGTAGCGAACATCGTCGAAAATGAAGAATTCTGCTTCAGGACCAAAGAAAGCGGTGTCACCCAGTCCGGTCGATTGCAGATAATCGATCGCTTTTTGGGCAATCGATCGCGGGTCGCGGCTGTAGGGCTGTCCGGTACGCGGCTCTTGAATCGAGCAAATCATGCTCAGCGTTTTGTGTTCCATAAACGGATCGATCCATGCCGTATCCGGATCAGGAACCATCGACATATCTGACTCGTTGATCGATTTCCAACCCCGAATACTCGATCCATCAAACGGAACGCCGTCGGTGAAGCTGCTTTCGTCAATTTGGCTTCTGTGCAGGGTGAGGTGTTGCCAAATCCCTGGCGTATCGATGAATTTGAGATCAATCAACTCAATGTTCTCGTCATTGATCTTCGCCAAGATCTCTTGTGGGGTTGCCATGAAATACTCCTAGTAAATCGCGTAACTTGCTCTACGCTGAGCATTGAATCGGATCAGGAATCGACATTTAGAGGGATGCCGTCCGCTCACCGCAATCTGTCCTGAATCATGGTAGGAACAGGTTTAACGCAGTTTTGTATCATAAGATACAAAATCATTTACGTTCTACAGAATTAAGTATTGATTAAGGCTCAAAGCGCACGGCTAGTAGGAATTCTGGCTTGGCGATCGCTTCTACAAGAATTAAAAATTGTAACAATCATCTCATCTGGCGACAAGCTCCAAGGTACGGTTCAACATGGAGGCTCAAGCCTGCGTGGTAAACTGAGCTTACATCTTTTACGAATCCCCGAAGCTTGCTGTAAAGCGGGGAAATTCGGCAAAACTCAAATTGAGCCAATTTTTGGGAGAAGACTTTCATGCGGGACGCAGTGACAAGCCTGATTAGAAACTACGACATTACAGGGCGTTATTTGGATCGCAATGCGATCGACAGCCTGAAAACTTATTTTGATACCGGAATGGCTCGCGTTCAAGCGGCTGCGACGATTAATGCAGATGCCGCAGAAATTGTGCGCCAAGCTGGCTCGCAGTTGTTTGAAGAAAATCCAGAACTGATTCGTCCGGGCGGAAACGCTTACACGACTCGTCGCTATGCCGCTTGCCTGCGCGATATGGACTACTACTTGCGCTATGCCACTTATGCGCTGGTTGCAGGCGACACGGATGTTTTAGATGAGCGGGTTTTAGAAGGATTGCGCGAGACCTACAACTCGTTAGGCGTTCCTTGTGGCCCGACCGTGCGCGGTATTCAAATCATGAAGGACATTGTGAAATCGAAAGCTGCCGCAGCCGGTATTGCAGATACTCGCTTCCTGGATCAACCCTTTGACTATATGGCGCGGGAATTGGGCGAAAAGGATCTGTAAGACTTCTATTTTTGTCAATGGGCAGAGTGTTGTTCTCTGCCCGTTTTTTATGGACAAATTGAGGCTTCAGGCTCTTCTATACAAACCTCAGCCTTGCACAATGTCACGGTTTGTCGCTCTCTGCAGTCTAATCCTGCCACAATCGCCGCCCAGGGTTGCCATTTAAGCGATCGTGCGTCTCCCGTAATAATTTCGGAATGTCTAACTCTTCCGGACATCTCGGTAAACAATCGCCGCAATCCGTACAGCGATTTGCTTTGTTTCCCGGAAACCAGTGCCCCGCATTCTCAAACATTCGATAGCGGTACTCACCAAAACCGGTCATATCATAGGCTGTTGCTAGATTTCGCAAGCGCAGCACTTCAGGAATATGGATCGATTCGGGACAAGGTAAACACTGATAACACTGGCTGCACTGATTGGGGTCGATCGCTGTTCTCGCTTGCAGGCGATCGATTGCTTCCTCGATGCTCAAATCTTTCTCTAAGTCCGGCAAATCTAATTCTTCAGGCTTCGCGGCTCCTACACTCAGAGTGGTAATTCGAGAATCGCTCAATAAAAATCGATAATTCAACTCAAGCGGTGAGAATGGCGCACAGAGATCGATTAATGTTTGTGGCGGCGTGTGTAGCATTCCAGCTTTATCCGCAGGCGAAATAATGAAAACGCCCATATCTTTCTGATGAGCAAGCTCGATCGCAGGAGCATTTCGCTGAAAGAAAAACGAATAATGCAAATTGACGAACTCAAATAAACTGGTTTCGATCGTTGCCAAAATCAAATCGAGCGAGCCATGGGTCGAAAAGCCAATATGCCGCACTCGCCCATCTGCGATCGCCGCTTGAATCGCTTTCATGCAGCCCGCCTCAGCTTTAACCCAGTCGAGATGTTCCCAGGTATTTAAGCCGTGAATCGCAATGCTATCGATCGAACTGACCTGAAGCCGATCTAGAGATTCATCGATCAGGCGATCTGTTTGTGCGGCATCTAAACTGGGTGGAAGCTTTGTCGTTAGAAAAAGAGAGTCACGCGAGACAGCCTGCAACGCCATTCCCAAAAATTCCTCGCTTTTGCCGTATCCCCGCGCCGTCTCAATGTGATTAATCCCAAACTCGATCGCTCGTTGAACCGTTTGTTCCATCACCTGGGGAGACGACAAACAGCGCATCGTCCCCAGCGAAAACATCGAATAAAACAAATTCGTCTGACCGAAGCGGCGATACTGCATGAGCGGAATGTTTACTGGGCTTCCCCACTGCTAAACCGTCCGCGCTGGATCAGTTCATCCGGGCTAAGATTTGACAAAAACTCCCGGAAGGCGCGTCGTTCTGCTTCGTCTGCATCGCGATCGACTGGAATCGACGCATCCGCCACGACTTCTTCCATCACCCAGATGGGGCTATTCGTGCGGAGAGCAATTGCGATCGCATCACTCGGACGCGAATCAACCTCGCGCCGTGCTTCTCCCTGCGCCACAATTAGCACCGCATAAAAGGTATTATCCTGTAGGGAATGGATAATTACTTTTTCCACGGTCATTTGCCAAGCTTCCAGGAAGTTCACGATCAGATCGTGGGTCAGGGGTCGCGGCGGGACTTGACCTTCGAGAACGCTAATAATTGCCTTAGCCTGATCTTGACCGATGTAAATTGGAAGCGCTCGTCGATCGGTTGCGTCTTTGAGCAATACGATCGGGCTTCGAGTCTGCGCGTCTAACGCAATGCCCGCAACCTTCATTTCAATCATGGTGTAGCCTCTAGAACTCCGGAAGCACAGTATAGGGTGGAGAAGTGAACAGACAAAATAAACAAACATTAGGTCAAGAAACGTACCCGATCGCATCCGGGAGCGGAATAAGGGTCGAGCAATGCCGTTTTACAATGCCCTAGTCTTTGAACTTGATCCTAAATCATCCACTTCAAAATTTGACAAAATAAAGAAGACTTCCCAATTTCATCAATTTTTCTGAGGCGGAAATCAAATCAGCACGAAACTGTATTGTGATTTTAGACTGTAACCTGTCTAAAGGAGCAGATTTCAACAATTCCGCAATCCTAGTCACAGAAGCAAAATCACACACGGGGACGATCGCTCCCGAACTATTATTGTTTTGCAAGAAGGATAGTATTTGTGTTTACAGGACTGATTCAAACGGTGGGACATTTGGCGATCTTGAGTCCTGAACAGGTCAGGATCTCAGGTGCGCGAGTCGGCATGATTTTGCAGGATTTAGCGATCGGCGATAGTGTCGCGGTGGATGGCGTGTGTTTAACCGTGGCTGAGATTTTGAGCGATGGATTTGTGGCGGATGTGTCGCCGGAGACGGTGAGCCGCACCACATTGGAACGATCGGCAGGGGGGGCAAAAGTGGTAAATTTAGAGACCTCGCTGCGGGTTGGAAGCAAGGTAGGTGGGCATTTTGTTACCGGTCATGTGGATGGTATTGGCGCGTTTGAATCGGCGGTTCCAACTGCAACTTCCTGGGAAGTTCGGTTTAAGACGGAAAGCAAACAGGTCGCACGATACATTCTTCCGAAAGGAAGCATTTCGGTGAATGGCATTAGTCTCACCGTGGCAAACTGTGCGGCGGATGGCTCATGGTTTACGGTAGCGGTGATTCCTCATACTTATGCTGAAACGAATTTGTCTGAGCTAAAACCCGGAGATTGGGTGAATTTAGAAGGCGATATTCTCGGTAAGTATGTGGAGAAATTTCTGCGCGGGGGTCGATCGGAGACAGAAGTGCCTGATCGAATTTCGGTGGAATTTTTGGCAGAACACGGATATCTTTAATTTTGATTGTCTGACGGTTTGTACTGGTCAAGAAATGCCTGCCAAGTTAAATTCGGTTGCCAAATTTTGTTTAGATCGGCCTTGGCTTGCTCCTCGCTGATATTTTCGTGCGATCGACGATATAAATAGACAAACGCTGACACTCGCATATTCATTGCACAATGCACAAAGATCGATTGATTAGAGTGCGTTTGCATGAGATTCGAGAACTGATTGAAATCGTTGATCGTCGGGTTTTCCCAAATTACCGGAACGTGGAAATACTGCATTCCCAGCGATTCCACAATTTCCCGCTCGTTCTGAATTGCGCCGTCCGAAGTCGGAAGCGCAAGGTTGATTACCACGTTGTAGCCTGCGTTTTTAATTGCGGCGAATTGCTCGATCGTCGGCTGTCCTGCGGTCGCGAGTCGATCGTTGATTTGCACAAAATTTAGAATGGATTCCATTCTAGAATCGCTCCTTCTGTTGACGCAGCGCGGCGAAAGTTTCGATCGCATCCCGACGACCAATCTCCCTTTGAATCTCAGGCGTATCCCAGCGTAGAAATGGGTTTGTACGTTTCTCCAGTCCGAGATGTGTTGGAATTGTAGCTTCATTTCGACTTCGAGCCACTTGCACCTGAGCAAATCTTGCTTGTAAATCGGAATTTTGCCGATCGACCGTCACCGCAAATTTCAAATTGCTCAATGTGTATTCATGAGCGCACCAAACCCGTGTATTGTCAGGCAACGATCGGATCTGGCTCAGCGAATCCACCATTTGCGCCGGAGTTCCTTCAAACAATCGCCCACAACCCGCACTAAATAACGTATCTCCGCAAAATAATTCTCCTGGTTCATCTGCGATTGGGGGAAAATAGTAAGCAATATGTCCACGTGTATGTCCGGGAACAAATAACACTTCACCTGTCCGATCGCCAAACTTGACCCGATCGCCTGCGTTTAATTCCACTTGCTGTCCGGGAATGCGTCCGCGATCGTGAACTCCTGCATAAACGATCGCATCAGGGAAGCGATCGAGCAGTTCGCGATTGCCACCGACATGATCACCATGATGATGCGTGTTGAAAATTGCGACTAAGGTCGCGCTGAGTTCTTCTAATTTTTTTAGGACAGGGCGAGCTTCTGCTGGATCAACAACTGCCGCAATCTGACGCGCTTCATCGTACAACAGGAAAATATAGTTATCAGAGAGTGCTGAAATTCGATAAATTTGCATACGGCTAATTTATGTCTATTTTGATTCTAAAGTCGTCAATACTAAGACCTGTAGATGATTTTACTCAGGTGTCGATCGAGTCCTCATCTAGCTATTAGGCTCACTTGTGCTTGATATTTCTCTGTTGAACAATGACGATCGTATGGCGAAAGCAGTCCCAAATCGATTTAACCAACCGCCACAGCGCATCCTTGAACGGATTCTCGAACAGCGCCAGCTAAATCGTCACGAGCATTTGCATCTTACGTCTCTGCTGCTTGCAAATCATCGCCTCACTGCCGAAGAACGCCGACAAATCAATCAGATTTTTGATCAAATTCAATCGGGTCAGATCAAGCTTGTAGATGAAGGGAAGCCGCTTTTATGAATGTGATTCAAGCGAGCGCTTGGTTTCCGCCAGATTCGCTTGGCGGCGTTGAGGTGTATCTCAATGGCTTAGTCGAGGACTTGAGCGCGATCGGCTTGAATTGCAAAGTGACAGCCTCAAGAGCGCAGGATCAACCGACGATCGAGCATTACAACGCGATCGAGGTCTACCGCTATCCAAGTCAGGATCTCGATGCGTTTCGCGCTTGGCTTGTTGAAAATAAAAGCGAAATCTATCATCAGCACACCTTGCGATCAGGCTGCGGTCTGCCTCATTTGCAGATCGCAAAAGAATTGGGAATGAAAACGATCGCCACGATTCATATGCCCGATGTTTCCTGCTTGCGAGGAACGATGATGCAAGGGGGACATTCTGCCTGTAATGGAAAAATTGATCTTGCTCGGTGTAGTGCTTGTTTAGGGGTATCTAAGCGAGTTCCAACTTGGGCAGCTAAAACATTAAGTCATCTCCCCAGTTCGCTCACGCTTTCCCTTCGAGATCGCTTGCGTCACTCCTCTGAAGTGCGATTGCGGCAACTGGGAACCACGATCGCGACTCCTGCCCAAGTGCATCAGCATCAGCGACAGTTTGATCAATTGGTGGAATCGAGCGATCGGATTGTCGTCGTTTGCCAGTGGCTTTATGATGCGTTTGTGCTGAATGGCGTGCCGGAATCGAAGCTAGTTCTGAGCCGTCATGGGGTTTTAGTTGAAAGGAAACCGACAGAACGATCGATCCATTCTCCAATTCGGATTGGCTTTCTCGGTCGTTGGCAAGAAACGAAAGGAGTTCAAATGCTTGCCCAAGCACTTCAACTAGTCCCGAGTACAGCCGTCGAACTGGTGATCTATGCAACTCACGCCGACCAGCATGGTGCAGCAAATCGCGAGAAAGTTTTAGCGATCGCTCAATCAGATTCGCGCATTCAAATTAAGCCGCCGTTAGCACGATCGGAAATCATGGACGCAATTGCAGGGTTTGATCTGCTCGCAGTTCCTTCACAATGGTTAGAAACAGGCCCGCTCGTCGTACTGGAATCGTTTGCCGTAGGAACTCCTGTGATCGGCTCAGATTTGGGTGGAATTGCAGAACTGGTCACGCAGGGGAGAGATGGCTGGTTAGTTCCGGCAAAAGATGTTAAGGCTTGGGCAAATGCGATCGCTTATCTTTCTGAAAATCCGGGAACGATCGCTCAACTGAGACAAGGTATTCAGCCCGTAAAAACACGGCAAGCGGTCGCCGCCGAGATGTTAAAGCTTTATCAAAACTTAAAGCGGGAATACTAAAGCGGGAATACTCAGGGCATTGGGGAATTGCATCTGTTGAATACGCCTCCGTTCCCCATTTTTTCCTGTATGAAAGTTTCTATTCTCACGCCTAACTTTTCTAAAGGTGGAGTCGATCGCGCCTATCTTCTCGCCCAAGTTCTCAAAAAGCTAAATCACGAAGTCGAAATCCTCGGATTTCTATTTGGTGAAAAAATCTATCCAGAACCACCCGCAGATTTGCCAATCGTCTGTTTACCAGGCTGTAACTATCCGCAGTTTTTTAGTTCTGTGGGTCAATTGCTCGATCGTATAGATGGTGATTTGATTTATGCCGTGAAGCCGAAGCCTTCAAGCTTTGGAGTTGGACTTTTAAAGAAGTTAAAATCGCGTGTTCCTGTGTTTCTCGATGTGGATGACTGGGAATTGAGTTGGACAGGCGGTGATCAAACGCGCTATCGACCGAACCTAAAGCAATTTGGGCGAGATATTTTGAAATCGAATGGAGCGCTACGATCGCCCGATCATTTCCTTTACCTGCAATGGATGGAACGGCTGATCGGATACGCGGATGCGATTACGATCGACACGAACTTTCTGCAAAAGCGGTTTGGTGGAACCTATCTTCCCAACGGCAAGGATACAGATATGTTTGATCCAAGCCGATTTGATCCCGTGGAAAGTCGGCGCAAATATGGCTTATCCCAGTACCGGGTGCTGATGTTCCCGGGGGCATCGCGTCCGCATAAAGGATTAGAAGAGGTTTTGATCGCACTCGATCGCTTAAACCAGCCGGATCTTAGACTGGTGATCGTCGGTGGAAGCCCCTATGATGACTACGATCGACAGTTAATCGATCGATGGGGACAATGGGTGGTCAAGCTGCCACCTGCTCCATTTTGGCAGATGCCGGAGATTGTGGCGGCGGCTCATGTGGTCGTGGTTCCTCAGCGCGATACGGTCACGGCTCAAGCGCAATTTCCGATCAAGCTCACCGAAGGGATGTCGATGGCAAAGCCGGTCTTGGCAACTCGTGTAGGAGATATTCCAGAGATTTTGGGGAATTTAGGCTATCTTGTTGAGCCAGAATCTCCGGATCAGTTAGCGAGTGCGATCGCCGAAATCTTTCAGGATTGGCAGGAAGCAGAAAAACGAGGTCAAGCGCTGCGAGCGCGCTGTGTCGCGCAGTATAGCGTTGATGCGATGGCTCCAATTCTGGCGGATGTTCTGCAAAGCGTGAGTTAAGTGCAGGCATCGGGATAACTAGAAGCAGTTTCTTGCCAAAACTTCAGATTGTTATCCTCTGCCCCGTATGTCCCCAAATCGATTGCTGCTTCAATTTGCCCTCCGTCGTCCGCTCTGGATTGGCTTGACGATCGTGCTTGGATTTTCCGGTGCGTTGTTTAACGGCGTGAGTACGATGCTGATTATCCCGGTTGTGCTGGGGTTATTAGGCGAGGAGGTGAACCTTAAAGGTGCGCCACCGATTTTGCAGAAGGTCTTTTCGAGCATGGCTGCATCAGGCGGAGAGTCGCAGTTTTTGTCGATGTTGGGATTGATTCTGCTGGCGATTTTGCTCAAGAATGTGACGAGCTATGTCAGCACCTTGTCTTCGGGGCATTTATCACGATCGCTAGTCAGTGACATTCGCAAGGAAGGCTTGCGGTTATTGCTCGATGTTGATTTTGATTTCTATATCAAAACCAAAGTTGGAGACTTGATCAATCGGCTAGGGGGTGAGATTGGTTCGACTGCAACAGCGATTCGGACAGCAGTTCAAATGCTGTCTATGGTGATTACTATTTTTGTGTTTCTGATTATTCTTGTATCGATTTCCTGGCAGTTAACTGTAATCTCTACTGTTCTATTAGCAGCAGTCTCTCTTTCCAATAGCTTTTTTGTGAAACGTGCTAAACGATTTGGTCAACAGTTATCTGATCAGTCGCGAGATTATTCGATCGCAGTGTTAGAAATGCTATCGGGAATTCGATTGGTGAAAGCAACCGGAAGCGAATCATACGAGTATCAAAAAATTGAACGATTGATTGATTATCGTGAAAAAGCTGATTTCAGTTCTCAAGCTAATTCTGCGCTAATTCCACCTCTCAACGAGATGGCAGGATTAACCGTTGTGATTGCGATTTTATTGCTAGGACGAATCTTTTTTAGAGGCGAACTAGAATCGCTTTCTGCGGTGTTGTTGACATACCTGCTGGTGTTGTTTCGGATGTTGCCGTTTGTGGGGCAACTGAATAATGCACGTAGTTCATTTGCGAATCTGGCTCCGAGTGTTTCTGTGGTGAATGACTTCTTGCGGCGCGAAGGTAAGCCATTCATGTCTAAAGGGCACATTCCTTATACGGGAATGACTGCGGGAATTCGGTTTGAGCAATTAGCATTCACTTATCCGGGGCACGATCGACAAGTGCTCAATCAAGTTGATCTCTGGCTACCTAAAGGAACGACTTTAGCGCTCGTCGGATCATCGGGGGCGGGAAAATCAACCTTAGCGGATTTGCTGCCGCGATTTTATGATCCAACCGCTGGACGGATTCTGATTGACGATCGCGACCTCAAAGACTTCGAGATCCGTTCTCTTCGTCAAGCAATGGGCATTGTCAGTCAAGATACTTTCTTGTTTAACGATTCCGTTCGGAACAATCTTGCTTATGCTCGCAAAGATGCTACAGATGAGCAAATTATTGAAGCGGCAAAACGTGCCAATGCTTATGAGTTCATTATCAAATTACCCCAAGGGTTCGATACATTGATTGGTGATCGCGGCGTAATGCTTTCAGGCGGACAAAGACAACGATTGGCGATCGCAAGAGCATTGTTACGTGATCCAGAAATTCTCATTCTGGATGAAGCAACTTCTGCACTCGATACAGTCTCGGAGCGGTTGGTACAGAGCGCGATCGATGAATTGAGCCGCGATCGTACAACCCTGGTGATTGCTCACCGACTCTCGACCGTGCAGAAAGCGGATCAGATTGCAGTGTTAGATAAAGGGCGCGTCGTAGAAGTGGGAACCCATGCGGAACTGTTAAAGCAGGGTGGATTGTATGCCCAACTTCATGCAATGCAGTTTTCAGAAGAAGCTCAGACTGTTTAGGAACAAGGCGATGAAAAAGCAAGTAGTTGGAATGGTGAGTAGTTATGTCGGGTTGAAGCCTAGCCCGATCGATTGGTTATGGCAACAGTCGCCTTACCCGTTTGGACATTGGGGCAACATTCAGCTTGAAGCCTCTGCTGCAAATCCAGATTTTTTGTTGTTGTATCAGTTCGATTTTCCTCGTTCTAAACCACCAAAAACATTAATATCAAAGGTTCGCGCTCAATTACGTCCAGCTCCGTTACCGGATGTGACTCCACAGTTTCGAGGTGTTCCGAAAGAGCGAATGATTTATCTATTGCGAGAACCCCCGCTCGATGAGATTTTACATATTGCTAAAGCAAACTACGAGAAAGCACAACAATACTGTGCTTATGTGTCTGGCCCTGATGACTATGCACCTGTTCCCGACTATATGCCTGCGATTTGGTACTTAGGCAATTCGTTTCGGGAGCTAAATGAAATGCCGCCGCCTGAGAAGGTTCGCAAGTGTAGCTGGATTACGTCTGGCATTAGTCGGAGTGAGAATCATCTGAAGCGGTTAGCATTTCTCAAACTGTTGCAGCAGAACGGACTGGAGTTTGACTTATATGGGCGAGATCTACCGGATTGGGCAGTTACAACGGGTCGAATTAATGGGAAATGGTACGGTATGGCTCCTTACTACTACAACTTAGCGATCGAGAACTATGCCGAGAATGATTGGTATGTGACTGAGAAGCTCTGGGATGCTCTGCTCGCGTGGTGCTTACCCATTTACTACGGTGGATCTGCCGCAGATAAATTACTTCCTCCGGGGAGCTTTTTGCGGTTGCCGAGTATGGATGAAAAAGGCTGGAAATACATTGAGGAAGTGACTGCGACTCCGGATGCTTGGTATGAAGCAAAAGACGCGATCGCGGAAGCTCGGCAAATCATTCTGCACAAACTTAATCTAATGAATTGGCTTTCTGAATACGTTGAGCGGGTTTCTTAGTTATGGATGGCATTTGTACTCTGGCAAACGATCGTGTGTTCGATCAGTTAGTCGCTTTGCTTAATAGCATTGAAGCCAATATTAGCTGCGATATTCCCGTTTGCATTTATCCATTTGATGATCACCTTGATCGAATTCGGGCTGAAATTCGTAATCGTCCGAATGTGATGCTTTACGATGACCAAGATTCGATCGACCGTTGGGATCAGTTTATGCAACGGATTGCACCGGAGCGATTGGATCAGAAGATGCGACTGTATGGGGCACATCGGCGGTTTTGTGCGTTTGATGCACCGTTCGATCGCTTTATTTACATGGATGCAGATACATTGGCGATGAGTTCAATGGATCACATCTTTGAACAATTGAATGATCATGATTGGGTCGTTTACGACTTTCAATTTCTTGATCCCACTAAGATCTACAACATTGATTCTCCAAAGCTGTACGAGGTATTCCCGAAAGAGCGAGTTGATAAAGAAATCTTTTGCTCAGGCTTCTTTGCTGCAAAACGGGGACTCTTTGACGCAGAGCAGCGAGAAACACTGATTGCTCAATTGTTAGAGGGCGATCGAGAGATTCTCTATGGTGGAGCAGGTGAACAACCTGTGATCAATTACATGGTGATGAAATCGGGCATCAAAAGCTGTAATTTAGCGCATCTATTGCCGTTTGGAAAATCGACGGGTTGTTCAATCACCTCAAAGCATTTTGAGGACAAGGAACATATTTTGTACGATCGTGGACTTCGCCTCACATACTTGCACTACATCGGGGTAAAACCACAGCGCATGGAAAAAGCTTGTCACGGTGAGAATGTTGCTTTTCCATATCGTGATTTGTTTTTGCACTATCGATTTTTGCACGAGCCAGAAAAGCGACCTGTTTTCACAGAACCTCCGATGCCAAAGGCACAGCCGAGTTTTGTTCAGAAAGTTCTACAAAAGTTGAGACGAGCATGAAACGAGGAATTTACATTGTTGCAAATGACAAAGTGATCGAAAACGCGATCGCACTGCTCAATAGTATTCGACTGTATGATCCAACTGTTCTAATCTATTTGATTCCGTTTAATGATGAGTATGAGAATGTTTTCTCAACGCTGAATCGATTGCACAATGTTCAATTGTTTCCAGATTTAGAACTACTGGAGCGGTTAACCAGCCGTGTAGGAGAGATTTTCGATCGAGACTTTCTCAAGTTACCAAACAAAATGCGAAAGCTTGCAGTCTGGTTTGGTGTGTTAGATGAATTTCTCTACATTGACACAGATATTGTGGTGTTTGAGCAGATCTCCGAAACGCTGCAACATCTATCAAAGTGTGATTTTTTCTGCTGTGACTATCACTATTCTAGTGAAGGCTTGAGAAACATCTTTTCACCTGTAGTTAAAGACAGCATCTTTATCGATGAACAGCTACAAGATGTGTTTAACAGTGGATTTTGGGGATCTCGCAAAGGAGTGATCACCGAGGATCAACTCTATGATGTGCTGAAAGATTGCGCCCAACATCGCGAATACTTTGACTTTACTCAAGGTGTCACGGATCAGCCGATTCTGAATTATTTGATTCTGAAGTGCTTTGAGAAGCGGATGAATTTAGTCAAACCACCGGAAAATGCTCCGGGAAGTTGGGCAGGATCAAAGCACTTTGAGAATCGACAGTATGTTCTGTACGATCGAGATCAAAGACTCAAATACCTCCACTGGGCAGGAATTTCAATGCGTCCGGGTGCGCCTTATTGGCGCTTGTGGGAACACTACCGATGTTTACATGAACCGAGTTCTGCATTCTGGCGGAAACTCTCGCGACTTGTGCCATTCAAAGTCTGAAGGAGCCTGAGCAATGAAAGATGGAATTTACATTCTTGCCAATGATGTCGTATTCGATCAGCTTGTTGCTTTGCTCAATAGTATTGAGGCAAATATCAGCCCTGAAATTCCAGTCTGTATCATTCCTTATAATGACCGTTTAGAAAAAGTACGATCGGAGATTGCCACTCGACCACAGGTTTCTTTATTTGAGAACACTGCATCGCTCCAGAAGTGGGAAGCATTTGCAACTCAGGTTTGGAAATCTCACGTTCGCGCTCAAAAAGTCTGGCGCGAACGGCAGCTTCCTGAGGTTTATCGCATCGAAATGCACCGTAAACTGTGCTGTTTTGATGGTGAGTTCGATCGATTTGTTTATTTTGATGCCGATACTTTAGCGTTTGGTTCAATTGATTCGGTCTTTCAGAAGTTAGACACCTATGATTGGGTATCAAATGACTATCAGTACAGTTCAGACATTAAATATATTTTTGATGCCCCAGAAACAGAACTGATGAAGGTCTTTGATGCTGAAACACTGAAAGCAGATATTTTTTGTGCAGGCTGGTTTGCTTCAAAGAAAAACGTATTTACCGATGAAATTCTACGATCGCTGCTGACTTCGCTCCAAACTGGAGAATCAAATCTGCTTGCTCTGTGGGGAACTGATCAATCGCTGATGAATTACATGGTACTGCGGAGCCAAATTGCTTACTACAATTTCGCAATCACTGGTACTGCACCAGGTTCACACTGGTCATCAAGCTTTGAGCAGCACGATCATGTGCTCTACGACAAAGGGCAGCCGCTTACATACCTCCACTATATGAGCATTCCTTCCTTTGCTTTTACTCGTTTGTGCCAGGGTGAAGATGTGTCGATTCCTTACCGGGACTTGTTTTTGCACTACCGTTATCTCAAGGCTCCTCAAGATCGACCCAAAGAATTTAAGTCGCCCGATCGCTTCACTCAGGCTCGCTCTCTAATCACGAAATTCCGCAGACAGAAAATTAGCAATCTGAATCACCGATTCCGCAAACTCAAGCTTCAACTGAACAAAATGCGCGGTTAAATCGTCATTTTCAACCGAAGCCCACGATCGGGTAAGATGAACCCTTTAGGCGTGAGGAATCGGTTTCCAATATGACCCTTAGCGTAGTGACCGGAGCGGCAGGATTTATCGGCTCTCATTTAGTCGAGGCATTGCTCGATCGTGGCGATCGGGTCATTGGAGTCGATCAGTTCAATGATTATTACGATTCTGCGCTGAAGTGGAAAAATCTTGCTCGTAGTTTAGCGCATCCCAACTTTGAGCTAATCGAAGCGGACCTCCAGAAATTAGACTGGGAGGCGCTTTTAACCGATGTAGAAGTTGTGTATCATCAAGCGGCTCAGGCGGGAGTGCGATCGAGTTGGGGCGCAGGGTTTCGCACTTACACTGAGCAAAACATCAACGCCACGCAAGTTCTCTTAGAAGCGGCAAAATCTGCGAAACGGCTCCAGCGCTTGATCTATGCTTCGAGTTCTTCGATCTATGGCAATGCGGAAACCCTTCCCACCGCCGAAACGATCAGTCCGCAGCCCGTTTCACCCTACGGCATTACTAAACTTGCAGCAGAACAACTCTGCGGACTGTATTATCAAAACTTTGGGGTTCCGACTTGCGCGCTGCGCTATTTTACGGTGTACGGTCAGCGACAACGCCCGGATATGGGGTTTCACAAGTTTCTCAAAGCGGCTCTACAGGATGAAGCGATCGTCATTTACGGCGATGGACAGCAAACGCGAGATTTTACCTTTGTTTCAGATGTGATTGCGGCAAATCTCGCAGCAGCAGAGGTTCCAGAGGCAGTCGGAGAAGTGTTTAATATCGGTGGTGGAAGTCGTGTGATGCTAACTGATGTGATTGCCACGATGGAGGCGATTATTGGTCGATCGATTCGCCAGGAAAAAATCGAGACAGCGATCGGCGATGCGCGTCATACTTCGGCTAATGTTTCTAAAGCAAAACGAATCTTGAACTATCAGCCCAAGGTCGCACTCAAAGAAGGACTCACAAATGAATGGGAATGGATTCGATCGCTTTATCAATAACGCAATATCGAAGCCAACTTCTTCTATCAAGCTCCTATATCAATCAGTCGGATAAACTCGATCGCCAGAAATCGGATCAAACAGAAACAATCGATTGAGATCCAACCGCAACGGCAAGCGATCGCCCAATCTTAAATTCAAAGCTGGCTCAGTCTGCAAATTGATCGATCGACCTTCCAGCGCCGCACGAACCAGCACTTCTCGTCCCAACGGTTCAATTACACTCACTTGAGCAACGCAGTGTGGATCTGTCGCATTCACAGAAAGATGCTCTGGACGAATTCCGAGATCGTATTGTCCGGGTGGGACATCGAGCGCGAGCGCAAACGATTGCCCCCCAATCTGAAAGCTTGACCCGGTGAATGTTGCTGAAATTAAATTCATCGGTGGACTACCAAGAAACGTAGCAACCATACGATTAACGGGCCGATCGTAAATTTCCTGAGGTGTACCAATCTGCTGAATTCTGCCGCGCTCCAATACAACAATGCGATCGGCTAAAGTCATCGCTTCAACTTGATCGTGCGTAACGTAGATCGTAGTAATGCCGACCTGTTGATGTAATTGTTTAAGCTCAGTTCGAGTCCCATCACGCAGTTGGGCATCTAGATTCGAGAGCGGCTCATCCAGCAAAAACACTTGCGGCTGACGAGCGATCGCTCTTCCCAAGGCGACTCGCTGCTGCTGCCCGCCCGATAACTGTCTCGGTTTGCGCTCTAGTAAGTGACCGATTTCTAAAATTCTTGCCACTGACTCGACTCGTTCTTGAATCGTTTTCGGCTCTGCCTGTCGCATTTTTAGCCCGAATGCAATGTTCTCAGCCACGGTCATGTGCGGGTAAAGCGCGTAATTTTGAAACACCATTGCCACATCGCGCTGGCGAGCCGGGACTTGATTCACCAGCCGATCGCCAATGTACAAATTCCCAGAAGTCGCCGTTTCTAGCCCTGCGATCGTGCGTAAGACGGTTGATTTACCACAGCCAGAGGGACCCACCAACACCCAGAACTCGCCATCAGGAATCTCAAAGCTAATATCCTCAACGGCTGCGGACTTACTAAAACGTCGAGTGATGCGATCGAGTCGAACGGTTGCCATAAACTTAGTTAAATCTTTAGAAAAACGCATCCGAAGTTAGGGAAACGAGTCTATCTTACGGTGCATCATTTTAATACCATAGTAAATTAATGTTGTTTATCAAAATCTGACTTCTAGCATTTTTGTGATTAAATCTTCTGGGTTACATTCATCACGCGTCTTGATTGTTGAGGATGAAGCAGTGACACGACTGGCCCTAACCGTGCTTCTGGAGCATCAAGGCGCGATCGTGCTGTCAGCCGGTTCGATTCAGGAGGGAATTGAAATCATTCGATTTGGGTTTGAGCCAAATTTATTAGTGAGTAACATTCGGCTACCGGACGGTAATGGAGCACGAGTTTTAGATGTCATTCGACAGCAAGAGACGCATCGAACAGTCGCGATCGCGCTGACTGGAGAGGTGATCGCGATGATTCAGCAGGATTCAGAGTCGGTAGGATTTGATGTGTATCTGCCAAAACCGTATGATTCAGAAATTTTGTTGAACACGATCGAGCAACTGATCGATACGCCCCCTAACGATCTTTAGAGGATGTTTGAGAAAAGTATAGGTAGCCCCTTCGTTTCGTTGCGCTTCCGCCCGAACTTCAGCTCAGAGCGGAGTGCTGCAACGAACGAAGACTCTGCAAATATCCTCTCAAACCAATGATGACACTCTCGCTTTGAAGCCTGCTTGCTCCAAAGCGCTCACGGTTGCCTCTTCATCTTGAACACGGAATTGAGAGCCAAAGCGCACAATCTGGCTTCGAGTCGGAGTCCCGACGATCGCAATCACTGAAACTTTAGCATGGTCTCGATCTCCATTCTCCTGCAACACCGTTTTAAGCCGGTGCCGTTCCATTGCATCATCTGCAATCCTGGGCTCAAGTTCGACCATCACCATTCGCACCTGATCGATCGGTTCCGCGTCGTCAACAATGAACTGGAACTGATCTTCATCGCGTTTATCAATCTTGCCCCAGACCATCAGACGCGCATCCGGCTCAATCAGGCTACCGATGCGATCGAAGGATTTGGGAAACACAACCGCTTCTGCTCGTCCGGTCAAATCTTCGATCTGAATCACTGCCATTGCATCCCCTTTCTTGGTTGTAACTCGTTTTACCGCAGTAATCATGACGATCGCGCTGACGGTTGAACCTTCTCGACTGTTCTGTAAGTTGCCTAAACTAATTGGTGCTAACACTTTTGCCGAGTCTTGCAGTTGCTTTAGGGGATGATCGGAAATGTAGAAGCCGAGGACTTCTTTTTCGAGCCGGAGCTTTTCTTGCGAAGGATAGTCGGCAACCGTTGCACTTTTTGGAGCCGTCTCAAAGCTGCTTTTCTGCGTTACTGCACCGAGTAGATCGAATAAGCTACCTTGTCCACTAGCGCGATCTCGTGCCCTCGATTGTGCCCAGTCCATCACGAGTTCTAGATCATTGGCGAGTTGATGACGATTCGGCGCGATCGAGTCAAACGCTCCACAGTGAATCAAGGCTTCTAATGCACGTTTATTCAAGGCACGGGAATCAACACGATCGCATAAATCCGCCAGTGATTTGAACTGTCCGCCTGCGTCACGAACTTCGAGAATGGCTTCGATCGCGCTCATTCCTACGTTTCGCACCGCAGAGAGTCCAAACAGGATCGCATCTCCGGTGGGCGTAAAGTCGATGCCCGATCGGTTGATATCCGGGGGCAGCACTTTGATTCCTAAACTATGACAGGTTGCGATGTAGCGCTGAACTTTGTCTTGTTCACCACTGTTAATCGTTAAGATTGCTGCCATATATTCAACGGGATAGTTCGCCTTCAGATAAGCCGTTTGGAAAGTGACATAACCATACGCCATTGAGTGCGATTTATTGAAGCAGTATTCCGCGAACTTCACCATCTGCTCAAACAGTTCTTCGGCAATTTTGGCAGAAACCCCCCGATCTTTTGCACCTTTGACAAACAAGGCTTGGTGCTTTTCCATTTCAGCCTTTTTCTTTTTACCCATTGCTCGACGCAACAGATCCGCTTGACCGAGCGAATAGCCTGCCATATCCTGAGCAATCTTCATGATCTGCTCTTGAAACACCATGATGCCATAGGTTTCTTTCAGAATCGGCTGAAGAATCTCATGAGCATAGTCAATCTTTTCACGACCGTGTTTGCGATTGATGAACTTAGGAATCAGCTTTGCATCCAATGGCCCTGGACGATAAAGCGCAAGCACCGAGGAAATATCATCAATTCCATCGGGTTTCAGGTCACGCACAATCTGACGCATTCCAGAGGATTCAAGCTGGAAGATCCCTTCAAGTTCGCCTCGCGCTAGCAGCTTGTAGACTTCTGGATCATTGAGCGGCAAGCTATCCAAATCGAGTTTGATGTTTTGGCTTTGTTCGATTAGCTCGATCGTTTTCTCGATCATGGTGAGATTCTTCAAGCCTAGGAAGTCCATCTTCAGTAAGCCTAGTAGCTCAATGTCTTCCATTGCATATTGAGTCACAATGCCGCCATCTTTGGTCATTTCTAGTGGCACAATCTCATCCAATGGCTCTGAAGAAATCACGACACCCGCCGCATGAACTCCGGTGGCTTTGTTTGTGCCTTCGATCCGCATTGCCATGTCTAGCCAGCGACGGTAGGTAATGGGCGGATTGGTGTTCGGAATGACTTGATCTTGATGGTATTTCTGGCTGAACTCTTTCGAGGGTGTTTCAGTCGGAGACACCATGATTTTGAGCTTCGTGGATTTACCGCGAAACACTGGGATTTGTTTCGCCATGCGATCGGCTTCACTCAATGGAATGTTCAGCACCCGCGCTACATCTCGCAGAATGGCTTTCGAGTTCATCCGGTTGTAGGTGATGATCTGCGCGACTCGCTCTGTGCCATACTTTTCGGTCACATATTTGATCACTTCATCCCGCCTGTCGATACAAAAATCCGTATCCACATCTGGCATCGATTTACGCTCTGGATTCAAGAATCGCTCAAACAGTAAGCCATGATGTACCGGATCAATGTTTGTGATTCCTAGTGCATAAGCAACCAATGAACCCGCCGCAGAACCGCGTCCCGGCCCGACCGGAATCTTATTGTCTCTTGCATACTTGATGTAGTCCCAAACGACCAGGAAGTAAGTTGAGAATCCCATCTGCTTGAGCATATTCAACTCATAGATAAGACGATCGCGGTATTCATCACTGATTTCATCTCGCGAGTCCCGTTTCTGACGCTGAATCAATCCTTCCCAAGCAATCTTTTCGATGTAAGTATCCGCAGTAAATCCGGGTGGAATCGGATAGTCTGGCAGTCGAGGTTCACCACCCATTAGGGTGTATTGTTCAATCTTGTCCGCGACTTCTACAGTGTTTGCGATCGCAGCTTCAATGATGTCTTGCGGCAAATGATCTCGAAAGAGCGATCGCATTTCATCTGCTGATTTTAGATACTCGGTTCCGGTGTAGCGCAGTCGTTTCTCTTCAGAAATTAACTTTCCGGTTTGAATACATAACAAAGCATCGTGAGCTTCGACATCATAGCAAGACACATAGTGCGAATCATTGGTCGCAATCAGCTTAATGTCTAGTTCCTGAGCAATCTTGACAATCTCAGGATTAACAATGCGCTCCTCTAACAATCCATGATCCTGAATCTCAAGATAGTAATCATCCCCAAATAGCTCCTTATACCAAGCCGCAATTCTCCGAGCAATTTCGGGCTTTCCTTGCAGAATCGCTTGCGGCACTTCTCCACCGAGACAAGCACTCGTCACGATCAAGCCTTCATGATACTCAGCGAGTAAATCTTTGTTGACACAGGGACGCGAAAAGATTCCTTTACCCTGAACGCCTTTGAGGTGCGAGATTGTGGTGAGCTTAACGAGGTTCTTATAGCCTTGTGTATTCTTCGCTAAAACAACTTGATGATATTTCGGGCGGCGTTCTTGCTTCGTAATGTCGCCGTTGATGATATACATCTCGTTGCCGATGATCGGCTTAATGTCTTTTCCTTGACAGGTCTTAATCAGTTCGATCGCACCATACATCACCCCATGATCCGTCAGCGCGATCGCGGGCATTCCAAGTTCCACGGCGCGATCGACCAATTTCGACAACTGCCCCGCACCGTCAAGCAAACTGTAATCACTGTGAATGTGCAGACCGACGAAAGACATAATCACTCAACCCACGCGAAGGAATGAGTTTTACAGTAACCGATCTTGAGCGCTATATCTACGAATTTTTTGAAATAAATTCCCAACTGTCCCCAGATATAGAGTCAAGAGAATTCGCACCCCGATTCACATCCCAATACCAATGTACCAAATTCAGCCACGATCGGACGTTGCGCCCATTACCGTTTACGCTGAAAATAGCGATTTGCAATTGGGGAATATGTCGCAGTTAATTCAAGTAATGCAAAGTATATTCGATCGTCCTCCTGTGCCCTTTAATCCGGCAAATCAAACGCTTAAAGGTTGGGCGATGTTTTGTTTACGCGATCGTGGCTTCATGGTGCAATCTGCCCAAAATGCCGATTTTGCCGTAACCACCAAAGGCGAAAAAGTTGCCTTTCGCGTCACGCAATCCGAACCGAGCGATGCTGCTACGGGTTGGATCGTGGTCGATGCCTCCGGGAAACAAGCCAGAGTTATCGCCCCCGAACCCTAACGCAAAACCACTTTGCGACGACTCCGGATCTTTTTGATCCGGCGTTTTCTTGGCAGATCCGATGCGAGAATATCCCGCATTTCTTGCCAGAAGGGACGATCGGAATGATGCAGATCAACCAGAACGATCGCCACACTAAACAACAAGATCGCAGTTCCCCCGACAAATAGCGCCATCGATCCCGTGACCAGCCATTGTGCCTCTAGAACCGTGCGAATTGCTAACGCAAACGTACTCGACACAAACAAAGCCAGCGCGTAATACATCACTAAAATGCCGTTATTTGCCGATTTAACGCGCTGTTGCAGATAGCGGATCTGCTTTTGCAGCATAGATAACCGATTGGCTCGATCGAGTTGACCCAGCACTTGAAAATATTCCACATTCGTAATTTGCAGACGATTTTCAATTACGCTTCGCCGCAGCAGTAGCCCACCCAAAACAAACGCACAGGCAAGCAGCATCAGCACCGAATTGAGAATCAGTTGAATCAATTGGGTCGTGTCGTCTATACTCATGCCACCTCTGATACTCTCTAACGACAAAGAGGATAGCACGAATTTTAGTACCAGCGTACTAAATTTATAAAATACCGAAATTGCAAGAATCTAAGCACTGGGCTGATCAATTCCTCGAAATACTCGGACTGCCTCTGCCAGATCCGTTTCTCCGATTAGGATGCAGCGCTTCAGCAGATCTAAATCTAGATCTTCAAGTCCCGGTAGCTCACTACGATCGATCTGCTCATATTCCCCATTTTTTAATCGATAGAGCGTGAGTGTCCCATCCTGCCAAAACCAAACTTCAAGAACGCCTAATATCCGATATCTCGCAAGCTTGGCAGAACTTCCACTCGTAAAAATCACCTCGATCGCTAAATCAGGAAATGGCTTAGGACGCTCAATCCAGTAGGACTGATCCGCTTGCGCCGAAGCCTCTCTCTCTCGCTCCAAAGTTTTATCACCAGTGGGTTTAAATGCAATATTTT
The DNA here is from genome assembly GCA_014695195.1 of Cyanobacteria bacterium FACHB-DQ100. NCBI lineage: Bacteria > Bacillati > Cyanobacteriota > Cyanobacteria bacterium FACHB-DQ100. Next base: position 160,549 of record JACJNW010000011.1, on the reverse strand, counting down.
GATCGATTAAGAAGGTCGTGATTAGATAACCAATAATGTGAACAAAGGTCGCATGATCTTCACCAGGCATAAAAATTTCGATCATTCCTTGGTAGTAAGCCAGCTTTGCGCCCGGAGTTTCATCAAATCCTTGCTGAATCAGTTTGAAGCGCTCCCAGTCTCCATACAGCACAATGCGCTGATCCGTCGTTCTTGTGAGTAGTTGAGCCATAACTTTATTACTCTACGGAATACCTGTGCCTTACCAGATCTTCATGCTATCCCAGCATTGAACTAGGGAAGCGTTAAAATCTCATATCCATTATCAGTCACCGCGATCGTATGCTCGAACTGTGCGGAGAGCTTCTTATCTTTGGTGATCACAGTCCAACGATCGCTTAAAAACTTCAGTTCATACGTGCCTTCGTTCAGCATGGGTTCGATCGTAAACACCATTCCCGGACGCAGCTTCACCCCTGTTCCTCGCTTGCCAAAGTGTGGAATCTGCGGTTCTGTGTGAAACACTCGTCCCACCCCATGACCCACCATATCGCGCACAACTGAGAAACCATTCGCCTCAGCATACTCCTGAATCGCCGCACCAATATCCCCGACCCTTGCACCCGGTTTCACTGCCGCAATGCCGCGCATCATTGCTTCTTTTGTCACTTCGACTAACTTTCGAGCCGCCTCCGAAGGATTCCCAACCAGAAACATTCTCGATGTATCCCCGTGATAACCATCGAGAATCGGAGTGACATCAATATTAATAATGTCGCCGTCTTTAAGAATCTGCTTGGGGCTGGGAATGCCGTGACAAACGACTTCGTTAACGCTAGTGCAAATGGAACCGGGATAAGGCGGATGATTTGGAGGAGCATAGCCGAGTGTGGCGCTGATTGCACCGTGTTCTTTCATCCAGCGATCGGCTTCGTCATTCAATTCTTGAGTGCTAACTCCCGGTTGTACCAAAGGCTCAAGATAATCCAACAACTGTGCTGCAAGCTTGCCCACTGTCCGCATTTTGTCGAGTTCCCGCGCTGAAAGCAGAACAATCCCACGATGTTGAGTTGCAGGTTTGGCAATGGACAATAAATTTTGCAGATTCATAGCGCTTTCTTGCTGGCACAGCATAGCCTAGCGTAACACAGGCGGGACTGATAGGATGCTATAGACCAGCAGAACAAGATCTCGACTATGGGCGGAAAAACAGACTTAGAGCGAGTGGTTGCCTATGTGCCTCCGGAGTGGAAGAAGGATCTAGAAGCATGGGCACAAGCGGACGAACGATCGGTCTCCTGGCTCGTTTCAAAGTTAATTGAACGAGCACTGCAGGAACGACGAGAGCAACAAAGCTCTACAGAGACTGTAAACTTGCGTTGAATCAGCAATTGAGTAATTTTATGAAGGGACGAACAGCGTTGACGATCGCGATTCTCAGCGCTTTTCTGATGGGGCTTGCTGTTGCGCCGATGAGCTTTTGGTGGCTGGCGTGGTTTGCGTTGACTCCAGTTTGGGCGATGACTGTAAGAACACGATCAATTAAACCCACGATCGTTTGGGGCATTGTCTATCACGGCTTTGCACTGCACTGGATCACAGGATTGCATCCATTGATGTGGTTGGGATTATCCTGGGCTGCAAGCGTGTCGATCGTGGCGTTTGCGTGGGCGTTTATTACCTTGTGGGGCGCATTCTGCACAGGAATTTGGGCGTGGGGATTAGCACGAATTCCCAATCGTTCGATTGTGCGAGTGATTGCAGGAACCGCGCTATGGTGCGGATTAGAATTCGTGCGGCAGTGGAGTGCATTGGATTGGACATCGCTGGCTTATACGCAGAGTCCGCATAACTTAGTGATTCTGCATTTGGGGCGAATTTCTGGAGCATTGACCGTAACAGCCGCGATCGTTGCCGTAAATGGATTAATTGCAGAAGCATGGTTAGCCAAAAGTAAAAAAATTATTGCAAGTGCGATCACGCTATTAATCATTCTGCATCTGATCGGATTTGGATTATATCAGACTGCGATCGTACAATCTTCCGAAGCAAAGTTAACCGCAGGAATTATTCAAGGCAATGTTCCAACTCGACAAAAACTATTTGCCGAAGGATTGAGAAAAGCATTAGATGGATATTCATCGGGATATCGATCGCTTGCAGATCAATCCGTTGATTTTGTTGTAACTCCAGAAGGCGCTTTACCGTTTCTGTGGCAGGGCGAAAACATCCGAAATGCTGTCACGCAAGCGATCGCAGAAAAACGAGTTTTAGCGTTGCTTGGAACTTTTGTGCCAGAAGGAACGCGATACACGCAAAGCTTAATTGCAACTGCACCCGATAGAAGTCCGATCGCTCGCTACAACAAAATCAAATTAGTTCCATTAGGTGAGTATTTGCCATTTGAAAAATTACTGGGTGGATTAATTGGGCGCTTATCTCCGATCGACGCTTTCATGATTCCGGGCGATTTTAACCAACAGTTTGAGACACCCATTGGACGAATTGCGATCGGCATTTGTTTTGATTCTGCATTCTCAGAAGTCTTTCGTCATCAAGTTGCAAACAAGGCGGAGTTTCTCATCACTGCATCAAACTTAGATCCCTACAGCACTGTATTAATGGCACAACATGAAGCTCATGACATTATTCGGGCGATCGAAACCGATCGCTGGGCAGTGCGCGTGACAAATACCGGATATTCGGGCATTGTTGATCCGCATGGTCGCGTCAAATGGCGATCGCAAAACAATCAATACCAAACACACGCAGACACAATCTATCGCCAGCAAACACAGACTTTCTATGTGAAATGGGGTAATTGGCTAACCCCGACATTATTAGGAATAACCGCCGTTTTGCTGTTCTTCGTAAGCCGCAATCAACGGTAGATCCTGAGGATGATTACTCGGTCTAAGTTCCGTTAAATCTTGAATGTTTTTCAACATCGTTTCGCAAATCGCGTCGAGCGGTAAATCATTCGGGTCGCGCCCAAAGGGATTTTCGATCTCAATCCCAATTGCCTCAATTCCAAACAGCGTAAAACTAATTAGCACCACAACCGGAGGAGTCCACCAACCCAGACTCTCCACCATTTGAAACGGCAAAGAGAGACAGTACAGCAGAATTAATTGTTTTAAGTGAATCGCATAAGCGATTGGCATCGGTGTCTTTAAAATTCGCTCACATGCACCCAAGCTATCCACTAACCCATCTAGTAAACGCTGCATTTCGGTGAGCTGATGAATCTTGACGCGATCGCGCTGATACTGAAGTTGCAAGTAATCTGCAATCCAGAATGCAACCCTCAACGGTGGATTTTGAATCCCCTTTAATCGCGCTACGCGATCGAGCGAAATTACAACTTCAATCTCAGACCCCAATGGCTCTTGTCTCAAGTGAGATTTGACTGCCACAGAAAACGCCACTAGCAAATACAGCGCTTCAATTTTTCCGGCTCTGTCGCTTTCTGTGACTTCCGCCACCGCAACCCAAATCTGCCGCGCCAGATTGCGCGTATCGTTCACCAGTTTTCCCCAAGCCTTCCGCCCTTCCCAAAATCGGTCATAAGCCGTGTTCGTGCGAAACACCAGCAGCAATCCCAGCACAATATTCGGGATCAAACTCGCCAATGCCGGCAGCGAAACAGGTTGCCCCTTTACGAACGCGATCGTAATCAGCAACGCAAACCCACCGCAAAAGAGAGAGCGGGGCAGCACTTGCAGCAACACTGATCCTTTAATTTGCAGTGCGGTTCTCAACCAGTGTTTTTTCTCAAAACTCATCGAACTCGATCGGCTTGCAACCGTTTCATCATATTGCACTGACTGACAATGATTAAGAATCTTGTCGTAATCTATCTATGGAAACGCTTACAAACTTCCATCGAACTCGATACACCTGTGCAACATAATAGAAACTGAAAGACTCGTGAGGTAGGTTATGCCCGTCAAAAAAGGCGACATGGTTCGTGTCATCCGCGAAAAGCTCGAAAACAGCCTCGAAGCCAAAGCCAGTGATCCGCGTTTCCCCAACTACATCTTTGAAACAAAAGGCGAAATCGTTGACCTCAAGGGCGACTATGCTTACGTCAAGTTCGGCACCGTTCCCACACCGAATATTTGGTTGAGACAAGATCAGCTTGAACCCTTCAAATAAATTCTCTAGAAAACAACACACCGCTAGTGGCTGCGATCGCTCTGATGGTGACGATCGCAACCACCAGCGGCTCATCCCACAAAAATTGATCGCGCACTCGCATTGAGCAGCTAGAGTATCAGCAATTCTAAAACTCCCCCGTAGAAAGAGAAGATTTGTCGAGAAAGCAGGCAAACTGAGGTGGAGTTTAACATTTGGGTTGCTTTAGGGAACTGACCATGAATCGACGCTGGCTGGGTGGTTTGGTGGGAATGGTTTGTGTTGCAACAGTTGGCTACACAGTTTCGATCGTGGCTGCGACACCTGAAGAAGTGATCCGCCGTCCTTTCACCTGTCCAGGGCAATCAGAAGCCGAAGCAAAAAATTTTCAGGTGCTTACGGTACGAAAATGGTCGCAAGGATTAGTCGCTCTGTACCGCGGCAATTGCAGCAGCGATCGCTCAACCTTCCAAACTAAGTCTCAACCGATGTTGAGCTACCGAGTCGTAAAGCGCAGCGGCATGGAATGGAACTTGATTGATACCGGGAGCTATGTCAGTCAGCAGAGCAAATCTGCTTCTTCCAAGTCTAAAAAATTGATTGAGTACAGCGTCGGGCGCACGACCACCAAGGGTAAAGAGCGACAAGCAGTTTTCTATGGAGAAGTGCTATCGCCAACCGTTGCAGCCGTAGAAGTTACCTTCAACAACGGAAAAGTTTTACGCGACAACAGCTTGGATGGAATGCTGCTACTCGTTGCCCCTGGAGCAACAGCGATTTGCGATGTCAGATCCTTGGGCGTAGACAATCAAATCTTGCAGCGCGACGAACTCATCCCGATCAATACAACCGCCGTGAGCAAAACCTGTCAGCCCATTTCAGGGCAGCTGTAACGATTAGACTTTTCCAACTAACCCTGCACGATCGATAAGCAGAATCGCAGAAGCAGGATTGATTGCAGCTCATGATCCTCTTAATCAAAAATGGGCTGCTCAAAATCAAGAGCAGCCCATCAAAGGCATCGTTATGAAGATGCGGAACCCGGGACTTGAACCCGGAAGTCCTTGCGAACACTAGAACCTGAATCTAGCGCGTCTACCAATTCCGCCAGTCCCGCAGGGCGAAGCATTTAAGCACCGCGATCTCTGATTGTTACGCACCTGGCTCAAAATGTCAATCTTTTGGGTAATCTGATTTTGCCCAGCGCGATCGCGCTTCTCCTCACCCGCTTCGACAGACGGTTTAGCATAATGCTGGACAATTTTCGACTTTCCGGTAGAATCTAAACCAACTTTAAAGTAATTGTAACGATTGCAATCCAGGAGGATAAGGCCATTACTCTCGCTCCCAGCTTGTCTAACTCCCATTCTTCACCCGAAGAACGCCACTCTGTCCTGCACATCTGGGGTCGCCAGCCCCTGAGTGGACACGTCACCATTAGCGGTGCCAAAAACTCTGCACTCGTCCTGATGGCAGGATCAATCTTATGCTCAGGCACTTGTCGGTTACGCAATGTTCCTTCTCTGTTGGACATCACCCGCATCGGTGAAATCTTGTCCGCATTGGGCGTGAAAGTTTCTCACAGTCAAGGAATTTTAGATCTCGATGCGTCCGAAATTACGCAGTCGAAAGCACCCTATGATTTGGTGAGCCAGCTTAGAGCCAGCTTTTTCGTTGCAGGCCCGCTACTAGCGCGGCTCGGAGTGGCACAGGTTCCCTTACCTGGCGGTTGCTCGATCGGCGATCGACCCGTTGATCTGCACGTCAAAGGATTGCAAGCCCTGGGCGCAGAAGTGATTATCGAACACGGAGTCGTCCATGCTCGTCTTCGTGGCAATCGCAAACGATTAACTGGGGCGCGGATTTATCTCGACTTTCCCAGCGTTGGTGCAACCGAGAACATCATGATGGCGGCAACTCTAGCCGAAGGGGAAACCATCATCGAGAATGCAGCTCAAGAGCCTGAAGTCGTAGATCTAGCAAATTTCTGCCGGGCAATGGGCGCACAAATTCGCGGTGCGGGCACAAATCGCATTGTGATCAATGGGGTGCCGCAACTGCACGAAACCGAGTATTCCGTCGTTCCCGATCGTATCGAAGCTGGAACCTTTTTGCTGGCAGGTGCAATTACACGATCGGAGATTAGCTTATCTCCGATCGTGCCCGATCATCTGAGTGCTACGATCGCGAAGCTGAGTGAAATTGGGGTGAAAGTTGCGATCGATGCACCCGATCGAATTCGGGTACTTCCGACTGAACAATTCCGAGGAACCGACATCGAAACCCTCCCCTTTCCGGGATTTCCAACGGATCTGCAAGCTCCGTTCATGTCGCTTCTAACCTTAGCGGAAGGCGACAGCATGGTTACGGAGAAGCTGTTTGAGAATCGGCTCCAGCACGTTGCAGAGCTAAATCGCATGGGAGCCGACATCCGCTTGAAAGGCAATATTGCGATCGTGCGGGGTGTGCCCCAATTGTCGGGTGCGCCCGTCCAAGGAACCGACTTACGCGCATCTGCCGCCTTAGTGATTGCAGGCTTAGCAGCAAACGGAATGACCACGGTGCGCGGACTAAATCACCTCGATCGTGGGTATGACAACATCGAGGCAAAGCTGCGCGGTTTGGGTGCGAAAATTCAGCGTGCTCAAGAAGCTGAGATTCCAGCGGCTCCGGCCGAATCAAAGCGCAGTTAATTCAGCCAACTGAGGGAGATGTTTTTTAGGGAGATGTCTTTCTGTCTCCCTAAAGCTTCGATTAAACATTGCAGAACCTTAATCGTTTCGGTGCTGAGATAGGGTGAACAGATTAAGATAAAGTCTACTGCGTGTGCAGCATTCCCCCGTTGTTTCATGGCGCGTTATGACTGGTCTCAATCCTTCTACTCATCGTCGTTTGCTAGAACTCCCCCAAATTTCCTCGGTCTGGGAAGGCGATCGACGAGTCCTCACTTCTGGTGCGCCGATCGATCCGGCTTGGTCTGAGTCTTCTTCAACCGAAGGAGAATGTATTCTCTGGGTGGATGGCTCTCAGGGCGTAGTGCGGGCGATGGATGTCGTACCCGTTGAGACGGGGCATGAAGCGATCGTGAGAACGCTCCTGCGGGCGATGGAGCATCCTCACAATCCCGCGAAACCGGCTCGACCGCAGAAGATTGTGGTGCGCGATCGAGAAACGCTCTTCTACCTTAGAGGCGTACTTCAAGATTTAGAGATTGTGCTGGATTATGTCCCGGAACTGCCGCTGATCGATGAGATCTTTCGGGGATTTCAAGAGACGACGAATACTCGTCCGCCTGCAATACCGCCACAGTTTGCAGAAGAGTTACTGGCAAAAGCAAGTTCACTCTGGGAGGATGCCCCTTGGTCGCTATTGCCAGATCACAAGATTCTAGAGATCGAGCTAAATCGCTGGGATTTGGGCTGTGTCTACGCCTCGGTCATGGGAATGCTGGGGATGGAGTACGGCATTTTGCTGTACCGATCGCTCGATTCACTCAGGCAGTTTCGGCAGCGAGTGCTTTCCAACGAATCGATGGAACGCATGGAAGAGGCGTTCTTGGCGCAGGATTGCTTGTTTCTGACGTACGAAACCGATGACGACGATGAGGAATTCGACGGCGATTTAGAAGGAATGCCCGACGCTCTGCTCAATCCTGTTTTTGGAAATTTGCATCCGCTGGAAGGGATTCGATCGTTTCTTTACGAAGAAGAAGCGATGGCGTTGATTGTTGTTTTAGAGGCGTTCCATCGATTCCTCAAGTCGCATCGCCGCAAGTTAATGAACGATGAATTCCCTGCAATTAGTAGCCGATTTAAGATTCCTTCTCCTGAAGGGGATACGATTTCGGTCAAAGTTTCAACGCTACCGGAAGTCGCAGAAGAACTGTATGCAATGGTCGAGGATGATGAGGCGGATCTGAGCCAGATGCCGATGATTCGCGATGATCTGGTGCCCGAAAATTCTTTCTTGAGTTTGGGAGTCGTGCCCTGGGAAGTCGTGGAAGAGCTACGATCGAGTGCAACTCATGTTCAACTCGATTCTCCAACGCAAGCAGGCGACGGATTGCCGATTATTTTGATTCAGACCTCGCGTCCCAAAGCGAAGCAGATGATTGAAGAAATCGAAGCAGCGGGAGGATTGGGTGGAATTTGCTTTAATCCGGGGGCTGATCCGTTTATGGGCGATCGCTACGATATCGGCTTGCTGCAAACGCAGAATGGGGATTTGCATCTATTTGGTGAGTTTGAAGAAGACGATCCGACTCATGCCCAAGCGCGGAAAAAGTGGGATCAGCGCTGCAAGAAAACCAAAGGAATTTGTGGGTTGCTAATTGCGAAAGGATTGACGGGAGCGAGCCGGGGCAATCCGAGCTTGAAAGATATGATGGCGCTGTATGAGGTGCGATCGCTGACTTCCGACGATTTAGGTTTGGGCTTGCTAGAACGGAAATTTGCAGTCGATTGGATGTAGCTTATGGTTGCTGAAATCAAATCGGACATGATTTACCCGGACAGCGATGGTAAGCCGATGGCGGATAATACCAAGCAGTTTGAATGGCTTGTGTTGATCAAGAAGAATCTGGATTTGTTGTTTCAACATCATCCGAACATTTTTGTTGCTGGCGATTTGCTATGGTATCCGTCGAAGGCAAGCCTATCTCTACGATCCGGATACAAACCAGTTGCGTGGTTGGCTCCGAGCCGATGTCTTTCTCGAAGAAATTGAGGATTTTTCGAGCTATGTCAGCCCGCGTTTGGGCATTTGGTTTGATGTCACGCTGAATCCGATGCAAATTTATCGCCCGAATGGTGAGAAGTTTTTGAGCTATAGCGAACTAAACCAACAATTCCAGCAGGAACGAGCTAGAGCGGAACAGGAACGAGCCAGAGCAGAGCAGGAACGAGCCAGAGCAGAACGATTGGCAGCGCGGCTACGGGAATTAGGAATCGATCCAGATGAGGTTTAAATTGGGGCGATCGACCCTTTTAGCTCCCTCTCCCGTGGGAGAGATTTGGGGTGAGAGCGGATCGGTGGTCTGATGTTTAATTAGGTTTGTCTACCTACTTTAGATACTTTAGATTCGTCGCATTTTATTTTTCTCGATTCTCTCTTCTGTCTTAAATGAGACTGAGTTAGTGAGACGATCGCCCTCTTCCCGATCGTCTCTCGATCGCTGATGAATATTGCCAAATCGTTAGATTCTGTCTCAATTCGATCAGGAAAACTAATTTTTTGAGTACAAATGCTTACTCAAAACCGAAAAAATCAAAAAATAATTCTCAAATCCATATAACTTAAAGGTTTCAGGCGTTCAGATTTTGGAAACAGCCTATAGAATGAGCAATTGAAATTTCGAGAGAATCGGAGTTTCAGGCGATCTGAACTCTCCAACCTCGGAGTTAGCCCATCCGTCTCATTTGAGACAAAACGCCCTTTCTTTAACTCATGGGAGATTTTTATGAACAAAGGTGAACTCGTTGATGCAGTGGCAGAAAAAGCTAGTGTCACAAAAAAGCAAGCCGATGCAGTCTTGTCAGCCGCGATCGAAACGATCGTCGAAGCAGTATCATCTGGCGATAAAGTAACGTTGGTTGGGTTTGGCTCGTTTGAATCACGCGAACGTCAAGCACGGGAAGGACGTAACCCCAAAACTGGGGATAAGATGGAAATTCCTGCAACTCGCGTTCCGGCATTCTCGGCGGGCAAATTGTTCAAAGAGAAAGTCGCGCCTCAGTCAGAAGATTAATTCGCTCATCGTTAACAACAGGCAGGAAACAATTTTGGTTCGTCCAGCGCACGGGGGAAATTTATCTTGGGCAGCAGGTCTGGTTGGCTGTTCCCCCGCTGCAATTCTTGATTTTTCTGCCAGTATCAATCCTCTGGGAACGCCTCGATCGGCAATTGATGCGATTCAAGCGCATTTGCCGCTTCTGCGGGACTATCCTGATCCGAATTATCAGCAGGTGCGATCGATGCTAGCTCAGATCCACCAGCTTTCTCCGGATTGGATTTTGCCCGGAAATGGGTCGGCAGAGTTGCTGACTTGGGCGTGTTGGGATTTAGCGGAATTTGATCAGACTGTCCTATTTACACCTGCATTTGGGGATTACTTTCGGGCGCTGAATGCCTTTAGCGCGAAGGTTCAGCGTGTGTCGATCGGTTCAAATCTGCAAGGCTCAAAATCGACTGGACTGCTGTTAAACAATCCGCACAATCCGACTGGGAAACTGTTCGATCGGGCTTGGATTCTCGAACAGCTCAATCAGTTTGGATTGGTCGTCGTGGATGAAGCGTTCATGGACTTCTTGCCGCCCGATCAAGAACAGAGTTTAATCTCGGAGGTGCAGAACTATCCGAATTTGGTGATTTTGCGATCGTTGACTAAGTTCTACGCGTTGCCAGGATTGCGATTTGGATACGCGATCGCGCATCCCGATCGCCTGAAACTTTGGCAGCAACGGCGCGATCCTTGGTCGGTGAATACTTTAGCTGCGGCTGCGGCTGAAGCCGTTTTACAGGATCACGAATTTCAAAAACAGACGTTCGCTTGGCTCAATCTAGCTCGTCCACAGCTTTTTGAAGGCTTGAAGGCGATTCCAGGACTGTCGCCGCTCCCCGGTGCTGCAAACTATTTCTTAGTCCAGTCTGAATGTTCCGTCCCACAGCTACAAAAACAATTGCTGGAACACGATAAGATTCTTATTCGAGATTGTCTCAGTTTCGCGGAACTGGGCGATCGCTATTTCCGAGTGGCAGTTCGCTTAACTTCGGAAAATCAACGTTTGATTGATGGGCTGACTTCATGCCTGCTGACTACGATTTCGTAATCATCGGATATTCTGAGACTGGAATTTATGCGGCAATCCAAGCGGCTCGAAAACGAGCAAGAGTCGCACTGATTACGCAAAATTGTCAGCCGAAAATTCCACGCGCTCGCGTTCTCGCTCATTTTGCCAAAACGATTCATCAAGTTTCTCGATCGCGTCCATTTCTCGATTTCGATGTGCGATCGCTCCGGCTTGATCCGGTGAATCGCTATGTTGATGCGATCGCTCAATCTCATCAGGAGTTCTACGACCCTGCAAAACTGGAGGGATTAGGGATTGAGTTGATTTCAGGTTCAGGTGAGTTTTGCTGCAAGCCACAGACCGGATTTGCCGTCAATGGACGCATTCTTAAAGCGCGTTCTTACCTGATTGCCACAGACTACACATCGGCGATTCCAGCCTTTCTAGAGCCGTCTGCTATTCCATTTCTCACACCAGACTCGATCGTGACGGAAATTCCTAAATCGATCGCGATTATCGGCGATGATCCGATCGGTGTTGAGTTGGCGCAGTTGTATTCACGATTGGGCGCACAGGTAACGATGCTGATTCGGCAGGCGCATCTCCTCGCGATCGCTGATCTTGAAGCAGCGTTTCTCGTCCAAGCCGCACTCGAAGCGGAGGGAATTCGGGTGATTAATACGTTGCACATTCGAGGAATTCAGCAGAACGGAAATCAGAAAATTATTGAGATTGAGAACACAACGATCGAGGCGGATGAAGTTCTCATCGCTGTAGGTTGGCAGCCTATCTTAGCGAACTTAAATCTACCTGCAATGGGGATTCAGGAACCGATTCAACTCAACGATCGCTTACAAACTGTTCATCGACGCGTGTATTGGGTCGCTCATCCGCTGCAATCGATCGCCCGTTATCAATCAGATGTCGTGATTAAGAATCTCTCGTCGCTGCCGATTTTCAAAGTTGATTACGATCGTGTAGTTCAATCTGTTGCAACTGATCCTGAGTTCGCATGGATCGGACTAACCGAAACTCAAGCAATTCGTCGGTATCGCCGCGATGTCATCGTATTGCGGCAGCCCTTTCACTCGTTGATGCAGGCTCAAATCACTGGAGCAACAACGGGGCTATGTAAATTGATTGTGCGGCGCGATGGTCGAATTGTTGGCGCTCATATTGTTGGCGACGGTGCGATCGAACTCATTCACTTAATCTCGCTTGCAATGTCTGAGAATCTCAGGCTTCAACGCTTCGATCGTTTTTCTTATGCGTCTCCAGCACTGGCGGAAGTCATCAAAAATGCGGTTCATGAATGGCACACTTTAAAGCGAAATAACTTCCTTCAGGATTTACAGGAGAGCTATTTTGCTTGGCAGCGCAAGCGCGTCAAATAGCTCATCCCACTGCAAATTCTGTCAACTTCCGAACTGAGGGCGGGTGAAACCCCAAAACAATGTCTTCCTTTGGAACGCCCTGTTCTACAAGCTCTTGAGCAATTCCGCCTTCAGTTCCATCGTATTGAATCCAGATTTTGCCCTCTTTTAGATCAAGATGAATTAAGCATCCATAATCCCGATCGCCGTTCCGTCTCCAACCCACATAGACAAGCTGATAATGGTCGCGCTCAGTATCAAAAATTGTCTGAGCTTCAACTTGAGAATTAGAACGTTGTGATCGGGCAGCCCGATCGCCTAATAACTTTTGAATAATTTTTCGATATCGCTCTACAGATTCCATTGCACAATCACCTCCTGGTCTGGATCATAGATCAAGAGATCGATTTGACTGCGCTCAATTACAGCTCAAATAAACCGTAATGAGAAAAAGGCTCGATATGCTTTTACCGGAATTGCTAGATAAAGGTGACGATCAGGCTCCTCTTCTTCCAGCGCATAGCGGTAACCAAGAAACTGTCCATGTGCAGCGTGAAACTCTGAAATTGCAGAAGTTTCGATAAAGCTTTTGATTTCGATCGCAATCTTCGTTTGATCTCGTTCGGCTGCAATTAGCTGCTCGGCTCCCAAACAATGTACATTTCCACACCACCCACACGCAGTTCGTAAGGATCGTGAGTAATTGTCCATCCATCTTCTTGCAATGCACGTTTTACAGCTTCGTGAAATATATCTTTAGCCATTGCTGTGTGAAATTACAGCGATCGCACTTCACAAGCACGATCGCTGTAATTTCTTAAACTCGTGCCAGCGTAACCCGTTCGACTTGATCTTGATATTTGCCGCGTCGATCGTTGTAACTCACAGCACAAGGCGCACCCTCAAGGAACAATAACTGCACAATCCCTTCATTGGCATAAATCCGGCAATCTGCACTCGATGAATTCGAGAACTCTAATGTTAAATGTCCTCTCCAACCTGCTTCTGCCGGAGTCAAGTTTGCAATCAGTCCAATCCGCGCATAAGTGGATTTTCCGATACAAATCACTGTCACGTTATCCGGCACTTCCAATCGTTCCAATGCAACGCCTAATCCATAGGAATGAGCAGGCAGAATAAAGAAGCTACCATTATCATCTTGATGTAACGGTGCAGGCTCTAAGTTCGCATCGCTAAAATTCTTCGGATCAACAACCGTGCCAGGAATATGTCTAAAAATCCGAAACTCAGACGGAGACAGGCGCAAATCATAGCCGTAGCTGCTTAACCCATACGAAATCACAGGCAGTCCATGAATTCGTCGTACAAGCTGAGGTTCAAACGGCGCAATCATGCCTTCCTGCGCCATTTGCGTAATCCAGGTATCGTTCTTGATCATGATGCTAGTGTTTTAGGGTTGATGAGTGCGACGCAGTTCCGTAATTTGATCCGCTACATCTAAAAGCGCGTCGGGCATCTCAGGCCCTGTCAAAATCACATCGACATGACGCGGACGAGTTCGCAAGAAATCTAGCACTTCCGCCTCCGGAATAAACCCGAAGCGAAGCGCCAAACTCAACTCATCCAGCACCACAAGATCGTAGCGATTTTGCTCGACGACCCGCCGCGTATGTTGCCAGAGCTCTAACAACGATCGTGCTTCTTCCTCGCTAATCTGCGGTGAATCAATGCAGCGTGGCATATTGCACCGAATCCAATCGAGATTTTGGCTAAGCTGCATCGGTCGATCGTAGCCCTGCCCGATGCCCCCTTTGAGAAACTGCACCACTAGAACTGGGGTTCCCTGTCCTGCAATCCGCATCGCCTGCGCCATCACACCTGTAAAAAAATTGCGATGAAACGAAGTAAACACCTGCACCAATCCTTCCACACTCAGATTGCGCGCCAGATTTCTTGAATGTGGAGCATCAAACACAGGTGTTTCAACTTGCGAAACCATAGGACTGTCTCAACTGGGGCAATTTACTGTTTTAGATTTAGATGTAGCGTCTCTGTTCGAGCCGCTTCACTATAAAACACCAGATATAGCAAAGCGTCAAGATCATTTTGGTGAATCGATCGCACCGCCGCCTTTGGCCAGAAAATGACTTTTCCCTGATGCCAATACCATACAGAAAAATCAATTAGAAGTACAGACGTTCTGAAAAGAAAATTACAGCCCTTGGTTGAGAGCGCTTCCCGTCCCTCGAAACATCAGCCACGACAAAAAGAAATTCACAATAAAAATTGCTAACAGTGAAGTGACAACCGCCGTTGTCGTCGATTGTCCAACCCCTTTCGCGCCGCCTGTGGTCGTTAGTCCCCAACTCGACCCAATGATCGCAATCATCGACCCAAATACTAACCCCTTGATCGGTGAGCTACAAATATCCCAAACGCTGAGGAAATTCTTAGCTGAATTGAGAAAGATCGTATTCGAGATGCCATACAGTGAATTCGCCACTACCATTCCGCCTGCCATGCCCGTCACCAGCGAGAGTAGCGTCAAAATCGGCAACATCACGCAGCAAGCAATCACGCGGGGGATAACGAGATAGTCGATCGGGTCAGTTCTGAGCATATAAAGCGCATCAATCTGCTCCGTGACTTTCATCGTCCCAATTTCAGCCGCAAACGCTGACCCAACCCGACCCGCCAAAATTACGGCGGTTAATACCGGAGCAAGTTCTCGCGATAGCGAAATTGCCAACACTCCCCCAACCGCTGTTCCCGCACCGAGGTTAATGAACTCACGCGCCACTTGAATCGTGAACACGGCTCCCACAAACATTGCTGTGATCAATGCAATCAGCAGCGATTCTGGTCCAACGGCTGCCATCTGATCAACCGTATTGCGACGATTGATCTTGCCCAACAGTAGATGTACGATGACCTGCCCTCCTAAGAAGATGGCGGCAATTAAACGGCGGCTCCACGCTCCGAGAGCAGAGGGTTGATGAGGCGATTCAGTCAAAGGGATACTACCTGTTTCAAACTCGGCATTAAGCATATCAAATTCGTTTATAACTGAGTTTGACTGGCTTATCGTAAAATCTTCCGTTAATTGTTAAGAGGACTCTGCATGGTGGGAAAGCACCTTCAGCCTACAAGTTTCATCGTTCAGCCCGACGATGACCGTTCGATCGATTATCACTACCATGCTCCAGGCACAATCCCCGGCACGCTGACTATTCCCAAAAATGCGGAGCCTCCCGTTATTGTCTTGATCGACTACAGCAACGACAAAAGCGTCCGGCTCCAGATCGAAGAGCCAGAACAATGTGCGCCTTATCTCGATACAGAGTCGGTTTCCTGGGTGGATGTGAAGGGATTAGGCAGCGAAGATATTCTCCTGAGGTTGGGGCGCGTTTTTAGTCTACATCCGCTGGTTTTAGAGGATGTGGTGAATGTGCCACAGCGCCCGAAGGTTGAGGAGTACGAAGATCAGATTTTGATCGTCACTCGCATGGTTGTTTTGAAAAAATCAGGTTCAGGGTTTCACTCAGAGCAAGTGAGCTTTATTTTGGGCAAACACTATTTGCTGACGGTGCAGGAAGAACCGGAGCATGATTGTTTTGAGATGGTGCGCGATCGCATTCGGGCAGCAAAGGGCACGATCTGTAAGCGCAAGGCTGACTATCTTGCCTATGCGCTCCTCGATGCCATTATCGATAGCTTCTTTCCCATTCTTGAAGTTTACGGTGAAGAAATCGAAGCCCTCGAAGATGAGGTAGTTTCCAGCCCCACCCGCCAAACTTTAGAAAAGATTCATGGTATTAAGCGAGAATTGCTCACGCTACGCCGATCGATTTGGCCTCTGCGCGATGCCATCAATTCTCTGGTTCGTGATAGTAGCTCTGAGTTAATCAGCGACGATGTGAAAATTTACCTGCGTGATTGCTACGATCACACGGTTCAAGTTCTCGACATGGTGGAAACCTATCGAGAATTAGCGTCTAGCTTGATGGATGTGTATCTCTCGTCGGTGAGCAATCGCATGAACGAGATTATGAAGGTGTTAACGGTGATTTCAACCATCTTTATTCCGCTCACCTTTGTCGCTGGAATTTACGGAATGAATTTCAATACTGAAACATCACCGTTTAATATGCCAGAACTGAATTGGTATTGGGGATATCCGCTTTGTCTAGCGGTGATGATTGCGATCGCGCTTGGCTTGGTCTATTTTTTCAAGCGCAAAGGCTGGTTTGAGGACTTCTCCACGACCGTTAAAAAATAAGAAGGGCAGAGCGCTACCCTTCTTGTGATGATTAGTTCTTTTTCAACCGCCGCAGTTCTTCTTGCAGATCTGCCACTTGTTGACGCATATCATCTACTGCAGTTTGCGTCGGTGCTGGCTCTTCATCGTCTAAAATCTCAATCTTGCGCGGCTCCGTGGGACGCTGTTCGGGGACGGAAGCAGTCGGAGCCGATTGCTGTGCCCGCTTGACCATTTCATCGACAAATCGCCGCGCTTCGTCTGCGTTCATCTCACCGCGATCGACCATTTCATCTGCGACTTTCTGCACCTGTACTCGCAACTCGGAAAGCTTCTCGCCTGCCTTTTCCCCGGCATAAGAGGCAACTCCGATGCCCAGATACATTGCTTTTTGAACTAAATCTCCTAAACCCATAAAACTTGCGCTCCTGGTACTCATTTCCTCCAAGATACGCAGAATTCTAATCGGTTGCCTAGTGCGATACTTCCCGCCTGCGGTGTAGAAAACCGACCCTTTGAACTCTAAAACGCTTTAAAACAAAGGAGACCCGGAGACTACGCCTATCATAAGCATCCCGTATTGCTGCTGCCTTCCGGCCCTGACAAGATTTGGGCGTTACGATCGCGTAGATCCGAGTCGCTTTCTAGCATAGCACTCTCTACGATCGTCTGCTGACAATTTCTTGGTTTATTCGACGACAACTTTCCATTCATAGAGCTTGTAATCGACGCAGTGATTGCGAATCAGCGGATCTTCTTTGACGATTTTTTCGGCTTCGTCCATCGAGTTCGCCTTAAACATCAACATTCCACCCCCAAAACAGCCCCAGTATCCGCTTTTCGCTTCGTACCCTTTGGCGATCAAATCTTTGACAAATGCTTTGTGGGCTGGAACATACTGATCGAAGGTTGCTTTGTCTACAATTCCTTTTTCAATTTTGACAAACCACGGCATTGACCCATTTCCTCTTTATCAACGGAGACTTATGCTGTAGCGTAAATGGATTATTACAGCACCTGAGTAAAGTTTGACAGGATTTAAGGGGCGTGAGTCAGATTTTTAACATTGTATGAACACAGAGTCACTTTTCTTTATCGCGCTACTTCCCACATTAGAGATTCAACAGTATGCCAATGAAGTTAAATCGTATTTTGATCAGCATTATGCGAGTTGCCACGCATTCAAATCACCGCCGCACATTACGCTACAACCTCCGTTTCGATGGCAGCACGATCGCTTCCCAATCCTGAATGAATCGATCGCAACCTTTGGCCGATCTCACGCTGCCATCCCAATCACCCTCAATGGATTTGGAGCTTTTCCGCCGCGCGTCATTTACATCAACGTCGAGCGAACCGAGGCACTCCGGACACTTCATCGGGAATTCATTGAGCATCTAGAAACGTCGATCGCGCTGGTTGATCCGAAAGAAAAATCTCGCCCGTATGCCCCTCATATGACAGTTGCATTTCGGGATTTAACCAAGCAGAATTTTAAGCTGGCGTGGCAAGAATTTAAGGAGCGATCGCTCCATTTCGAGTTCACAGCATCCCATCTCACGCTGCTAAAACACGAGGGGCAGCGCTGGCAAATTCATGCCAAGTACCCTTTGAAAGAGGAGGAATAATCATGCAGCAATTAAACAAAACACAGTTTTATCAATGGAATCAGTTTCGGTGTGCGTATGATTTTCACGAAGGTCAGGGCGTTCCGTTGCTATTGATTCACCCGATTGGAGTTGGACTTTCACGGCAGTTTTGGAACCGATTCATTCAAACTTGGCAACCGAACCCGATCTACAATCCGGATCTACTTGGATGCGGTGAATCGGATATGCCGCGAATTGCTTATGCGCCGATCGATTGGGCGCGTCAACTGCAATACTTTTTGCAAACGGTGATCAAAACGCCTGCGATCGTCATTGCTCAAGGCGCATTGTCTCCGGTTGCGATCGACCTTGCCGCGATTGAGTCGGATTTAGTTAAAGCGATCGTTCTAAGCGGCTCTCCTGCGATGTCGCTGTTGAGCCGAGACACTTCAGAGCGATCGCATCGAATTGCCTGGAATGTGTTCGATTCTCCATTCGGAAATGGATTTTATCGCTATGCCCGTCGGACTGAATTTCTCAAGCGATTTTCGATTCGGCAATTGTTTGCTGATGAAGCTCAGGTTGATTCTGAATGGTTATCAATGTTGAAACAAGGTGCGGAAGATTTAGAAAGTCGTCATGCAGTGTTCGCCTTTTTATCGAGCTTTTGGCGGCAAGATTACACAGAAAGAATTGCGAAAATTCATCAGCCTGTTTTAGCAGTATTTGGGGATCAAGCTTCGAGTATTAGTCGCGAAGGGAAAGGGGAAAAGGTGAGCGATCGACTAGATGATTATTTAGAAAAATTTCCCAATGCTAAGGGAGTAATCATTCCTGGTCGAAATGTTTTGCCTTACGAATCAACAAAGGAATTTGTGGAGAGTATTGAGGGGTTTGTGCGATCGAATACCTAAGTGTTGAGAGCTAAGTAACAATAGAGCAGAGATGCAGGAGACAAGATCATGTCAACTGAATTAAAAACTAGCCAAAAAAGTCTTTACGAAACCGATTTCGTTAAATGGGCTGAGACGACAGCAGAACAATTGCGAACTCAAAATTATGCTTGTGTCGATTGGCAAAACCTGCTCGAAGAAATCGAAGATATGTCCAGATGGGAGCGGAAAAGCCTGAAAAGCAATCTCATCGTGATTCTGCTCCATCTTCTGAAATGGCAATATCAACCAGAGTACCGGAGTGGCAGTTGGCGAGGCAGTATTCGCGAACATCGTCGGCGCGTGAACGATGACTTGAAAGATTCACCGAGCCTAGTTCCCTATCTTCAAGAAGTCTTTGCAGAATTCTATACGAATGCTCGTGAACAGGCAGCAGATGAAACAGGGTTTCCGTTGGAAGCTTTTCCCATGAATTGCCCTTATCTTCCTGAGCAGGTCATGAATTCTGAGTATCTGCCAGATTGAGAATTTTTGGATTGAACGCGATCGCACCACACATCAATGGCTCGGTCGATGCACGATCGTTTCAATCACTCTTTGTCGATCGCGAATTCCCACAATCCGCACGTAATTCTTCTGATTCTCATCTAAACAAGATTCCAATGCAGAAATTGCCGCCGCTCCATCCCCTTCAAACATCCCGTAACAGTTCCAAGAATTCGTTCTAAACCGTCGGGCATCGACCACTTCAATTCCGAGCCGTTGTCCCTGTCCCAAAATGCGATTCACTTCGCTCACAATTTCAGGAGTCAATCGATTACTCGAAGGCTGACCGTTGTAACTGCTCACTCGAACAGGTTCCGCAACCGTTGCACCATTATGAACAGGTTGCGGTGCAATCTTAATTTCACCGAGTCCACGATTGTGAACGGTTTGATTGTACTCCTCAACTAATCGCAATTCTTGAAGTCGTTTCTGTTCGCGTACCATTGCTGTTCCGACTTCGATTAGATGGGACAAACTGAAATCTGGTTTGCGGAATTCTGGTGGACGATCGTTACTGTTGACCACTCGCTGAGAAATGCGATCAATTCCCACGTCTTCAATTAAGCGACGAATTTGCTCATCGTAAAGCCGCGACCGCAGTGCGCCATAGAAATCGATCGCTTGATCCGGAAACTGATCGACTAATTTCTCAATGTCGCTCTTTGCAACCTGATCGACTTCAAAAATTCCGGCCACAATCCCAACGCGATCAGCGCGATCGGGTTCCCAGAAAAACTTATCCATCCGCCCATCGCGTGTCAATGGAGCGTACAACGTCGAGAAATCATTTCCGGTCAGAATAATTGGAATTCGCTGCGTCGGCTCAGAATCATAACTGCCCGGAAGCTGAACATTCGTCGGATTATCCGCAATATTCATCAGCGTTCCATGTACCAATTGCGTATTCACCGTGTACTGAGTGAACTGATCCACTCGTCCCGCACCCGCATCAAAATCATTAATCAGCAAAACCGCCATTTTGCCGCGCACTTTTACATATTCCCCTGCCTCTCGATACCGCAGTCGAATCAATCGCGCCGGATCACCCGCATCTGGACTTTCTAACTCTCCAGCCGACATATAAACGGCTTCGATTCCCATCCGCTCGAACACCAGATCGCACTGAAACGATTTCCCTTCGCCCTTGCGCCCGTGAATTCCCAGAATCAACGGTGCTTTCACATTCGGCAAGGATAGAAAATTCTTGGTGATGTGAACGGATAACTTATCGAGGAAGCGGGGAGAAATGTAGTAACTCATAATGGCTCACTAAAAATGGGGCAAGTCTAACTCACCCCAATTGTTAAAACTTTATAACATTAGATCCTACCGAACTTATGGCGAAATGTTTCGCGCAATTTGCGGAACTGATCGGGACACCGAAACGCCCATGTAAAGCTGATCCTGTTCTTCGAGATATCGCGCCACCGATTCATAAGCCTCTTGATTCATTGCGGTCTCTTGAGGCGAAAGGTGACTCACATAACCCATGACGTTGCCCATCACAAAGTAAACACCAACCAGTGCCGTGGCTGCCATCGAAACCAATGTGCCAGCCAGCATCAGAGAGAACTCTTTCTGCTCGATCGCTTCCTGCATGAGATGAAGCGCCCAAGCCACAAGAGCAATGACAATGAATAAGATTGTTATCACCATAGTTTACACATTGTAACAGACGCTCAGAAAAGAAGCTTCAATCTGAGCGCGATTGCAAAGAAAGATCCTTTAATCCTGGTGGTAGCAAATTCTTATCAGCCGCGACCGGAACACTCCTCTAAGTTCAGTCATTCTATGCGTGTCGCACGGGAACCTGGCGATCGCTTAAGTATGTCTTTATCTGCTCAACGCTTAACTGCCCGTAATGCAGCAACGATGCCAATAACGCAGCTTCCGCCTTTCCCTCGGTTAAGGCTTGATAAATATGTTCACAATTCCCTGCACCGCCAGAGGCAATCACCGGAATCTCCACTTGCTGAGCGATCGTACCTGTCAAGTCCAGGTCATACCCCGCCTGCGTTCCATCCGCATCCATGCTGGTCACAAGTAATTCTCCTGCACCCCGCGCTGCGACTTCTTTCGCCCAAGCGATCGCATCGATTCCGGTATTCTCCCGACCGCCCCGCACATACACATCCCAACCTGGATTGGTGGGATCTTCCCGACGACGGGCATCGATCGCCACGACAATACACTGAACTCCGAAGCGATCGCTAGCTCGGTTAATCAAATCCGGATCACGCACCGCCGCCGAATTGATGCTGACCTTATCGGCTCCGGCTCTGAGGAGTTTCTTAATCGTGTCTAAATTTTGAATCCCGCCCCCGACCGTCAACGGAATAAACACCTGTTCCGCCGTCCGGTACACCACATCGTAAATAATGTCTCGATCTTCATGCGTTGCGGTGATGTCCAAAAACACAAGCTCATCCGCGCCCGCTTCGTTGTAAACCTGCGCGAGTTCCACCGGATCACCCGCATCCCGTAGATCTACAAAATTAACCCCTTTAACCACGCGCCCCGCTTTCACATCCAAACAGGGCAGAATTCGTTTTGCCAACATATCAAGTTACTTTCTGGTGGGAAAAGGATCGTAGCGCTAACTTGGAGCGGGAGTCTAGAGGAAATTGCTGCAAGTTCGGCCCATCCTACGCTGAACTAATCCTGCACGTATTCCCGATCGCTCAACAAACACTGCTCCGCCCTGACGAACTCGCGTCCCAAATAAGCAGCATGATCTAATCGAGAAACGCAGCAAGTTTCCGGCTTCTCAAACACCTCGATACACAGTTCCTTTGCAGTTCTGCCTTTAAAGGTCTTCGTCGGTCTGCGCTTTAGTTCACCACCGCAAGGGAGCGGCTCCCCCGTTTCGGGATCACACGCTAAACCCTTCTCGTTGATCGTGTTCGTGTAATGCTCTGCACAAATTAAACGCGAGGCACGATCGACATAAATAATAAAGTAGCCACTCGGATCGAGTTCAATGAATCGATTCGACAACTTATCATCAAAGGCAACTGGGTTGAAAACAGCTTGAGTCATGTCAGCAAAAATATGGATCTCCTGATCAATTCTAGATTTTGAAGTCGATCGTTTGTTGCTTAAACGGCAATTCTTGATTAATTGCATCAATTTCTTGCTGTTCGAGATCGTTAATTTGATCAATGTGCGATCGCAAAATTTGAGACAGGCGACCGTTATAAAACCGATGCAAAGAATGGTTCGGAGTCGCCGGAAATCCGCGCCGCTTCTTGTGTCGTCCTCCTGCTCCCGGATCAAAAATTTGAATCCCGTTGTTGATCCCCCACTCGATCGGCGCGTAATAACACGCGTCAAAATGCAAACAATCAATTTCCTGTTTACAGCCCCAATAGCGCCCGTATAAACGATCGCCCTTGCTTAAACAAAACGACATCCCGATCGGGTGGTCATTTCCTTCTGCAAATGCCGCAAAAAACACCACGCGATGCCGATATGTTGGATGAAGCTGCTCGAAGAATTTCTTGGTTAAATACTTACTGCCCCACCAGCCAAACTTATCGCACGTATCGCTGTAAAAGCTGTACATCTGCGAAAAGAGCGATCGAGGAATCTCATCCCCAGTCAGCGCTTTAAACGTCAATCCCGCATTCACTACGGCTTTACGCTCTCGTTTAATATTGCGGCGCTGATTGGCATTAAACGCATTCAAATAATCATCAAAGCTCTCATACCCCTGATTCGACCAGATAAAGTTATGGTGCATCCAGGAGCTAAATCCATGCCGCTCCATCACCGTCCGCCATTCGGGATCAACATAGAGAAAATTACAGCCAGAAATCCGATTGCGGGAGCAAAAATGATCGATCGCGCTCACCATCATTTCTGTGATCTCATCCTCATCTTCTCCGGGCGCAATCAAAAACCGATATCCTTCGGCTGGCGTAAACGGCGACATTCCCAACAGCTTCGGGTAATACTGCACCCCTAACCGTTCCGACAAATCCGCCCACTGATGATCAAACACAAACTCCCCGTAGCTGTGTCCCTTAATATAAAGGGGAGCCGCTGCAATTAGTTCGCGATCGCGCCACACCGTCAGATGATTCGGCATCCAGCCCGATCGAGCCGTTGTACTGCCAGAAGTCTCCATATTATGCAGCCAGTCCCACTCCAGAAACGGCGTTGAGAGCGGCATTGCCAACGCATCCCAAGCCGCCTGCGGCACTTCAGAAATTCGATTAATCCACGCGATCGAGGTACGGGGCTGGAGTTGTTCAACCATAACCAGACTTTAGAATGCTTCATACAGCGTAATAGATTTGCTCAAATCTGGCATAACGCTTTACTGCGTGGAACTTGTTCAATGCCTAGAAACTCGGAAGAAGGCGGATTTGATTGCAGTTCTCTCCACATCCCAGAAGAATTTTATTGAGAATGGCAAAAATCTTTTATCACCGTTAAAGTGAAGAAACGTTTTTCAGCGGAAATTCGTTCAAGATCATGACGCTGATCTTTCCCTTCTCTTTCGAGCGATTCCCCGATCGCGGTAAGCTTTGACTTGTGCGTCACTTTATATCATCGGTGCTGCTCTACTGTGCTGCTGCGTCTCTTACTCCGGTTATAAAGGGCTTATGGCGAAGTCATCCCAATCCTCATTCCGTCGCATCCTGCTGAGACGTTTGTTGCTGCTCAGCATTCCGGTGCTATTGACAGGTGAGGTTGTTGCGTACAAAAAAGCAAGAGCAGGACTGCTCGAAACGGCACGGCATAATCTCACCGCCAGCGCCTCTCGTAAAGCCGAAGCGCTACAAACCTCGATCGCCAGCTTGCGATCAAATCTTGCACTCGCTGCCACCTCTTCAGCGCTACAGCTTAATTCCGCGCAATCCACCTACGATTTTCTAGAGCAGCTTCGACGCTCTTCTCCGATCGCGCTTCAATGTGTCCAACTGATCAACGTGAGCGATGGAACCGTTAGATCCAGCACTTGTGGGAATCAGGCGATCGTCCAGTTTCCGTTTGATCCCTGGCAAAATTACTCCACACCCTCGAATATTGTCGATGTTAAACATATTCAGGTTGCTCTCGCGTCACCAGCGAAAACTGGAGAGCTATCCGTTGATCATCAGCTTAATTTAGTGGTGAGTGCGCCTGTAACGCTGAAATCAGAGAAGCAAGAGGGGCGGTATGCGCTGAGTGTCCAAGCATCTCTCTACTCAAAGCCGGAACCCGCGCTGAACGCGATGACCACGGGTTATACCATCGTGATTGACGATTCTGGAGTCATTTTGGCCCACCCGATCGCCGAGCGCATCGGACGCAATATTCGCCAAGGAGCCAACGCAGAACAGCTTCAGCGTGCGTTTGAAACCGCGATCGCCAATAGCACGGTGGGCGATCGTGCCACCAATCAGCAAGAATCGCTTGATCCCGTTCTGTTTGAAGAGAGCGGTGCAGAATGGATGGCAGGCGGCAGCGCGATTCAGGTATCGCTGAAAAGCGGGGAATCTTCGACTTGGGTAGTGTTGGCAGCCACTTCAGTAGATAGCGCGCTCTACGGTTTGACAGACATCAAACAAGTGCTGGTCATCCTGACAGTAGGACTCTTAACGGCAATTTTGCTCGCCACGATCTACCTCACTCGTGATTTAGCGCTTCCGATCGAGCAGTTAAGCGAATACGCGCTGAAAATTCGGCAACGATTCAACGGCGAACGCGCTCCCAAAAACTTTAAAGTGCGCGAACTCAACTATCTTGCAGAAGCGCTCGATAATATGGTCGAACGACTAGAAGAGCGAGCCAGTGAGCTAGAAGCCGCATGGCAAGAGGCACAGTCTGCCAATCAGGTGAAAAGCGAGTTTCTAGCCACCACCTCTCACGAATTGCGGACACCGCTGAATGGAATCATCGGCTGTGTGCGATTAGTCCGTGAAGGATTGTGTGATAGCCGCGAAGAAGAACTAGAGTTTCTTCAGCAAGCCGATCGTTCGGCAATGCACCTGCTGCAAATCATTAACGATCTGCTTGATATTGCCAAAATCGAAGCGGGTAAAGCCGAACTCAATCTGCAACCGATCCAGATTCGCGAGTTGTGCCAAGACTGCCTCAAGATGGTGCAGCCGACTGCTGACCTGAAACGATTAAAGCTGATGCTGCATTTTAATGCCGATTGCGATCGCGTTCCCTTAGATGAGTTGCGGGTGCGCCAGATGCTGCTGAATCTCTTATCGAATGCAGTGAAATTTACGCCCGAAGGGGGAACGGTTTCGCTGGTGGCGCGAATCGGCTACGGCTATCAACTCGTTCAGGATGTGCGCCCCGATCGCAGCCCGATTAATCAAGAAACCTCTTATCTTTGCCTGGAAGTCGAAGATTCTGGCATTGGCATTCCAAAAGATCGGTGGCACCTGCTATTTAGACCCTTCCAGCAGGTGGATTCATCCATGACTCGTAAGCACGAGGGGACTGGGTTAGGGCTTGCCTTGACGAAACGCTTGGCAGAAATGCACGGGGGAACGCTGTCGTTTTGGTCAGTCCCCGATAAGGGCAGTACATTTCGGATTTGGTTGCCGTGGGTAGCATCTAGTAGCGAAAAGCCTAAAAGTACGATCGATGAAAAGGTGAATGCTCCATGCAGTGAGCCAATCGGAGGATCGATCGAGCAGTCCGGCAGAAAGATTGAGGGGTTAGGAACCCGAAGCTAGGAATTTTGAAAGCCGGATGGTTGCTAGTTAGCGGCTCAGTGTTGATGGAACTCTTTCTATTATTTTTTTGAGCATTGTAAAACTCTATTGACTGCTTCCGTAACGGCAAACCGCGCAAGCGTAGTTTTCAACGAACAATAAATTAGAGGACTGTTTCATGCAATACCGCTATCTTTTAGTGGTGAGTGCGTTGTCGCTTGCCTTTCCGATGGCTGCCTCCGCCGCCGTTTACACTACACAAACCGGACAAACTCGCTTTGTGCTGGATGAAAGCAATGGGAAACCGATCGTTGAGTACGTAACTCGAATTCAGGGTAGAGACTGGATTGGGTCGGCGAATGTCTCCGGCGTCCCAGTGCCAGAAAGTGCCGTGTCGCGCTATCAGGGGACGTTTCGAGACATTCGCTCAGGAGGAGGAGCGGAGCAAGTCTGTACAGGCACGATCGACATTCTCAACAATCGCCCCAGTCAAACGTTTTCGGTCACTTGGAAAGTCACAGGCGGAAAAGCTTGTCCGGCGATCGGGCAGACCACGACGCTGAGATTAGTCGATGCGCTGCCCCGTCCAGATGCGCGAGGAGATTTTACGCCTGCGATCGTCAATCAGTGGAATGGTGGCACCCAGTCTACCACTTGGCGCAGTTGGCGGGTCGTGTCAGCAGATGGCTTTCTCAACTGTCGCGCAACACCGAATGGTGCACTCAGAAAGACCTATAAAACTGGAACGCCGATTACTGCGTACCGCGATCGTTCTGGGCTGGCAATGACTACCTCAAATGGTGTGCCCTGGCTGAGAACGAGTGATAACTGCTTGGTGCGGGCAAACTCCCGATACATTCAGCCCACCAACTTGTTTTAGTGTGATTGTAGGTTAAGCAGGTAGGATCAGTGCGGCGATCGCTTCTAGATAAACGCGGCTGAATCCTTCTGCTGCACTCAGCGAGAATTGTTCGATCAATCCTTGATGCTGAGTTGAAACCGTACTTCCCTGCTTAATCACCACTCTCGTATCTTCAAAGATGTCCCGCGTCAGCATCATTTCAATGTCAGTGGGATCATTCAAAATCACCAGATTGCTATTGGTGTAGAACATTCCAGCGCGATCGAGAACTGATTCAGGATATTCAGCAATCAGCAAATCTAGCTTCGGATGCCGCAAGAGATTTTGAACATTGGTGTTGTAGTCTGAGTGCAAGGGTTTTTCAGAGTGATTGATCAATACTCCATCTTGACAGACGGCTCCAATCGTCCAGTGCGGATGATGCCGGAGAATATAAGCGATCGCTTCTTGTAGTTCTGGAAGGGTGACGCGATTGAACGTAATGATCGGGATGCGACCAGTATCCCCTGCATGAAAGAATGTTCTGAGAATGTGAGTGGTGACATCAACACTTTGACCCACAGAGGGCTTCATGTGCATAAACACACCCGGAGCTGCATTAATCTCAATGATTGCAAAGTTGCCCTCTTTCCAAGAGCGACTCAAATCGCGAGTAATGATATCAATTCCTAAGCAAGTCAAGCGAAAATGTTGAGCGACATCTTGCGCTAAAACAATGTTATCCAGGTGAATGTTTGAAGTGGCATCGATGCTCAGCCCGCCTGAAGAAAGGTTGGCAACTTTGCGGAGATAAACTTCACGATCGCGCTCTAACACACTGTCTAATGAAAAGCCTTGCTCAGTTAAGTACCGCTCCATTGCATCATCAACTTTAATTTTTCCAAGCGGTGAAGTCGGAGTATCACTACGTTCACTAGAGCGATTCGCACGAGCGATAAGTTCTGAAATGGTTAATTTACCGTCTCCAATCACTGAAGCCGGACGGCGCTCAGTTGCGGCAACAAACTTACCATCTACACACAACAATCGAAAATCACTGCCCTCAATGCTCTGCTCAACAATGATTTCCACCGGATGCTCCGGTTCAACGGCATCTACTGCTCGATCGAAGGCGGCTTCTAAGTCTTCATCACTGCGAATATTTGCAGTAACACCAATGCCTTTATGTCCAACCACAGGCTTGACTGCAACCGGATAGCCTAGTCGATCGACTGCACTTTGAGCTTCTTTGAAGGTACTCACAATTCTTCCTTTGGGTACCGGAAAGCCTAGTGTACTCAAGAATGCTTTACAGTCATCTTTGCGCGTTGTGAAATCTGAATCAAGATGACTATCACCATCAAACGTAGTTGCAATCCCTCGAACGTGCTTACGACCATATCCATATTGCATCAAGCCTTCATCCCACAAATAGAAAGCGGGAATTCCCTGGGAATGCGCCGACTTCAGCAGTGCATAAACTGTAGGGCCGCCATAGGTCGATCGACGAAACTGTGCCTGTAGCACCTCAATATGATCACCAATCTCGAAATCTCGCCCTTGTGTAATTGCCTCAAACCAATCCCAGGCTGAAAAGATAATTTCTCGACTGGTACGAGCGTGTAGCGTTTCGATCGCAATTCGATCAAACTTTGGATAAGCTTTCAGATTCCAATGCTGTAAATGCAGTTCCATCTCAAGCTGGCTCAGGTGGGCGACCGTTTGAGCGAATAAATCAGCATGAGATTTGAACGAGATCTCGTAGAAATGAGGATAGCGATCGCTGATGGCATTCGCATACTTTTCTAACGGCAGAACACTTTGATTTTCAGTTTGTGCAAAATCAAATACAGTCGCTGCCGTTGATAGATACGGATTTGCACCCATGTAATAGCGAATGTTGAAGATGTCAAACGCATCCGTCTTTCTTGCATTGACTCGGCTAACTTCAGACACGCGATCGAGCACCATAAGATTTCCGTTCATCTCTACGTTGAGACTGTACTTAAGTGAGCGGAACGATCGCGTCTATCTGTAGATATTTCTTCAACATCAGAAGACGTAGAACCCTGGCAGGGTGACAAACCCTACTCAAAATGATTACAACCAAACTAAGTTAAGATAAGGAAACATAGTATGACTATCTCTACAGATCATCTACGGGAAGAAGTTCATGCTTTAGCAGAAGAAGCGTTCCATCTGCACTTAATTTCAGGCTATGGCGATGGCGAATATGAAGGCGAGTATCAAATTGTTTATAAAGGTAAACCGAGACATTTGCCGTTAGAACGCGCCAAAGCATTTTTAATCAACTTAATGCAGCCGGAAATGACGAGCTTTAATCAATTCCGACTGGGGTTGATGTTGATGATGGAAAGCTATCGTCGGCGATCGAATGAGTCTCGACCACAATAGTTCAGTCTCAAAAAGTTCAGTCTCAGAACTGAGCTTAAGTGTATCTAAATCTACCATTTGGTTGTGATGGCGTTTTGCCTGGATGTGCTTGAGTTGAGTTAATTGATATTGCGACTGGAGCATAGTTATGGTGAGTCAGGTTGACACTCAAGCCCAAGAGAGCGTAGCACTGCCAGAAACACATGGAGAACTTGTGATTATTGGGGGTGCAGAAGACAAAGAAGGAGAATGTAAGATTCTGCGGGAATTTGTGCGCCGTGCGGGCGGGCTTCAGTCACGCATTGTAGTGATGACGGTTGCAACCGGATTACCGGGCGAAGTTGGAGAACAATATATTGGAATTTTTCGCCGCTTGGGTGCAGAAGATGTCAGAGTGGTTGATACTGCACACCGTGATGATGCCGGTGATCCAAAAGCGATCGAGGATGTTACCCAAGCGACCGGAATCTTTTTTACCGGAGGCAATCAAGCCCGGATTACAGAATGCCTCAAAGATACAGAACTCGAAGCAATGCTACACAAACGCTTCTCCGAAGGTGCTGTGATCGCGGGAACCAGCGCAGGTGCAGCAATGATGCCCGATATGATGATTGTGGTCGGTGAAGGTGAAACCAATCCACGACGCGAAGTGGCTGAGATGGATCGCGGCATGGGATTTTTGCCGAATGTGGTGATTGATCAACACTTCGCACAGCGCGGACGTTTAGGACGATTGCTTTCCGCTTTGGCGCAACAGCCTGCCAGTCTGGGCTTTGGAATTGATGAAAATACTGCGATCGTCGTCAACGGCAAGATTGTAGAAGTGATCGGCGAGGGTGCAGTGACGATCGTCGATGAATCTACGGTGGTACACAATAACATTGAAGCATTGTTACCGGACGAGGATTTAGCGTTTTGTGGTGCAACGCTTCATGTGCTGCCGAGTGGCTACAAATTCGATTTGGAGAAGCGATCGCCCATCTTTAATTAATCTATCTTTAGTTAACTACGAAGTGTTTATGGTGTTTGCCAAGCAATCTTCTTCAAAGCTTGGTGAACACCCGATCATCTTGGATTAGTATCTTTTTTCGATCTGATGTTAAAGAATTGCTGAAGATTAAAAACCTGCTTGGAAAAGGCTGTAATTCTGGACGACAGCATGATCAAACAGTTTGACACTTAACAACTTAATAGGTGTGAGTCTTGAACAGTTAGAGATCGCTCATTGCTGTCAATCAAACGCATCGAATCTTATGCCTACCTTGCTTGTTAAAAACATCCATACCTTAGTGACAATGGATGAAACCCGACGGGAAATTCGCAATGCAGCAATGCTCATTCGAGACAATGTAATCGAGCAAGTTGGAGCCACAGCAGAACTACCGCAAACCGCAGATGAAGTATTAGACTTGAGCGATCGGGCTGTGGTGCTTCCCGGTCTTGTCAATACACATCACCACTTCTATCAAACGCTCACCCGTGCTGTTCCCGCCGCTCAGAACTGTGACTTGTTCAAATGGCTGCAAACTCTTTACCCAATCTGGGCAAAGCTCACTCCAAGAGCCGTGTATATCAGCGCTCAGATGGCAGCCGTTGAGCTAATTCGATCAGGCTGTACAACCGCAAGCGATCATCTCTATATCTATCCGAATGGTAGTACGCTTGATGATGAAATTCAGGGAGTGCAAGTGGTTGGGCTGCGGTTTCATGCCAGTCGGGGCAGCATGAGCGTGGGGGAAAGTCAGGGAGGACTGCCGCCAGATTCGGTAGTAGAAAAAGAAGCAGATATTTTGAAAGATAGCCAACGATTGATTGAGCAATATCATGACAACGATCGTCATGCAATGTTACGGATTACGCTTGCACCCTGTTCTCCGTTCTCTGTAACGCAAGACTTAATGCGAGAATCGGCAGCAATGGCACGATCGTACTCCGGTGTTCGATTACATACTCACTTGGCTGAGAACAACTCTGATGTTGAGTACAGCTTGGCGACCTTTGGTATGACCCCTGGAGACTATGCAGCCTCAGTGGGTTGGATTGGTTCTGATGTGTGGCACGCGCATTGTGTGCAGCTAGACGATAAAGCGATTCAACAGTTTGGCAAAACTGGAACTGGAGTGGCGCATTGTCCTTGTAGTAATATGCGACTTGCAAGCGGGCTGGCGCCGATTCGTAAGATGCTTCATCATAATGTTCCCGTGGGCTTAGGGGTTGATGGCTCCGCCTCAAATGACACCTCGAATCTCTTGAATGAAGCCCGGACTGCATTTTTAATGGCACGAGTCCGAGAGTTAGATGCTGCTGCAATGACGGCACGGGAGGCGCTAGAACTGGCAACGCTTGGAGGCGCAAAGGTTTTAGGGCGTGACGACATTGGTTATCTAGCACCGGGAATGTCAGCCGATTTCATTGCCATCAATCTCGATCGACCGGAGTTTGCAGGGGCGCTTCACGATCCAGTAGCAGCACTGATTTTCTGCCAGGTCAATACTGTAGACTATAGTTTTATCAATGGTCGAAAGATTGTTGATCAAGGACAAATCACTACGATTGATCTTCCGACTTTGATCGAGGAACACAATCGATTAGCACATCAGCTAATCTACCTGTAGAAAGAACCAAAGTTACACTACTGACATCAGGATTAAATCTCTTATTATTTCAGGGAGTCACAACGTTTGAAGATGTGATCGTTGTTGCAACCGTTAATGCTGATTTGATCCAAGCCGCACCCAATGGAACTTTAACGCGCTGGGTTAATACTGATTTTCTCTACCCATCGGGGGACTGCCAGCAGGCAATATGTTCAACGCTTTTACTGCCAAATTCACAGGCTTCGGGCTTAGATGCGACCCATTCACGGCTGCATTCACTGCAACAAAACCAAGCCGCATTGATCAAGACTCTCAACGCGCTCGACGGTAATGAGTCGGAAACTGGTCAACCTTCTAGATTGGCTTTGTTCTGATCTACCTTCGCAGCGCCTGTGATGTGCCGTCGAATTGAATTACCCTTTTAGGAATGAGACAGAGACATCTACAATCTGAGAGAACAGAAGCGAGATTCCAATCCCACAAACTACGAACCCCGTCGATCGTAAGCTGTCGAAAAATTGCGGTTGTCCAGAGCGTGTCAGCAACGCTTTGCCTAGTCTAGAGGCGATCGCCGCGATACACAACTGAATGCCAGTGAAACCTAATAAATATGCGAATACGGCAGTCATCTGTGCCCCCACGATCGCTTCGCCGTAAGCATATCCATGACACACGCCCGCGATCGCACTCAGGACAGTGATTGCTTTCAAATCGTTCTTTTGAGTCAGCAGAAAGCCAAATAGCAGGATTGTTCCGGAGATCAATAGTTCAATTCCTGCAAAATTGAAACCGAGAAGATGTAACCCGGTTCCGCCCATCGCAGACCCCATAAAAGCGAATAGGATTGCCGCTCCTTGTCGTTTTACGGCTGCTAATAACCCGATCGTCACGATAAAAGCAAAGTGATCGACACCAATCAAGGGATGTGCTAATCCTGACAAAAATCCTTCCCAGAAGTTACTCGGCGTTTTCCCGTCCATTGGATGATGCGCCATTGCTGGAGAAGTCATGAGCAGCACACTCATGGCGCTTAGAACAATGAACCCTTTTGTCTGAATACTTTGGTTGAAAGCAGTGAATCGAGAAGCCTTACAGTGTTGAATCATTCATCCCTCACAGATCATGCGTGTTGTTTAACGGAAGAACTAGAAGCAATCTTTTACCAATTCAGTCGTTCGTTGCTCTAGCTCTTCTAGCGAAATTAAATTCGTGTCCAACGCTAGTCGCTCTAGTGCCAACAACCAACGCTGGTAATAATCCCAGTCTGGATCATCCTTACAATGCGTGGCTTCCCACTCTGCGATCGAGGCGATTAATTGCTGGCGAAACTCTTCCCACTCGTAGTGACCTTTCTTCGAGAGCGCGATCGCCATGCCAAAAGCGCGTCCTTCCCAATGCCTTTCAAATAGCAGTTCTCCGTTATTTCGAGGGGGTGCATTCGGATCAACCAGCATACTGGCTGCCGCGAACTGTTCAAACTTGACGTGCATCTGATCCTCCAAGGTTTTTAAGCTGGGACAACTACTTTTGCTGCACCCTGCATTGCTTCGGGAGTGACGATCGC
Organism: Cyanobacteria bacterium FACHB-DQ100; assembly: GCA_014695195.1. Taxonomy (NCBI): domain Bacteria; kingdom Bacillati; phylum Cyanobacteriota; species Cyanobacteria bacterium FACHB-DQ100. The sequence continues at coordinate 126,967 of JACJNW010000011.1, read as the reverse complement.
AGCAAGCTGTTCTTCAGTCCAATCCTCGGTTCCTGTGGGACGTTCTGGCAATACAAACCAGCGAATCTGGGCACTCGTATCCCAAACTCGAATTTCAGTGGAGTCAGGAACGTCTAGACCAAACTCTTGCAATACTTTTCGAGGTTCGCGAATGGCTCTGGCGCGGAAGGTTGGATCTTTGAACCAGTAGGGCGGCAATCCTAAAACGGGCCAAGGATAGCAAGAACACATCGTGCAAACAATCAGATTATAAACCTCTGGTGTGTTCTCCACAGCTTTCATGTGTTCGCCTTCTGCTCCTGCCATACCACGTGGGAAATTCATTGATGCGATCGCGGATGGCGTATCCTCTAATAGTTTCTGCTTAAACTCTGGGTCAATCCAGGCTTTTGCCACAATTCTCGCGCCGTTAAATGGCCCCATGTCCTTTTCAAAGAACTCAACGACCTTATCAACAGTTTCACTGGTGATAATTCCTTTTTCAATCAGGAGCGACTCCAACGCCCTCACACGAGCAGCACTATAAGTTTCGCGATCAATACTTTCAGTCATGATTCCTGTCCTTTATCAGTTCCACAGAAGTTAAGCTGGATCTTCTAGATAAGCTTCAAAAATTTGCACATAGATCCACGTTTTCGGCTCAGTCAAATTGCCCCAAATCTCATGAGAATCAAATTTGACGTTATAAATAGGCATCGGATCGCCTACGCCATCTCCCGTTGGAAAGTAATAGTTGTAAGCGCCTGGATAGACTACATCAATTACGCCTTTTTTGGTTCGTAGATACCCTGGCAGTTTGCAATGCTCCGTTGGCGGCGGGTTTCCGACAGTGACCACATCACCCACTTTGAACTTGGGCTGAATATCAACCTCACATTTGGGCGAATCTCCAATCCGCAAATACTCGATCACTTGATTGTCGATCGCGGGTTCTCCACCTTGAGGCAAGGGCGCATCTGGCTTTTCTAGATAGGCGGTCGTTTTTGCATCAAGCTCCTCTTTGGAAACATAGCCTGATTCGACAAAAAAGCCAGAAATTCCACCCAACCACTTTTCATAGTAGCGGTACTTGAAATAGTCAAAGGGATTCATCCCTTCAGCACCTTTACGCAGATGCCCCCAAGTCCAAAAGCTCTTAAACCGAGTCGGGACAGTTTTAACTGCGTCTAGATGGTTACTTAATCCCATCATGGCAACGTGAATGCCAAAGATGCGTTTTTCCCAGGGTTGAACAAATACCCGTTTTTCAAAGCTAGAAGGTGCTAATCCTTCAATTCCACCAATGTAGTGCTGTAGTTTCATCTTGATTCTTCTCTGTGTAAATGATCCACGGCTTGCCTAGACGCGAGTTTGCTCTCTCGTGGGAACGCCTTGTGTCGTCATCGCTTCGCCCCAAATCTCTGATAGATAACCGAAAACTCCGCCTAAAATCATCGCTGCTGCTGCAACGAGTGCTGGATTTTCTAGTCCTGGAGTTGTAATTGCTTTGTCGGTCGCGATCGTGGTTCCAACCGTGGAAGCAAACCCCCAAACGATCGCCGGAATTGCTCTCAATAAAGGAACTTTTGAAGCTTGCACCATTGCCGCGCTGCCAAGTCCAACACAGATTGCAACAATTAGAGGGTTACTTCCCAAAGCTGCGATCGCCAGAAGCGTGAGAGATGCGATCGCGATTCCCGTTAGATTAGACGCAATGCTCTGTTTAAGCCCTGAAGACTTACCTCCCAGGATAAAGAACGATGCCCAAGCAATAAACGTTACCCACACGGGGACAAGAATGAGTGTCGCTGTGAGATGAGTATCGATCGCACCTAGCACCCCAATACTGACACTGTACGCATCTAGCTTTTTCATATCATCAGATCCTACTGATAGATGAGGTTATGTTCTTGCTGCAAAATCTAGACCAGACATGATTGGAAGCCGCTTTTGAGTTCTGCTTCTGGCAACTCTCGCCCGATAAACACCATCTCATTCCTCCGCAGTTCGTCGGATTTCCAGGGTCGCCCCGGTCTGCCGTCTAACAACATATGCACCCCCTGAAGTACAAACCGTCGATCCTCATCGTCTACATTCAAAATGCCTTTCATCCGAAAGATGTTTTGACCTTGAATCTGGACGAGTTGATTTAACCAGGTTGTGAGTTTGTCGCTGTTTACAACCCCAGGCTCAACGATCGAGACTGAGAAAACAGTCTCGTCATGCTCATGCGCTGATTCGTTGAGAAACTCTGGATCAATTGATAAAGCATTTTTGAGGTCAAACGCTTTCACTCCTAAAATCGAACTGATCTCAAGATTGCAGTTGTGAGTCCGGTAGAGTTTGGCAAAGGCATTCACTGACCGAATTCGCTGTTCTAACGTTCCGAGCCGTTCAGCAGAAACGAGATCAATCTTGTTGAGCAGAATAACATCGGCAAACGCAATTTGTTCTTGCGCTTCATTGCTATCCCAATGCTCCCAAATATATTTCGCATCAACAACCGTAACAACGGCATCTAACTGCGTTTTAGATCGCATTGTTTCATCGACAAAAAAGGATTGAATGACTGGGGCTGGATCAGCTAATCCAGTGGTTTCAATCACAATGTGATCAAACTTCTCGCGCTTCTCCATTAAGTTACCAACAATCCGAATTAAATCCCCCCGAACTGTACAACAAATGCAGCCATTGTTCATTTCTAAAATTTCTTCATCAGCATCCATCACAAGCTGACTATCAATGCCTACGTCCCCAAATTCATTCACAATCACAGCAACTTTTTTACCGTGTTCATGATGCAGAAGATGATTCAGCAGTGTTGTTTTGCCTGACCCAAGATAACCAGTAATGACTGTAACAGGAATAGAGCAACTCAGCATAATTTAGCGCGATTTCTACGATTGGTCAGTGTTGAGCAATGAGATTGCTTTAAGAAAATTCTGTCTATATCTTTGATTCGATCGAGCTTGAGTTTATTAGTCCCACTAATGTCCCTGAAGAAAAGTAGTGATTGAGACAAATTGAAACTCACTTGCTTATAGCCTTGAGAGGCAGACGCAATGATCGATCGAGGGAACTGGATTAATGTCCAATCATCCAGGGTCGCCCTCCTGCGTGGCTTCTGTTTTTTGGAGCTTCCGGCTCTGTTTTGCGTTTAACCAGTTGTGGCTCTGGGTTTTCGCGCTTCAGCCGCAGCCCACCAGACAACACAGCCGGAGCAGAAAAAATTCGTTTGGCGGGAGCTTCGCAGGTGGGACAATGAGCCGAAGACGTTGATTCAGAAATCGATCGCCACACATCAAAAATGCCACAGCTCTCACAGCGAAATTCATATAAGGGCATACCGTTCATCTTTTGCTACATGAACAATTAGGGGATGAGAACCACCCCACTTCATCGAGTCTGTTGGTTACACAGGTAAAATTGGCTGATCAAAAATCTCTGTTGGAATGGCGACTGTACAACAGGCATTTGGAATGTCTACAATGCCGCTGATTCTGCCTTCGACCGGAGCGCAACTGAGCAATAGATAGGCTTGCTCTCCGGTGAAGCCAAATTTCTTCAGGTACTCGATCGCATTGAGACAAGCGCGACGATACGCAATGTGAACATCCATAAAATACTGCTTGCCCGTAAACTCATCGACTGAAATTCCTTCAAATACAAGGTACTCAGAGTAACGCGGTTCAACAGGCCCCGGCTTAAAGATCGGATTGATCATGCCGTACTTGTCCATTCCGCCTTTGATAACGTCTACGTGGAGGTCGATAAAGCCAGACATCTCGATCGCACCACAGAACGAAATCTCTCCATCGCCTTGCGAGAAGTGAATGTCGCCCATCGAAAGCTTTGCTCCTTCTACATAGACCGGGAAGTAAATCCGAGTGCCACGCGACAGATTCTTGATATCACAATTGCCGCCATGTTCGCGAGGCGGAACTGTTCTAGCGCCTTCTGCGGCGATGAGATCGAAGTCAGATGCTGCCACTTGCCCTAAGATCGCATTCTTCGGATTTGGTAAAGCAGCTAACGTTGCCAAATCGCCTTTGATTTCTGCTCCATAAGTGCGGCGATCGGGTTGAGAACTCATTAGCTCTGCTTCCCGCTTGTTCCACGTCGCCAAAAGTTCATGCGATGGCGCACAGCCAATCAAACCGGGGTGAGTAATCCCCGCAAACCGCACACCCGGAATATGCCGTGAACTCGTATAGATGCCCTGGAAGTCCCAGATTGCTTTAGCGGCTTTGGGAAAGTGATCGGTTAGAAAGCCACCGCCATTTTCTTTAGCAAAGATGCCTGTAAAGCCCCACTCATCCCCTTGCAGCGCTCCAATATCGAGCAAATCTACAACAAGAATGTCTCCGGGTTGTGCGCCATTCACCCAGATAGGGCCGCTGAGAACGTGAACGACTGTTAAATCGACCTCTTCAATATCTTTTGGATCATCATTGTTCTTGATCTGCCCATCCGTCCAATCCTTACACTCAATCCGAAACACCTCGCCCGGATTCACCGAAACGACTGCTGGGATATTGGGATGCCAGCGATTATGTCCTGGCAATTCCTGCTGATCCATTGGTTTAGTGAGATCGACCTTAAACAATGTCTTCGGCATAGTTCTCTCCTTGAAATAACAGGATGCAGCAATTTCTATTTCCGCGTCGCATATCGACACCGTGCCAGCCTAACTACTCAAAACACCGATCTACTAAATTCAGGTGCGATCGATTCAAATGGCAATCAGTTCATAGCGTTAAATCTTAGATATAAAGAACACAATTATCGATTGAGAGATTGTGTCGGAAGAGACAATTTTCCAAAATAGATTCTTTAATGCGCCTATCAATCAGCGTACTTCCAGATTGTTTTAATCTCTGAGACTTCAGACCAAAGCGGTCTCTACACAAACGGTTACAACCAATTTTGCTACGCTTACTGCTGCTTATCACTATCAGAAAAACTGATTATGAGTGACTATCGCTTAGTTGACTGTGATTTTTATGACCAACTTGAAGCATTGGCAACTTTGCACCAGGTCTGCTCGATCGTTTATCGCAATGCACTGGGAGAAACGATTGAAGTTTACGATCGCATTGTGGATGTCTATGCAGCAAATAAAGCAGATTTCTTGAGGCTCAACAGTGGAACTGAAATCCGGCTCGACCATCTCATTGCAGTCAATAGCAACCCAATTCGTTTTGCTCAGACGTAAACTTGAACATAGAATTTGTAACCACAAGCACAACATTAATTTAGTGAAGTCTGCTTTTATAGATAGAACGTTCTATTTGAATCGAATCATGACTCAGACAACCTTTACCACGCAAGTCAAAACGCCTCTCCGCCCTGTAAGCAAGGATGGATTGGAGAATCTAGCTGCAACCGCAAAGGCAAATCCTAACGTTGTCAAATCGTTGAAGGTTAAGACGGTCTGTGAAGGACAGTTTCGTAATCTGACTTATGTGCGTGATTTGCCTGCTCATGTGATTGACGAACCACCGAGTTTGTTAGGAGAAGACACAGCCCCCAATCCTTCTGAAGCGGTGTTAGCTTGTTTAGGTTCTTGTTTGTCTGTTGGCATTCATGCTAACGCTACAATGCGCGGAATTGTTCTGACAAAGCTAGAACTAGAATTAGAAGGCGACATCAACATCACAGGAGTTTGGGGCATTGGGGATCTCGCTGAAAAGCGGCTCGGCTTTACCGATATTCGCGTCAAGGTTGATTTAGAAGGCAATGCGAGTCGTGAGGAGCTAGAAGACTTGGTGGCACACTCTAACTACTGGTCGCCTGTTGCAAACACCTTACGCTTACCCGTCAACATGGAAGTTGCTTTGGCATAGACTGAGGCATCGCTCCTACTTAATTTTTGCAGTACAAATCAACGTCTCTTACGCTTCAATCCCTTCTCCTACAGGCTTTAGAAGACATATCCCTTGGCATCTAAGAAGCAAGCAGAAGCTTTCCTAAAAGGGAAGGGATTGGAACGAAGGTTATTTTCGACAGTTAATCATCTCTTTTCAGAACTGTTCACAACCCCGTTTTAGCTATGCAACTAATTTCTAGCTCGGTTGCGGAACCCACCTCGCCTCCCTCGATCGCTGACACATTGATTCAATTGAATACTGCAATTCGCACTGATCTTGCACCGATCGTGTCCGACATCGATCAAGGGAAATATCCTCGTACTTTTATGCACCAAGTTGGTGCTATTGGTGGTTTTGCTCAAGCAGTTTCTCCAGAATTTGGCGGTACGGGGAATGGTTTGTGGGCTGCAATTCAAGTGATCGAAGCAATCTCGGCAGAATGCCTCTGTACTGGGTTTATGACCTGGTGCCAGATTGCTTGTACCTGGTATATGCAGAATAGTGACAATAATTATCTGCAACAGCAGGTTTTACCTCAAGTCGCAACGGGAAAGCGTTTGGGCGGCACTGGGTTGTCAAACCCGATGAAGCACTTTGCTGGAATTGAGAAAATTGCGCTGGTTGCAGAACGTCGATCGGACGGTTATGTGCTGAATGGAATGCTGCCCTGGGTTTCTAACATTGGAGCAGGACATTACTTCGGCATTGCGGCTCAATTGCCGGATTCTGATCAGTATTTGATGGCGATCGTCTCTGACGAATTAGAGGGACTGACGCTGCGACAAAATGCTCACTTCATTGCATTAGAAGGCAGCAATACCTATAGCTGTGTGTTTCGCGATGTGTTTGTCCCGGATGAATTGATTTTGGCGGCTCCCTGTACAAGCTATGTCAACCAAATTCGTCCAGGATTTATTTTGACGCAAGTTGGCATGGGGTTAGGACTCACCGCAAGGTGTCTTGAGATTATGAAGCGTAGCAATCAACGCTATGGGCACGTCAATTGTTTTTTGGATGATCAAGTTGATAACTTGAGTGAAGAGCTAGAAATGGCTCGTCAAAACACGTCTGTACTTGCCCATGCAATCACGGGCAAAACCACAATCGATCGCACTCAACTCAAAGCCGTGATCCAAGCCCGGATTACAGCATCGGAATTGTCATTGAGAGCCGCTAATGCTGCAATGTTGCACACAGGAGCTAGAGGCTATTTACATGGCGCAGAAGTGGAACGCAAGCTACGCGAATCTTACTTTGTGGCGATCGTCACTCCAGCTTTGAAGCAGCTAAAAAAGATGCTGCATGAACTGTAAAAGAACACCGTTGTTATAACCAGAACCATACGATCATGGCAGCACACACGAAATTGTTAGAGACGAGCGGAGTTTATTCTTTATCTGAGTTAGCTTGTGCTTGTGGTGGATCACATCGATCGCAAGATCACTGGAAATTTTTAGAAGGAATGCCTCAAGATCCAGTTGATTTGATTGATGACTTGATCAAGATGGGGCACTATGCAGACACAACATTGGAATTCGCTAAGAACTTGACTTATGCTGAATTTCAGAAAGCATTGCTGCTGCGAATGATTGATCAAGCAGAGCCAGAACAGCGCGACTTGTGCAATGACTTAATCCAACAAGCAGGCGGATTAGAAGAAGCCTTTGCCGCCGCATTTGGTCCGAATGCAGTTGAATTCTTGGGTGATGCGGTGCGGTTGAGCCGATTCCGGCGGCGAGATTTTTTGGTTAAAGTTGCTGCGGCTGCGGCAGTGGTGACGCTCGCAAGTTGCGGCAGCAGGCGCGAAACTCAATCTTCAACCGCTTCAGCCTCCGCTCCCACTAACTTAGAAAAATCGAATCTGACGATCGGCTTTATTCCGATTGCTTGCTCAATTCCGATCGTTGCCGCAGAACCTTTAGAGTTTTACAAAAAGCAAGGGCTGAATGTGACGTTGAAGAAAATGCCGAACTGGGCAGCCGTACGAGAAGCCGCGATCGCAGGAGAGTTAGACGCTTACCATATGCTGTCGCCGATGCCGATCGCGATCTCTATGGGTTTAGGTTCTACTGCTTTTCCAATTAAGCTTGCTAGTATCGAAAACATCAATGGACAGTCGATCGCAGTCGCCAACAAGCACAAAGATCGCGTCAAAACGGCAGCAGACTTCAAGGGAATGTCGATCGGGATTCCTTTTCCTTATTCAATGCACAATCTGTTGTTACGTTACTATCTTGCTTCTGGTGGGCTAAATCCAGACCAGGATGTGAAAATTGAGATTGTGCCGCCGCCAGATTCGGTTGCAAAGATGGCTGCTGGACAAATTGATGCATTCTTGATGCCAGATAACTTTGGGCAACGGGCAGTCTTCGAGAAAATTGGCTTTATTCATCTATTGACCAAAGACTTGTGGAATGGTCATCCCTGCTGTGCCTTTGCTGCTAGCCAGACTTGGATTGATGCTCATCCGAACACATTCCGAGCTGTGAATAAATCAATTATTGAATCTGCTGCCTACACAGATAACGCAGCAAATCGAGGAGAAATCGCTAGGCTGATGAGCGATCGTAAGTACCTCAACCAGCCAGAACCCGTGTTGCAAGCTGTGTTAACCGGGAAATTCGAGGATGGGCTAGGCAACACGCTGGATGTCCCCACCCGTATTGGCTTTGACACTTATCCCTGGAAAAGTTTCGCGGCTTGGATCTCATCTCAGATGGTGCGCTGGGATTTGATGCCCGAAGCCAAAGCAAACTATGACGAAATTGCGAATCAAACCTTTATGACTGATCTGGCACGAGAGTTAGCACAGGAGGTTGGGCAAAATCCGCCCACTGAACCGACCCGCGTTGAAAAGCTTAAAACGGGTGAATTCAACCCTGCGAATGCTTCTGCGTATGTACAAGAGCAAATTAAGAAGTTTGGAGTTTAGTTATGACAACTTCTCCTGTTGTTAGACCTCGATCGCGTTCTGCTTCACTGCTGCAAAACCAAAACCTGCAAGCGATCGTCCTGTTTCTCGTCCTGCTGACCGCACTGCTCGGCATTTGGGAATTGGGGGTTAATCTGCAAATTTTCTCACCCGTGATGCCGTCTGCAAGTCGCACGATCGCAGATTTTTGGAATTGGATTAGCGATCCTTTCTATGACAATGGTCCGAACGATAAAGGCGTAGGATTGCACTTAATCGCTAGTCTTCAGCGCGTGCTGACTGGATTTCTGCTTGGATCAGCGATCGCGATTCCAATAGGAGTCTTGATTGGTTTATCAGAAGTCGTCTCGAAAGCGGTGAATCCATTTATTCAATTGATGCGTCCGGTATCGCCCTTAGCCTGGTTGCCGCTAGGATTAGGGCTGCTGAAAAGCTCCGAAGGCACCGCATTGTTTGTGATTGCAATTTCTAGTATTTGGCCTACGCTCATCAATACTAAATTTGGAGTGAGTAGCGTCTCAAAAGACTATCTGAATGTGGCTCGGACTTTGGGTGCTTCTCGTTGGCGAACGATCTGGAAAATCATTCTTCCGGCTGCGGCTCCGAGCATTGTGGCTGGATTACGAATTAGCATTGGTATCTCTTGGCTTGTAATCGTAGCAGCAGAGATGATTGTAGGCGGAACCGGCATTGGTAGCCTTGTTTGGGCAGAGTGGAATAACTTGAGCATCACCAGTATTATTACCGCGATCGTCATCATTGGAGTCACCGGATTGGTTCTCGATCAGCTACTAGCATTGTTGCAAACCTGGGTTTCTTTCGGAGAAAAGTAGATGGTTTCTTCCCACACCGATCGCACTAAAACAGATACCTCTGTTCAGTTAAGCTTACAAAATGTGTTCAAGGTGTTTCCAGGGCGGCAACACTGGCAAGATAAGCTGCTTCGTCGCACTTCTCAAGACTTTGTGGCGATCGTGGATATCAATCTAGACATCACCCCGAATACCTTTGTTTCGATCATTGGACCTTCGGGCTGCGGTAAGTCAACCCTTCTGAATATTATTGCTGGACTGACCACACCCACGCAGGGTTCAGTGTTGATCAATGGAAAGCAGGTACATCATCCGGGAGCCGATCGCGGTGTCGTGTTTCAGAACTATTCGCTGATGCCCTGGATGACCGTTGCCGAAAACATTCGGTTTGCGATCGAAACAGTCTATCCTCAGATGCCGCTTGCCAAACAAAAAGACCTTGTGCGCGAGTACATTGATTTAGTCGGATTGCAGGGAGCCGATCGCAAGCATCCTCACGAACTGTCTGGGGGCATGAAGCAACGGGTGGGAATTGCCCGCGCTCTAGCAATTAACCCAGAAATTTTGCTGATGGATGAACCGTTCGGAGCGTTAGATGCGTTGACGCGGGGCTTTCTGCAAGATGAGATTGCCCGCATCCTGGAACAACAGCGCAAAACCGTGATTCTGATTACTCATAGTATCGAGGAAGCACTGCTGCTGTCCGACAAAATTGTGGTGATGAGTCGCGGCCCAGCAGCTCGAATCGTAGAGGTGTTGGATGTGCCCTTTGCTCGTCCCCGCAAGCGCGAAAACCTGGATCAGTATCCGGCTTATCATGAGTTGAAGGCACAGCTAGAGCTACACCTGTCGCGAGAAACGCGAGCGATCGAAGAATCGCGGATACATTAGGCTGTCGTCGGATGAATCGCTTGACTAACCTTGATGGGATTGATGTAACAATTCTGAAAGGTTTGAATCATAGCGATACCTCCAATCTATCTAACTCGTTAAAATGGCTTTCAGTCTTTTAGCATCGACTCTTCCCAAAGATTTGGACTATGCTAGACTTTGCCTGATTGTTCTCAAATCTCTGATTCGAGAGAAATCCAAAGACTGCGAAGCCTTAATCTTGTTTAGTCATGCTTCACTGCTAGCCACATTTCCCCACAATGGTCAATCTTAAGCGCACTCGCGAAGATATTTTATCCTCGGTTATTGAGTTGATCCATCACCAAGGATTTCAATCAACCGGGCTAAAGGAGTTATTTGCCGCAAGCAACACTTCTTCTGGCAGTTTCTACAATTATTTCCAATCAAAAAATGAATTAGCTCATGCGCTAATTGATTACAAATGGAGCCAGATCAAAGCAGTTATCATTGAGCCTGCTCAACAAATTTCTGACCCGATCGCGCAAGTGTTTGACATGATCGATCGTCTGGAGGCAAAACATCAATCTGAACCTGATTGCGGCGGCTGTTTCCTAGGAAATTTGATTGTAGATCTAGCAAAACATGACCCATCGTTTCAAGAACATCTCATTCAGGTGTTTGATGCTTGGCAGGCTGCAATTGCACAGTCTCTACAAGCTGGAAAATCTGCGCTGAAACCAGAAATCAACCCTGTTTTGCTTGCCGAACAAGTGTTAACCCAGATAGAAGGAGTGCTGTTAATGAGCCGCCTCTATAATCAGCCCGCTCGCCTCAAGCGTAGCTTCGACATGGTTCGCCAGACGGTGCAATCGGCATTACGCTAAACTCATTTCTCCTGATAAAATCGCTTCAATCTGCTTAAATCGATTTGCTGATCAATGGGTACAAACAAGAGGGTTGAAACGATCGTTCAACAAGAATATGATCGCCTTGCCAAGATCTACGATCAACGTTGGCATAGTTATATTACAAACACACTCACTTTTCTGAAGCAGTGGGCGCAAATTGGCTCCCATGAGATTGTTCTAGACGTGGCTTGTGGAACAGGGGAGTTTGAGCGATTGTTGTTGCAAGACCATCCGAATCAGCAGATCGTTGGAATTGATGTCTCAACAGAGATGCTCACGATCGCTCAAGCAAAGCTTCAACCCTACAGCACCGTAACATTTAAGCCAGGAAATGTGACCGCACTTCCTCTGAAGGATAAATGCTTTGATACTGTAGTTTGTGCCAGTGCTTTTCATTATTTTGACTGTCCACTTGATGCCCTAGCAGAAATGCGACGAGTGCTTAAACCAGGTGGGAAAGTTGTGATTTTGGATTGGTGTAAAGACTTTTTACTCTGTCGCCTCTGCGATGTCGTCTTGAAAACCGTTGATCCAGCCCACAAGCAGTGTTACACGCAGAAAGAACTTCAAGATTTTCTGTCCCGATCGCAACTCAGAATTGAAGCTAGCACAAAGCTGCGGTTTGGAGCGTGGGGGTTAATGGCTGCAACAGCGACTAAAGATTAAGCTCGATCATCACTTGACAGGCTTTTTTTTGTCCTCAAAGCAGACGCAGCGCCAATGTGTGCAGGTCACACTCTTGAAAACTGGGCAATTCTCCGCACCGTGGCGCTGAATGTGTTTCGCTTACACAGCTTTGCCTCTATCACTCAAGGGATTTGGGGGCTACCCGCAGATCCAAGCGCAACCGAGACTTGTATCGAACTCACCTTGAATTAGACACAGTATTGTTAAATGAAAAATTGTCGAACTGATGAAAGAGCGATCAGGCGATCGCTCTCACAAAGCTCAACTATTTCAAATTCGCGGGAATCGTTTTCGGAACCGTCCAGAAGTACACATTCGTTCCTTTCACGTTCACCACCCGATCGGGCTTCCAATCTCCCATATCAAACGCATGAGATACAATTCGCGTTCCTGGTTTGAGCTTCAACAACTTCGGGCGCAGTTGCAAATTGATGCGCGGTAATAGATAAAGCGTAATCACCGATGCCTTGCTCAAATCTGTCTTAAACAAATCTTGCTGAGCAAACTTCACTCGATCGCTCACTCCCGCTTTTTTCGCGTTCGCATTCGCTTCCTTAATGCGTTCTGGATCAATATCCACTCCAAATCCGCGTGTACCAAATCGCTTAGCCGCAGTGATGGGAATGCGCCCATCCCCGCTTCCTAAATCATAAAGCACATCCTTCTTGCCTACCTTTGCCACCTTCAGCATTGCATCGACTACTTCGGTGGGTGTCGGCACATAAGGCACATCCAACTGTGGTGTTGAAGGTTGATTTTGCTTTTCTGGATTAGCAGTTTGCGTCTGAACTTGATTCTCTGTCTTCGGAATCAGATTAGCGACTTGCGAACAGCCAGCGAACATTAAGCTGAAAACTCCAGCACACACCACTAAAGGACGAACAATCATTCTGATTTCTCCTAAAAACGATCGAACCTACCGACGCTGCCAATATAAAACGGGAATTCCGAGCGCGACCACAATCACACCCGCGATCGCGCCCACTTTCACATACTCCAAACTGGAATACAGCAAATAAACACAGATACTACAAAACAAAATCGGTGTAAGCGGATAAAACGGCACTCGAAACGCACTCGATCGTCCCGGTTCCTTAAAGCGCAGGATGATTAACGAAAAGCCAACCAGCAAGAAAAAGAACCAAAACACCGGAGCCGTATAATCTACCATCGTTTCAAAGCCTTTCCGGGTCAAGCTCCCTAACCCAACCAGCAGAAGCGCGATCGCACCTTGAACCAACAGTGCCGGAATCGGCGTATTCTGCCTCGACTGCCACTGCCCCAGAAATCGAAACGCATTCGAGTCTTGTCCGAGGGCATAGTTTGTCCGCGCTCCGGTCAGCACAGTCGCATTCAATGCACCTAATGCTGAAACCGCAATCAGAAAACTAATAAACACAACTCCCGGCTGCCCAAATGCCTGACGCATCAAATCCGCAGCCACCGCAGGCGAATTCGCCATACCAGCGGCTCCCAAACCATGCAAATAAGCAAAGTTAAGGGCAACATAGATCGTGGCAATAATGCCAATGCTCCAAAAGAGCGATCGAGCAATATTCCGATTCGGATTACGAATCTCGGCTGAAATATAAGCCGCCTCATTCCACCCACCGTAGGACAGCAGCACAAAGATCATTGCCATGCCCCAATCTGTCGAAATTTTCGCGTCTGTTACGGTTTGCGGCGCAGCGCCCGAAGTCGTCAAACCTGCAACAATCACCAAAACCAGTCCCAGCACTTTTGCCGCTGTCAGCCAGTTCTGAACGCCTTTCCCCTGGCGCAATCCCAAAATGTTGATCAGCGTGAATAGCACGATCGCGCCTGCCGCATAGATCGATCCAGAGAAAGCACCCAGCGGCAAGATCTCAGACGCATAATCTCCAAACACATAAGCCAACAGCGCGATCGAGCCAGTCTGCACCACCATCATGCGTGCCCAAGCAAATAAAAACGCGATCGCGTTTCCGTAAGCCCGCTGCAAATAGTAATAGTTACCGCCCACATGCGGATAAGTCGTGGCTAATTCGGCATAGCACAATGCCCCAATCAGCGAAACCACTCCCCCAGCAATCCAAGCCAATAGCACAGTTAAATTCGTGCCCGTATTGGATGCAACCAGCGCAGGAGTCTCAAAAATTCCCGCTCCGATCACAATACCGACAATCAGCGCCACTGCATCAATTACGGTTAGAGCGGTTTTTGGGCCGGGCGGCTGTTCAGCGGTCAAAGGTGCGATCGACTCTGAATAATCTGAAGAGTTAGGAAACCCCATAGTAATACCTAGTTAAAAACCATCACCAGTCGCGCAAACACTAAATCTTTGGGTGAAATTCTCGAAATTAAGGTTTCAAGGGATTTTAGTTCGCTGACGTGGCAAGTGCGATCTAACGCAAGGCATAGGTCGACAGAGCTAGACGATTTCAGTTTGTCAATCCGTCTTGTAGAATCTCTGCTGGGTAATATATTTTTAAGGAGAAAGATCTATTATCTTATCCCTGTCCAGAAACGTTGCTCAAAAAACTATGGAACCGATCGCACCTCTGCATCTAGCCAGTAAACACAAGATGCTTCATTCTAGGTCTATGAAGAACTCACGCATTGCGAATCTCCAAGTTTTGAGTGCAATCGCTGGATGCACCCTTGCTGGACTCATTGTTAGCTTTGCCTCGGCTGCAACCGCACAGCTTGTTCTTCAAGAAGGAGACTCAGGCACAGCCGTTAGCACCCTACAAGATCGCCTCAGAACCTTAGGCTGTTATGACGGCGAGACGACCGGATTCTTTGGATCTCAAACTCGCGATGCCGTCATTCGCTGTCAAGAGCAACGTAACATCACACCCGATGGCATTGTCGGAGCCGAAACCTATCGTGCTCTCGAATTGGGCAATCCCGAACCGGGAACTGGGTCTAGTCAATATGGTAATCGATTGCAGGTTGGCGATCGCGGTGCAGGAGTCGAAGAGTTACAGCGCCGACTGCAAACACGCGGCTACTACTACGGTGAGGTTGATGGCGTTTTTGGTCAAGAGACGCAAAGCGCAGTCATTCAACTTCAGCGAGATTCTGGTCTTTCTCAGACCGGCGAGGTGGATGCTCAGGTTTATGCTGTACTTGATGGTTCGACACCGCCAGCGCCCACGCCTGATGTGGGGAATGGACTCCAATTAGGCGACCAAAACTCGCGAGTAGCAGACCTGCAACAGCAACTGAATCGCATTGGATATTCGCTTCCGGTCACAGGCTATTTTGGCACCCAAACTCAGCAGGCGGTTTTGAGCTTCCAACAATCGCGATCGCTGCCCCCAACAGGGAACGCTGACCCAGAAACCTTGCGGACGATTCAACAAGCAGCAGGCGGCTCAAGCACTCCTTCAAACAGTCGCCGCTATTCGGTGGTTATTCCCTTTACCGATTCTGCTTCGTTTAATCGAATTCAAGCTGTGATTCCAGATGCCGTTCCAAGACAGAATCGCTTAGGAAATTTCGTTCGTGCAGGCAGCTTCACCACACCAGAAGAGGCAGAGCGTCAAGTGAATATCCTGCGATCACGGGGCTTAACCGATGCCCGCGTCGTTTTTGAATAGCTTTTGAATAGCTAGAGCGGCAGCAGCGATCGCTGACAGGTCGGACAGACCGCATGAATCGTCAACTGGCAGTCTAGAATGTGGTACCCCTCCTTCTGGGCTGCTTTTGTTCCGGTTTTGAGAATCGAATCGCTTTTAAATTCGATCGTCTTATTGCACCGCACACAAATCAAGTGGTGATGATGATGCGGATAGGGCTGATTGATTTCGTAGTGCTTGTGACCTTCTGCCAGTTCGAGTTCACGCAAAACGCCCATCCGGGACATCAATTTGAGAGTGCGATAGATGGTCGATAAACTAATGCCCTCGCCTTGCGTCTGAAGCTCATGATAAAGATCCTCAGCGCTGAGATGTTGACCTTCAGGAAGTTTTTGAAACACTTGAAGAATCGTTTCGCGCTGCGGTGTTAAGCGCCATCCCTTTTCATTCAATTCAGCCTTGAGCGAAGCACTGGTGTAAGTAGGAGCGTTCAACATTGTCAACAAAGCCTCCTTTCTTGAGAATCATAGCATACAAAAAAAAGAGGCGACTTGCAATAAGTTCGCCTAATTGAGAATATTCTGCAACTGTTAGGGGTTAAGCCCTTTAGCTGAGCGATTCAAGATAATCACGCACTCGATTGCGGCGCTTCGGTTGCCGAAGTTTTTGCAGCGCTTTTGCTTCAATCTGTCGAACCCGCTCTCTGGACAATTCCAAAGCGCGTCCGATCTCTGCTAACGAGTAGGGTTGCCCATCGCTACCCAAGCCAAACCGCATCTGAATTACATCTCGCTCACGAGTCGTTAGATCCGCTAGAAGTTGCAGCAAATCGCGTCTCAACGATTCGCGCATCAAGGTTTCTTCGGGCGTAACTTCTTCCGTTTCGAGCAGATCGCCTAGTTCGGTATCGCGCTCTTTGCCAACTTTAGTTTCGAGCGATACGGAGCGCGGCACTTTGAGCAGGACTTCTCGCACTTGAGGCGGCGACATTTCTAGCTCCACTGCAATGTCTTCGATCGTCGCAGTACGCCCTTTTTCTTGCGAAATTTTGCGCTGAGCTTTCTTGATTTTGTTGAGCTTTTCAGTGATATGAACGGGGAGCCGGATGGTGCGGCTTTGAGTTGCGATCGCGCGGGTAATTCCTTGACGAATCCACCAATACGCATAGGTGCTGAATCGGTAGCCTTTCGTCGGGTCAAATTTTTCCACCGCTCGCTCTAGCCCCAGTGTACCCTCTTGAATCAGGTCGAGCAGTTCTAAGCCGCGATTTTGATATTTTTTGGCAACGGAGACTACTAGGCGCAAGTTCGCATTAATCATATGCGTCTTGGCTGCAAGCCCCTGGTTGAGTATCTGATCGAGTTCGGCGACCGTGAGATCTACCACTTTTGCCCAGTGCTGCTTGCCTGCCGCTAACATCGGCTTCAAGTCTGCAACGTCGATCTTGGCTTCGGTAGCCCACCGTTCCAGGGAGGGGCGGTGCGTCAGCGTCGAAACCAATCGATCGCGGACATCGATCAACTCCACATATCGACGAATGGGGGCGCTGCCTTTGGCAGCAGCATCGTTGCGCTGTTCCAGAAGTTTCATATAGCGCTGCACTCTCTGCGCTTCAGACACTTCTTCATCGCGTCCGAGCAAGGGATAGCGCCCGATTTCCTGTAGGTAAAGTCTCACCAGGTCGGTCGTCTTCCGTCCAGCGCCGTACAGTCTAGCTTGTCCTGCTAGTTCGGTTTCGAGTTCAGTCAAATCTGCATTCGGATCGAACTCTGGCGAGGTCGGCGAAGGCTCCAGGATGGAGGGATCAAATTCTGCATCAGCGTAGAAAGAAGGTGCTGGCATCATGTTCCTTTGTGCGCTATGTGGAAATCGTTCGGTCGGTTGCTTCACTATTGTTCCCGTAGTCTGGGACTCAGGAACAGGGTCGGGAGTTCCAGGAAACGTTGAAACCACGGAAGCTGAAACGCTAAAGGTATGCGATATCAGAAAGGGCTTCGCGTGAAGCTTCTACTGCCTTAATACAGGGAAGTAGGGCTGGAATTCGGAATTTATGTAGGTAAAGTTTTGTACAAAAGCGATTTCCCTCAGCATAGTCAAGTGTCAAAGCGTCTGCCGTGATAGAGATCAGAGTGTGTTTTGCCTAATATCACTGGCGGTCATTTGTAAAGTTTGAACTCATTGACTTCATGCTTCAGTGTTAAGCGCGACTAATCCGGACGATCGTAGGGCTTCAAACGTGCTGTCCATTTTGGCTTCTTCGGGCACGAAAATAATAAATCCGTCTCGCCCGCGTGTGAGTAAAACTCGATAACTATTGATTCGGAGTTGCAGCGGATTGCGAACGTTTTTTTGGGACTTAGTCATCATCCAAGCGCCATTGCTCCAGATCAGATCGTCACCCCAACCAACAATAGGAAAATCAAGTTCTAAGCCTTGGCAGCTAAATTCTGTAACCACGCGATCAAACGCACAGCAAGATGTTTCCGAGTCGGGCGAATCGATATACCAAGCGCCGAGATTGAGTTTTTGAGTTGAAATGTAGTCGTTTCTAATTCCGTATTTGACTAAGTTGCGCGATCGTGAAGAGGCAACTAAACCATAACGCTTATCTGATTGGTCTTTGTAACGCGATCGACAATAGTTTTTTGCGGTTTCAAGATCACGAGTGAGATAACAATCAAATCCTTCTGAAGCTAACAAAGACATCACTAACTTGGCTTGATTAATTTCGCCATTGAGAACATGAGTAACCCAGGTCTGAAGGTGCTTAGCGAGATGCGATCGCAAAGAAGTGGTGAGATTTAATAAATCATTGGTGTAGGTTGTCGTCTCGAAATATTTCGCTTGCTCAGTAGAACAATGAACCTGCCAAGGCTCGATCGCACTCTTTAAGCCCTGATCCCACTGCTCAATTCCACCCTCCTCGCCCACATGAATCGTTTGCCCTTCACCAATTAAGCCAAGCAACACACACCAATCAGGAACTCGCTCACAGATTCGCAAAACTGCACCCGGAGCCGCACGGGTAATGCCGTATTTTTCGGACATACGATCGGCATCCCAAGCTCGCTGAGCCTCATCAAAAACGACAATATGTTCTCGCGCCGCCGTTTGACGACGCACTTCGTGCTGGAGGTAAAAATTACGAATCTCCCGCACAAGGGCTTTGCTTTGAAGCGCATATTGGAGAACTGTAATTAAGGGACGGTTGCCGGATAAAAATATGGCTGGACGATCGCGCTCCGTCTGATACACAAACTGCAATCCTACGAGCGTCTTTCCGGCTCCCGGAACCCCTGTGATCAAAATTAAGTGCCGCTCTTTTTGCCGAGAAGCGCGATCGACAATTTGAGCCAGATAGTCCAAAATTTCGGGAATCCTCGCGCTTTGAGCGCGTTTAATACTAGGCAGCGGTTCTTGCTGAAAGATCCGCCGCGCCGCATCAATCACCGTTGGGAGCGGTTCATAAGATGAATTAACCCAGCGATCCGCATCAATTTCCGGTTGTATTTCGACTAGCGTTTCTAAGTAGGTTGAAATTTGCGTTGGATTTAGAACTTGAACTGCATTGCGAGTTGTATTCTCTTTTGTGTAGCGAGTCGGAATCAGAATTGCAGTGACAGGATTGTGAGCTGATGCTTGATGATACTCGGCAAGATCCCGCCTATAAGCAGCGACTTGATCCAAATCAGCCGTTGAAAGGGCTGATTTCTGTTTGAACTCAAAAACAAGGATCTGCCCCCCTCCTAGCAGCACCAGATCCGGTCGCCGCCCACCTTCTCCAGGCAACTCATACTCGAATATCAATGTCCAAGACTTACTATCAGGACGAGTATTCAGGAGCGGCTCAAGCTGCGATCGCAGAATTTCGCCACATTCGTCCCACGCTTGCCGCTGCGTTCCTGCGGGCTGCTGGTGGTATAACGTTTGATAATTCGTCGCTAGCGTTTCTAGCCAACTGGCGGTAGGACAGGCGAGAAACGCAGCGATCGATCCAAGCCAGCCTGAATGGATACACGACATACAGCACACAAAAACAAAGGGGCGGTTCACGCCCCCAGTTTATTACCGTAATTCATCGATTGTCAGCTTTGCCATTCTTGGCTCAGGAGGAAAAGACATCTCTTCAATTTCTCCAGGTTGACCCAGCGGTTTGGCTTGGCTTTCGTTAAACGTCACAATCACACCGCCCGCATTTCCAGCCCGCACCACGACTTGCCGATCAGCCGTCCAAGTCCGCTGAGCGCCCTTCGGCAGTTGTCCTTCATATTCCACCTTGCTGTCTGCCATCACGCGCACCCAAGACTCCTCGGTGAGCGTTACACCAACACGAACAGGCTTGTTAGCAGTGGAGGTCGGAGCTTCGTGTTTCCAGTCTGTCTTGAAGCTCGGTTGCTGCCTTGGGGGGGTTGGGCCCATTGGCGCAACCAATGCAGGCGGTTGCTGCATTTCAATGGCAGCGATCGAAGTCTGAGCGGAGCGATTGAGAAAATAGGACAACCCATTCACTGCGCCGACAATCAGCGCCATGTAGATTAAGTACAAATGAATGGGGCGCAACTGTGCTCCCGGTAGCGATCGCCAAGATGTCCGCATCGGCTGCACGACAAAACCAGTCGTCGGAAACTCGCTGGCAAACTCTACGCCGTTCAGCCCGATCGCGCCCGCATATTGGCGAATAAAGCTATGGATATAAACGGGCTCTGGCAGTTCTTCAATTTTTCCTTGCTCAATCGCTCTCAACAAGCGCGGCTGAATACAAGTGGTTCCCGCCACGGTTTCGAGTGAGATGCCTTGAGCTTCGCGACGATCGCGGAGTCGATTACCTAACTCTGCCAGCCGCTCTGCTTGCTCTCGATTGGTTGGGAGGGTTTGCTTTTTCATCTGCGCTGCTCCTTCGTCTGTGCTGGCAACTTCTCTAAGGGTGGGTTCATTCCCTGCTTCAATACACGAATTTCAAAGTCTTCTAATGGTCGATACTGGCCCGCCGCTAAAGCGGGCTTGCCTGATGGGTGGAGTTGAATGTCTCCGATCGCGCTCCGGTGTAGCTGAAGCACAGGGTGCCCCAACTGTTCGGCGACTCGGCGAATTTGACGATTTCTTCCTTCACGAAGAATTATACGCAATAACGTACTAGACGGAGTACGGCGTAGAACCTCAACAGAAGCAGGTAGGGTTTTTCGGTGATCCAACATAACCCCTTCGCGCCAGTATTGTAGAACAGAGCGCGAGACTTCTCCATTGACCCAAACCTCGTAAGTTTTAGGAATGTGATGGCGGGGGTGAGTTAAATAGTGGGTTAACTCGCCATCGTTCGTCAACAATATCGCCCCGGTTGATTCTACATCTAATCGCCCGATCGGATGAAGTCCTTGTCCTTGCCGCAATGATTTTGGTAAAAGCTCAAGAACAGTTCGCCGATCGTGAGGATCATCGCAGGTTGAGATGATCCCTGCTGGCTTGTTCAGCAGCAAATAAATCAGTTGCGGACGCTCGGTGGCTTGAATCACCTGTCCATCAACTTCAACGCGATCGCAGGCGGGATCAGCCTTTTGACCCAACTCAGCAACTACGCCATTCAGCTTGACGCGCCCGTCCAAGATCATCTGTTCCGCCTGCCGACGCGAGGCGATTCCCCATTGTGAAAGAATTTTTTGTACTCTTTCGGGCATAGCGCAGCCTAAAGCCTGAAAAACGGTGGGTTTCGGAGGAAACTGTGACAATTGTTTATCTATCAAATTGTCTATCTATCAATATGTACAAATATTACATGAGTCTGGATTCCGTAAAATGTCGGAAAGACTGCCTCATTCGGAATTCATATCCGCTCTCAGGGAGTGATAAGTATTCATGAAGAGTGAGACTTCACCCTTGTCGTAGAGCTTTCACAAGGTAGAACCAGTTGCAGCCATGCACCACCGTCAGGATGATTTTGGGCGCGAACTGTTCCATGATGTGCCTCCACAATTTGACGCACGATTGCCAGACCTAACCCGCTACCACTGGTCAATTGGGTCGCTGCTTGGCTCTGAGTTGGGCGTACCCGCGATGGATCAGCGCGGTAAAAGCGATCAAAGATGTGCGCGATCGCCTCTTCGGGGAATCCTTCGCCTGCATCAATGATATCGACCTGAAGTCGGGGCTTTGACTGCTCTTGCAGCGTTGTCTCAACGCGGACGATGCCCTGAACGGGGCTGTATTTGAGGCTGTTATCAAGCAAGTTGAGAAAGACGCGATACATACGGGCTTCATCAGCTCGGAGCTTCACAGATTCTAAGCCGCTGTAGTGCAGTTGCACTTGTTTTTCGCAGGCAAGCGGTTCTAAGCTTTCCCAGGCAGAATAAATCAGTTTGACCAGATCGATCGAGGTTAATCGCAGCCGTTGAGTCGGATTTAGGTCTAACTGGCTCAGATCAAGGAGATCTTGCACTAATCGACTGAGGCGAATGGTTTCATTCAGTAAGCGATCGATCCAAGCCCGATTCGTAGGATCTAAGCGGGCTTGTAGGGTTTCAGCGACGAGGCGAATCGAGGTCAGGGGCGTTCTGAGTTCGTGGGCAACATCGGATGTCCAGCGGTCACGCTGTTGGACTAAGTTGACTGCTTCTTGACGATTTTCTAGAAAAACGCCGACTTCACCCTTGGAGAGCGGAAAGGCAAGCCCGCGAATCGGCGTGGATCGCGCCTGCGACAGATCTTCTGCATCTGCGGAAATCGGATAAAACATCCATTCGCGCTGATGGAGTTGATTGCGATCGCGGGCCTTTTCAATCAATGAGTCGAGTTCGTAGGATCGCACCAGCTCTAAGAGCAGCCGAGGCGCATAATCATCGCTTTGATGAATGCCTAGCATTTGAACGGCAGCGGGATTGCACCAAGTCAGTTGATTTTCGTCATCAACTTGCAGATAGCCGATCGGCGACAAGCTGAGAATCTGCTTCCATTCTTCGAGCGTGCGTTCTAATTGCTCAATTTGCGCCTGATGATGAGAGATCATCATCGATAAGCGAGAGGTGACCGACAAGTCAATCTCTGCTTCATCGGGAGGTAGATTTTTGGTCAGGCGATGAATACGGGCAGTGAGTTGCCCCCGATACACCGTGAAAGGAAGAATCCCGATCGCGAGTCCAGCCAGAAACCAAAGAACAGACACAGGCAAAACGCGGCTAAAGGGCGGTAGGAGATGGCTTCTCTCTCCTCTAAGCTTAGCCGAATCGATAGCCAAAACCCCGGACAGTCACCAAATACTGAGGATTACTTGGATCAAGCTCTAGCTTTTCCCGTAGCCAGCGAATGTGAACATCCACCGTTTTACTTTCGCCCACAAAATCGTGTCCCCAAATTTTCTCTAACAGTTGATCCCGTGACCAAACGCGCTTCGGATGCCTCAGGAAAAGCTCCAACAGCTTGAATTCTTTCGGTGAGAAGTTCACGACTTCGCCTCGAACCGTCACCCGGCATTCTTGTGAGTAAATCGTGACATCCTGAAATTGCAGAGTGGGACTCGATTGAGCAGGCTGGAACTGCTGATGACGGCGCAGCAAGGCACGGCAGCGAGCAACCAATTCGCGCATCCCAAACGGCTTGGTGAGATAATCATCAGCTCCCACCTCTAGTCCAACGACGCGATCGGTTTCACTCGCCTTGGCGCTGAGTATCAAAATCGGGACGCTGCTTCCTTCGCGCCGCATCCAACGACAAATATCTAATCCATTCACATAGGGCAGCATCAGATCCAGGATGATCAAATCTGGCATAGATGATTTGTCGGAGTCTTGGCTTAGAGCCGTTTGCAGAATTTCTAGGGCTTGGCGACCATCAGTAGCAGTGACCACTTCATATCCTTCGTCGGACAAGGTGAGCGCGATCGTGTCGCGAATCGTCTCTTCATCATCGACAAGCAGAATTCGTCTGATGGAAAGTTTGGGTGCGACAGTTGTAGCGTCAGTCAGGAGCGTTGTCTGCATAAAAAGTGCGTCTCGACTTGTCGGCAAGATTCTACCATTGATCCAGATCACCGTATGGGCTTATACAGTTTCTCAAGATTTAATGACTAATCAGTAACCAAACTGGAATGGTCGCCAAAATCGCGATCGTACTCAAAGCAATACTACTCGCTGCTAAATCGTGGTCTAGATTGTACTCCTCAGCCAGAATCAAGCTCGCAAACGCACTGGGTACTCCTGCCATGATCGTCAAAGACAGACGAGCATCGTAATTTAGTCCCAGAATAGCGACCGCGATCGCGACTAAGCTCGGCAAAATCAGTGCTTTGAGCAGTACCGGAATTGTAGCTGTTTTTAGGCTGGCGATGCCATTGAGTTGAATCAGACGCATTCCCATCAGCAGAAATGAGGCGGGAATGACAAAGACAAGCGAGGAATGCACGATCGTTTCACCCCACGCCGGAAAGGCGATCGACTGAGTGAAATACGCAGCAGCAAATGCCCAGAGCGTCGGAACCGTAAGAATATCTCGCAGCAGCGTCCAGATTGTGCTTTGAGCTTCTGCGCGACCATAATGGCTCGCTACTAGAACACCAATACCATACGTTCCAATCAAGTTCTGGGTGACGCTGTAGAACACTGCCCAACTCAGATCCCCGGTGCTAATCAACGCAGGAATTAACCCTAGACCGACAAAGCCTGTGTTTCCGATCGTCGAAGCAATCACAAACGTTCCTTGAGCAGCCCGATCCATCGGCGGCAACCAGCTTTCGATCGCACCCAACCAAGCTGGCTTTGCTTCAGTTCTAAGCCAAATTAAAAGCTGCAATGTGATCCAGGCAAGCGTCAGTCCTGTCCCCAACGTCGCGATCGTCACCGCAGGCGCAATGCCGACATGTGTTGAAAAGTCAGTTTCTCGTACCAGGGAAAAAATTTGCCACGGTACGCCCACCCAATATAAGCTCCGCCCTAAAAATCGTGGAAACGATAGAGGCAAAAATCGAAATAATAAAGCACCCACCCCAGTCCAGAAGATTAAGGGGGTATAAGCGTGAACCAAACTTGCGATCATGCCCTTGCCACCATCGGGCGCTACTCCCTGCACTATCGTAACGGATCGATCCCGCAAATAGCGCATTTAATTAGGACGGACATTTTTAACCCAAAATTACTGCCAGTCTTTGATTCGCCACTGATTGTCTTGGCGTACTAAGGTGTAGCGCACCGACATATCTCGATCAGTCTGTACGTCACCAGGGTTATTTCCGGCAAAGTATTTCCGCACCTCAGTCACGGTTGCTTTTACGGTCGCCTGATTTGGGTCGGTTGGACTAGCTTCAACGCTTTGCACTTTAACTGCGTGGTCGTATTCGATGTATAAGTTCTCACGCTTCGTTTCTTCGATGTTCTGCTGCCATTCTGTAAGCTTCGGATCAACTAGCACCTGAGCCAGTTTTGAGCCGTCGTAGTTTTTTCCCATTGCCGCTTTCTTTGCATCAAGCCAGGTTTCTACCACTCTCTGGGCGAGACTTTGGTCGAGATTGCCTGAAAGGGTGACGGGTTGAGAAGCAGGCTGTAAGTTGACGATCGGTTGATCAAGCTGCACGGGAAGCGCTTCACTTGTCGTTTGAGCCGATGGATTCATTAGCGCTCTAAGTGCCCGAATCATCAAAAAGCCTAGTCCCATCGCCAGCGCGACTCCTAGAATTAGCACAATCCAGCGCGATCGACGATTTTCTCTCGGTGCTTTTGCTCTAGGCACATTTTGATCCGGCGCGTGATAGCGAGAGGAGGCAGAAAGGTCGCGCCCGTTGCGACTACTGCGCGACGATCGAGGAAGCGCTGACTCCCCATCATTGGTGCTGCTTCTTGGGGAGCGTTCTGAAACGGAAGCTTCTGCAACACCTGTGGTTAATGTAGCGGTTGCCGAGCGATAGCCGCCGATGTTCTCCTCAACTGGAGTCGTGCGTCCATTGCGAGAGGGAGCGATCGTCGAGCCGTAATTTAACTCATGATGCACCAGTCCCTGCTCGGCCATTGACCAGTCTGTAACCCATTCCCCGTCCGCAGGCAGTTCTTCTAAGTAAGCTTGAACCTGCTCATCGGCAAAGTAATCTTTGAGTAATGCTTCTCGTTTCGCCAAATCCCGAAAATGAGGAAAAACTTCTTCTTGTAGCCAGCGCTCAGAATAGAGACACAATCCCGGTAGAAGATCCGGTGCGCCTTGGGAGTTTTCGCGAATAAACGCCAGCGGCTCGTACTCCTGCGATAGTTCAAGCACGCGGCTAGCTTCCTCGGTTTGTCCGAGCAACAGAGCGCAAACCGATTGTTCAAGATGGACATCTTGCCGACTGCCGAGCCGGAATAACAACAATTTTGCTCGACGAATCAGCGCAGGCTGATGATCTGCGAATCCTCGCGCCAACAGAGCGTAGACTGCAAGATAAGTAGCGACGGCTGACGGACGACGAGACTCTTCTTCAAACAAAGCCTGCTGCTCTGCTGCGGTTAAATATCCCCGCAACTGCTGAATAAACCGCAAAAAATCATCAACGCTTAAGCCAGACTGATCATTGCCTGTGCCATCAATGCCACTCCGCTCACGCAGCATATCTTTGAGCAATCGCAAGCCCTGTTGACGATCGCCGCTCTCTTCATTCGGCGCTGCCAGTAGTTCTAGAATTCGGTAAGGACGCAGCTTAAATAAATCCGCTTGAATTTCGCCCCGTACCCCCGCAAACAATCCCTCTCGCAGAAGCAGTTCCTGCCCCGTTTCTAGCGCCTCTGCTGCATTTTCATACTGTCCTTGCTGCCACTGCTCGCGACCGAGTTCTAAACAGGCAAGCGCGATCGTCAGAACAATATCTGACAGCACAATGCGGGGATCACCAAATCGACCATCCCGAATCGAGGAGGTTCCACTACTGAGATAAGGTCGCCCAATCTTCAGAACTAATTCGTATTCGCCTAACTCTTGCAGAATTAATAACGCTCCGATCAAATGCTGATCGTCAAGTTCGATCGTTGCGGCATCTGCATCTTCCTCGTATTGAAGGCTCAGCAGTTTCTCATCAATTGATTTACGTTGAGCTGGGTCAGCGAGCAAAGCATACGCTTGATCGAGCAAATCTCGGCGAGTGGCGATCGCCGCTTCAGAATACTCACGGCGGGGCAACTGTAACGTGCGATCGCGATGAGCTTGCTTCAACTGGTCTGCCGTTGCTTGCATCGGTAGACCTAAAATCCGGTAATAGTCGAGCGGTATACGCACAGTTCACGTCCCCAGCAGTAGATCGAGGTAAGGAAGATCGAGAGTGACGATCGAATTGACAGACATCATACCTTGTCGGTGCGAAGTCAGCAGCGTCGGTGGGCGTAACTTAGAAACTGTAATCCTAACAATAAAAGGATTTGCAAATGGATAGAACCCCAACGAGGTAAATAAATCTTGAAGTTTATCCATCTTGTGCAGTGCATCTGTTGCGGTTTCCGGTTTGCTACATTTGATCTTTGATACGTCAGGAAGGTATTTTAGATTAGATTATTCAGAATAGCGCGCGATTCTTTACGCAGGTTTCGCATTCACTTTTTCGATCTGGGGTTATTGCAGCGAGGTTAATTGATTCTCATGGTTCAAGAAAGAGCATTTCCGGCATTTCAAACCGTCCCCGCGCAAGTGACCCGCGAGGAAGGGTTAATGCTGTATGAGGATATGGTGTTGGGGCGCTTCTTTGAAGATAAGTGTGCCGAAATGTACTATCGCGGCAAAATGTTCGGATTTGTGCACTTATATAACGGTCAAGAAGCGGTTTCAACGGGCGTGATTCGGGCGATGCGTCCAGGCGAGGATTATGTCTGTAGCACTTATCGCGACCACGTTCATGCGCTGAGCTGTGGGGTTCCAGCCCGTGAAGTGATGGCGGAATTATTCGGCAAGGCGACCGGATGCAGCAAGGGTCGCGGCGGGTCGATGCACTTATTCTCAGCAGAGCATCGCTTACTCGGTGGGTTTGCGTTTATCGGGGAAGGGATTCCAGTAGCGACGGGAGCGGCGTTTCAGTCGAAGTATCGTCGCGAAGTGATGGGTGACGAAAGCGCCGATCAGGTAACGGCTTGCTTCTTTGGGGATGGCACTACGAATAATGGACAGTTTTTTGAGTGCTTGAACATGGCGGCACTGTGGAAGCTGCCGATTATTTTCGTGGTTGAGAATAACAAGTGGGCGATCGGCATGGCGCACGATCGAGCAAGTTCTCAAACCGAGATCTACAAGAAAGCGAGCGTTTTCGGGATGCCGGGGTACGAAGTGGACGGAATGGATGTGTTAGCCGTTCGCGGCGTTGCCCAAGAAGCCGTAAAACGAGCGAGAGCAGGTGAAGGCCCGACTTTAATCGAGTGCTTAACCTATCGCTTCCGGGGGCATTCGCTCGCTGATCCCGATGAACTGCGATCGAAAGAAGAAAAAGAAGCATGGCTAGCACGCGATCCCTTGAAGAAATTCTCGTCGTACTTGATTGAGCAAAATCTAGTGAAGCAGAGCGAACTCAAGGATATTGAGAAGAAAGTGCAAGCCTTGGTCGAAGATGCGGTGAAATTTGGATTAGAAAGCCCTGAACCTGATCCGAGTGAACTGTATAAGTACATTTTTGCAGAGGATTAATCGAGGTTTTGTCGCATTCAATCATTAGGTGAATGCGTTTGATTGTCGGTGTTGCACAACGGATAGAGACGCAATGAATTGCGTCTCTATCTTTTTGGGTGAATGCTTAATATTTCAATTGACGCGGTAATTCGATCCGAAAGGTTGTACCCCGACCGACCTGGCTCTCGATCGAAAGACTCCCCTGCATCAGTTCCACCAGGGATCGGACGATCGCAAGCCCCAATCCAGTACCCCCGTTCAGGCGGGTCGAAGTTTGGTTGACTTGCCAAAACTCTTGGAAAATTCGTTCTTGATCCGCCGGATCAATTCCGATGCCTGTATCTTGAACCACGATTAGCACTCGTCCTGCGGGGAGTCCCCACACTCCTAGCGTGACTTGTCCTGCTTCAGTGAATTTAATCGCGTTCGAGAGCAAATTGGTCATAATCTGCCGCAATCGCACGGGATCGCTGACGATCGGTAAAGCCTGTTGAGCGCTGTCCAAATTGAGTGCAATTCCTTTTTGCTCCGCAAAATGGCGTAATTCTTGTGCAGTTTCGTCTGCAACTTTAAGCAGATCAAGCTCAGTCATTCGCAATTGCAGTTTTTTCGCTTTCAGTTTCGAGAAGTCTAAGAGTTCTTCGATCAAAGTAAGCAGGTGCTGACTGTTGCAAACAATGCGATCAGCCATGCAGGCTAGGGTGCTATCCTCCATTGTGGAGACACGCTTCAGCAACAGATGGGAAAAGCCCAAAATCGCATTCATGGGGGTGCGTAACTCGTGCGAAATCGTTGCCATGAACTGGTCTTTTAGGCGATCGATTTCCGTGAGTTCAAGGTTTTGCAGTTGTAATTTGTGCAGTTGTGCTTCGCTCTGTTTGCGGGCAGTAACGTCGCGAATTAGCCAGCGAAGCGCGATCGCTTTTCCTTGAAAATCGCGCACCGTTTCAACAGTAATGGCACTATCGATAGAATGCGTGTCTTGTCCACACATCGTCACTTCCCACTCCTGAACGCGATGAATCGTGAGAAGTTGACTCAGCACCCCTCGAAAAGCGGATCGCTGCTCTTTGTGGACAAAGGAAACGAGAGAGTTTTGGATCAGATGGCGATAAGGGACATTGAACAATTCGATCGCGGCTCGATTGGCTTCGAGTACAGTGCCGTAGAGATCTGTAACGACGTAAGCATCAGGCGCGAATTCAAATAGTTCTTGATAGCGTTGCCGTTCGGCTTCGATCGTGCGCTGAGCCGATAACAAGGACTTATTTTGCTGTCTGAGTTCTTCTTCCGCAACGTGCAGTTCCTCTAAAGCGGACTGTAACTCCTCTAAGCACCCTAGCATCAAGTGCGGGCTTTCATGAGCGGCAGTCTGTGTAGTTTGATACAACGTCTGGGTGCGTTGCTGCACAGTTTGAATATACTCGCTTGTTAAATCCGTTTCCATAGTTCGACACAGGGGCAAGTTTCAATCAAGGGGGCGGGCAGATGTCAGTAGAATTGTCTGAGGTTTTTAGCAGGCAAGCATCTACCTCTGTTAGGAGTTGAGATTTAAAAATGGAATTATTAGAAAAGATGTCAAGAGCTAAATTTACTAAAACTGTAAGTCAATGATGCAGATTTTCACATTCATCTTTAGACATCTTTGGAATTAAGTCTATAAAAAAGTTCTAAAGAATTAAGCCAATAAAAAAAAAGCCCCGATCGTGTAGAAAATCGGAGCTTTGATCGTCCTAATCTTGATGTTTAGCACCAGCTTTCCGAGTTTGCCTGACGCTTCAGTTGAATATTTCCTAAGTGTTTTTTCACGGTGTCGATCGTGATAAATAACCGCGCTGCAATTTCTTTTCGCGATAAGTTGCAGCGTTTGAGAAACCAGACCTCGGCTTCACGCGGCGTGAGACCGAATTTTTTGGCTTCTGTCACCGCGAGACTTTGCAGCGATCGCTGTTGGTCTTCTAAGCGAACCAGCAAGCAAGGCTGTTCTAAT
This sequence comes from Cyanobacteria bacterium FACHB-DQ100, assembly GCA_014695195.1. NCBI lineage: Bacteria > Bacillati > Cyanobacteriota > Cyanobacteria bacterium FACHB-DQ100. The sequence goes on along the minus strand of JACJNW010000011.1, from coordinate 96,786 downwards.
TGCAGCCACTGAACGCAGATACGATAGGTTTGGTGATTTTCTGTCTGTAGCTCGGACTCGATCAAGAGTGGACGAGCGCCGTACCATTGACGACTTTCGATTAACGCTTCGCAGGAACGCCAGACCTCAGCAGGATATTGCTGATGGGGACTGAGTTTTTGGCAAATCTCGGCTCCGGGTGTGTTTGCAAAGAGCAATTGACCTTGCTGACTCACAATCAAAATACCGTCTACTAAACCTTCTAATACGGACAACAGGAAATCATTAGGGGTATTAAGAGGCATATTCATCATCTTCAGGGGCGAATGAGTGGTAAGAGACAAAGGAATCAGGCTGGCTGAGTTCCGATAAAGATGAGTACGGTTAGGGCATTCGTTTTATGCACTCAACTTGATACTCCTGAAGATACGCCAGAGAACGGCGAGCGTCCGTATGAAAAGGTTAGGACTTTAAGGTTATAAAACGTTATTTCGGCAAGCCTGAATTCATCAGAAAATGGAAGTATTCGTAATCTCCCTGACTGTGATTGAAGCGCTAAATATCGCTCAGTGTAAAGATTAATCAGAGGGGGTGAACTACCGTGATCACGATCGAGGAGGCGCTTTGCGTATTGGATCGAGTGCTAAAGCAAGATCGCTTGACTCATCTGCAAGAAGTAGTGTTCCGATGTGCTTGGGAGGGTCTGACTTATGAACAGATTGCGACGGCTGAGGACTACGATCCGGATTACATCAAGTTAGTTGGCGCTCAATTGTGGCAGCTTCTATCCGAGCGTTTGGGGCAACGAGTGACCAAAAGCAATTTCCGCGTTGCGCTGCGCCAATGTGCCCAAATGCAGCAAACAGAAATTCGATCGCTGGAGCTTTCCCATGCGTTAGTAGATTGGGGCGAGGCAGTTGATGTTTCGGGATTTTGCGGTCGTGCTCAAGAGCTAGAAGACCTCGATCGTGCCTTAACCGAGGAACAGTGTCGATTCGTGACGATTTTGGGCATGGGCGGCATTGGGAAAACGGCTCTGTCTGTGAAATTGGCGCAGCAGGTACAAGCAAAGTTTGAAGCGGTGATTTGGCGATCGCTGCAAGATGCACCACCCCTCGATGTGATTTTGTCGGATTGGATTCCATTTCTATCGCGGCAACAAGAAACCGAGCTACCCGATACCGTTGATGGAAAACTGGCTCGATTGATGTATTACTTGCGATCGTCGCGCTGTCTCCTCATCCTCGATAACGTTGAATCTATTTTAGAGAGCGGCGATCGGGCTGGACATTACCCGATCGGGTATGAATGTTATGGAGAGTTGTTTCGCCGCATCGGGGAAACGGTGCATCAAAGTTGTCTCGTGTTAACCAGCCGCGAGAGGCCGAAAGAAGTCGCGGCACTCGAAGGGCAGTTTGTGCGATCGTTTCGCTTGGAGGGTTTGAATCCAACAGAAGCAGGAGAATTTCTCAAGCCAAAACAGCTAGAAGCGAGTTCAACCACATTTACACGATTCATCAATCTTTATAGCGGCAATCCATTGGCGCTGAAAATCGCGGCTTCGACGATTCAAGATTTGTTTGATAGCGATGTGAGCGAGTTTCTGACGCAAGGGACAACTGTGTTTGGTGGAATCTCGGACTTGTTAGATGAACAGTTCGATCGCCTATCGCATCTCGAACAGCAGATTATGTACTGGATTGCAATTAATCGCGATGGAACTTCGCTGTCTGAGTTAGCTGAAGATCTAGTTCCGCCGATTCCCAAACGACAGTTAATCGAAGCCTTAGCATCTTTGGCGCGAAGACCCATTGTTGAAAAACGCGGCGCGAAATTTACGCAGCAGCCTGTCGTGATGGAATATGTGATTGATCGATTGATCGATCGCGTGTTTCAAGAACTATGTTCTGAGACGTTTGAACTCTTGATATCTCATGCTTTGGTCAAAGCAACCGTTGAAGATCATATCCGCGATCGTCAAACTCGGATGATCATGCAGCCCTTGGTCGATCGTTTGACTGCTCCGACCCATTGCCCAACAGATTTAGAACAAAAGTTTAGGTCTGTCTTGGTCAAGCTTCAACAACAGCTAGGATGTGCCCCTGGATACGCAGCAGGTAACATTCTCAATTTATTGTGCTGTCTCAGAGCGGATTTGACTGGGTATGACTTTTCGGGTTTGGCAGTGTGGCAAGCGCAGCTACAGGGCGTGAACTTACATCACGTCAATTTTACGAATGCAGAGCTAAAGAAATCCGTCTTTTCAGAAACTTTAGGGAATGTTTGGTCAGTTGCATTTAGTCCCGATGGTACAACCTTAGCTGCAAGCGATACGGCTGGGGCAATTCATCTGTGGAATGTTCTAGAGCGGCAAAAGATACTAACCTGTGATGGGCATCAACATTGGGTCTGTGAGATTGCTTTTAGTCCAGAGGGGGATTTGATTGTCTCAGCAAGTGGAGATAATACCGTCAAAATTTGGAGTACCAAAACAGGCGAATGTTGGCGAACGCTGAGCGATCATCAAGATTGGGTCATTTCGATCGCTGTTTCTCCCACCGCTCCAATTCTTGCGAGCAGCAGCGCCGATCGCACAATTCGGCTTTGGGATCTCTACACCGGAAAACTGATCCGAGTGCTAGAAGGACATCAGCACTGGATTTGTAAGGTTGCGTTTAGTCCAGATGGTCGAATGTTAGCGAGTGGTAGTGACGATCGCACAATTAAACTCTGGAGCGTAGAGACTGGAGAATGCCTAAAAACTATTGAAGGACATACAAACACAGTGAGGGGTGTTACCTTTAGTCCCGATGGAACAATGCTAGCATCGGGCAGCGAGGATGCAACTATCAAGCTTTGGGACATTCAAACTGCAAGCTGTGTTAGAACCTTAACCGGACATTTAGATCAAGTTCGATGTGTGAACTTTAGCCCAGATGGGCAACTGATACTCAGTAGTAGCTTTGATCAAACGATTAAGCTTTGGGATCGATCGACCGGACAATGCTTAAGAACATTGCATCAGCATCGGGGAGTAGTACGATCGGCTGTGTTTAGTCCCACTGGAAACATGATTGCGAGTGGTAGCGCTGATCAGTCTGTTCGACTTTGGCACACGCAAACCGGAGAATGTTGTAAAACCCTCCAAGGCTATACCAACTTTGTCTTATCGGTTGAGTTTAGCTTTGATGATCAATTTCTAGCCAGCACAAGCACAGATCAAACCGTTAATCTTTGGGATGTTGCTTCTGGAGCTTGTATCAGTAGCTTTTACGGACATGAAAACTGGGTTTGGACAGTTAAATTTAGTCCAGATGATCAATTGCTTGCGAGTGGTGGCTTTGATCACACGGTTCGAGTGTGGAGTCGATCGACTAATCAATGCTTGAAAGTGCTACGCGGACATACCAATTGGGTGTGGTCGGTGGCATTCAGTCCGAATGGAACAACGCTTGCCAGTGGTAGCTTTGATCAAACCATTCGCCTCTGGAATCCTCATACGGGCGAGTGTTTGCAGATTCTTGCGGCTCAAAGTCGAATTTGGTCGATCGCTTATAGTCCTGATGGTGAGTTCCTAGCAAGCGGTGAAGAAAATCATTTGATTCATCTTTGGAATCCGCATACAGGTCAATGTTTGAGAACCTTACAAGGACATACCAGTCGAGTGATGTCTGTTGTTTTTAGTTCGGACGGAAAACGGTTAGTTAGTGGTAGCGAAGATGGAAGCGTGAGGATTTGGGATCTGAAATCGGGACAGTGTGAAATGGTGTTTCGGGATAGTGATCGAATCCTATCTATTGCGGTTTCTCCAAGCGGCGATCGCGTTGTCAGCGCCGGAATTGATCAAACGGTAAAAGTATGGAATCTCCAAACCGGGGAGTGTGAAATTTTACAGGGGCATCGCGATCGGATTTGGTCGGTGAAATTTAACGGAGATGGCTCAAGAATTGCCAGTGGAAGCGAAGACCAAACAGTCCGGTTGTGGAATGTTGAAACCGGAGAATGCGTGAAAGTATTACAGAAACCACAGCCTTACAACGGTGCGAATATCACAAATGTTAGCGGAATTACGAATGCCCAGAAAACTACATTGAAAGCGTTAGGAGCAATAGAGGAGAATATCTGTAGGTTTTGAGGATTTGATATGAATGTCCCCGACGATCGCCAATACGCTCCTGCCACTCAACGAAATCGCGAACCAATTTTAGAAGTTCTACTTGAGGTTTTGCCCCCCTCTGGAACGGTACTAGAAATCTCTAGTGGCACCGGAGAACACGCGGTCTTCTTTGCACCTCGCTTAGCGCCTCGAAAATGGCAACCTTCTGATCCAAACCCGATCGCTCGTGCCAGTATTTCTGCATGGCGTAAGTTTGAGCCTGCCGAGAACTTAGAAGCACCAATTAACATTGATGCTCGTGATGCGGTTTGGAGCGTCGAACAGCAGCAATTATCTGAGCCAGTTCGGGCGATCGTCAATATCAATATGATTCACATTTCACCTTGGTCAGCGTGTTTAGGGCTAATGGCAGGAGCAAATCGAATTCTTCAATCTGGTGGAATCTTGTATTTGTATGGCCCTTACAAGCAAGAAGGGAAACATACTGCACCGAGCAATGAGATGTTTGATGAAAGCTTACAGCTACAAAATCCAGAATGGGGTGTGAGAAATTTAGAAGATGTGGTTAATGTAGCTAAGAGTCAAGATTTAGGATTACTCAAAGTGGTGGCGATGCCTGCCAACAATCTATCAGTCGTGTTTCAGAAACAGTGATTAATTTAATCGCTACTCTGTTGAAGCCTGACTGATGCCGTTCTGCCACAGTTCATGTTCACTAATATCAATTTCATCATTCCACATCAGCCCATACCCATCTATATCAACCTTAAAGTGCTTGAAGAAGTGAGGATTTTTTAATGGCTTGAACATTGGCTTCTCTAACAGCTTAGAGATGTCATAATGCTTGACTTCGTGATTGGAGAATTTAATCGACAAAGTATGATCGTCGATCGCTTGAGCAGAGACAATCTTCGGAGACTTCATTGAGCAAACTCCATCTATTTCAAGGGTGGGAGCTTACGAAACTCCTGGTCATTCCACATCTGTATCAAGTCTTGCTGATAGAGAGTAGCCCATTCGATCGCTAATTTTTCAGCCCGATTTGGCAAGTCTCCTTCAATCACCTCCAAAGATTCAATACTAATCAAAGCATTATATTCTCCATAAATCGCATGAAAATGCGGTGGTGGATGATCGCCAAAGAACACCTTAATAATGATTCCATAAAATCTTGTGATCTCTGGCATCAATTCTCACCCTAAAACTGACCTTCGATCGCCGGGACACATCGTTCACACAACAATGGATGTTCTTTCGATTCGCCCACATGAGTGGAATAGTTCCAGCAGCGATCGCACTTTCCACCGTCAGCATTCACTACACCAATTCCTAATGCTTCGGTTTGACTGGTGTATTTTGCTTCAGTCAGTCGATCGCTTAAATCTACTAACTCAACCTGCGAAGTAATGAATAGATACCGCAGTTCATCCACGCGATTTCCGCTCAGACTATCAGATGGATTGAATGACTGAAGTTGCGATCGTAAATCTGAATCCGCGACAAACAGCAGTAACTTCGCTTCGAGAGAAGAACCAATTGCTTTAGCGGTTCGCGCTTGTTCCAGCACTTTGTTGGCTTCGGCACGAAGTTCACGTAACTGCTCCCAACGCTGGGCTAACTCTGGATTTCGCCATTGATCCTCAAGCTTAGTCCAACCCGCCTCAAACACCGATTTATAAGATGTTTTGTACGGGAGATACTGCCAGATATCTTCTGCCATGTGTGAGAGAACAGGCGCGATCGCTTTCGCTAAGTTCTCAAGCGCGATCGCTAACACCGTCTGACAACTCCGACGGCGCTCTGCATTGAGTGAACTGATGTACAGCCGATCTTTTGCAATGTCGAGATAGAAGTTAGACAAATCTACAGCACAGAAGTTCTGCACGGTTTGGAAGAATCGGAAGAACTGATAAGTTTCAAACGAGTCTTGGATCTCGTCGAATACTTCAGTAATGCGATGCAGCATATAGCGATCGAGTTCCGGTAATTTCTCATATGCAACTGCATCTTTCTCCGGATCAAAGTCGTGTAAGTTCCCCAATAGAAATCTCGCGGTGTTGCGGATTTTGCGGTACACATCCGACATTTGCTTCAGGATGTTTTTACCGATCGGTACATCATTGGTGTAATCCACAGAAGACACCCACAACCGTAAGATATCCGCACCATAAGGCGGCTCTTGCTGTTGGTTTTTGCCGCCTTCAATCACCACCATCGGATCAACCACATTCCCCAAAGATTTACTTTGTTTGCGCCCTTGTTCATCCAACGTAAAACCATGCGTTAGCACAGTCTTATACGGTGCTTGTCCCTGAGTTGCAACACTGGTCAGCAAGCTCGATTGGAACCAACCGCGATGTTGATCTGATCCTTCAAGATATATATCAGCCGGATAGCGCAACTCTGGACGCTGTTCAACCACTGCTGCCCAAGATGATCCAGAATCAAACCAGACATCCATTGTGTCTGTGCCTTTGCGGTACTTTTTACCGTGATACTTCTCAGGTAAAAGCTCTTCGATCGACAATTCCCACCAAGCATCCGATCCTTTTTCAGCAATGATGGCTTGCACATGAGAAATCGTTTCTTCGTTCAATAACGGCTCTCCGGTTTCTTCGTCGTAAAACACCGGAATCGGAACGCCCCAACTGCGCTGACGGGAGATACACCAGTCCGATCGTTCAGCCACCATTGCCGTAATCCGATTCTCGCCTTGTGCTGGAATCCACTCTACCTCGGCGATCGCTTTTAATGCCTCCTCTCGGAAGCCTTCAACTGACGCAAACCATTGTTCAGTGGCGCGGAAGATCGTCGGCTTTTTCGTGCGCCAATCATACGGATATTTATGCTGATACGGTTCTTCTTTCAGAAGCGATCGTGCTTCTTTTAGGGCTTCGATCACCGCAGGATTTCCATCGCCCAATACGTTTAAGCCCTGAAACTGCCCCGCTTCCTCGGTAAAGTCGCCATTGTCATCAACCGGAGACAGAATCGGCAATCCATAACGCTGTCCCACTAGATAGTCATCTTGACCATGACCGGGAGCCGTATGAACTAAACCTGTACCCGATTCAGTCGTGACATAATCGCCGCCAATCACGATTTCGCTGGTGCGATCGAACAAAGGATGACGATAAGTACAATGCTCTAACAATCGTCCCATCATCGTCGCTTTGACTTCCAGCGTTGTACCGAGAACTTCCGATAAGCGATCGACTAAATCCTTTGCAACAATCAAATACTTAAATCGTCCAGGCGCATCCTCCCCAACTTCCACCACGGCATAAACTAATTCCGGGTTCACACTCACCGCTAAGTTTGCCGGAATTGTCCAAGGAGTCGTTGTCCAGATCGCTACACCTAATTCACCCAAGAACGGATCAAGCGGCATCTGCAACTCTTTCGACAAGTTCAGCACTTCAAATGCTGCATACAAGCTTCTTGAAGTATGACCTTCTGGATATTCGAGTTCCGCTTCTGCCAGTGCCGTTTTAGAACTCGGACTCCAGTGAACAGGCTTCAATCCGCGATAGATATAGCCCTTCAGTACCATCTGCCCAAACACACCGATTTGAGCCGCTTCGTATTCAGGCTTTAGCGTTAAATAAGGATGCTCCCAATCGCCCCACACGCCGTAGCGCTTAAAGCTGGCGGATTGTTGAGCAACCGTATCCAATGCAAAATCTCGCGCTTTTTGCCGCAAAGTGAGCGGAGTCAGTTGGCGACGTTCTTCGGGCTTGAGAGTTTGCAGGACTTTAAGTTCGATCGGTAAACCATGACAATCCCATCCCGGCACAAATCGAACTTTGCGTCCTTTCAGTAACTGATACTTATTAATCGTATCTTTGAGAATTTTATTCATTGCGTGACCGATATGCAGCGCTCCGTTTGCATAGGGCGGCCCGTCATGCAGAATAAACAATTCGCCTGGATTCTCTTGCGACAGGTGTTCGTAAATTTGCTGCTCTGCCCAGAATTTTTGCAGTTCGGGTTCACGTTTGACGGCGTTCGCACGCATATCGAACTTCGTCTGGGGCAGGTTCACGCTGTTTTTGTAGGAACCGGGTTCTGTCGCAGTCATAAGATAAAGGGCAAAAATCACATATCCGTCTATTCTGTCAGGAATTTTGCCACTGTGGAGATGAAAGCGCGATTTGTTTTACGTCTCTGGGAGTTTGAATACGTCAGAGTTAAGAAGATTCTGAAAAAGAAAATTGCAGGCGGAATTGAGTCAAGGGAAGCGATCGCTCCCCCTTATATCTCACCCCTTAACCCTGTTCCTCTTTCTCATGCATAAAGCGTTCAATATCTGCCAGCGCCTGTTCAAAATCGATCGCTAAATTCGGTGCTTCTGAAGCGAGATGAGATTCAGGAGTGCAAAGCGTGTTTTCTAGCTTATTCAGCGACTCAGCAAAAGCTTGAGCGGCGGCGCGACGCAATTCTCGCTGTTGACGATCCATAAGGTTCACTCCTAATCAGTATGAGAGATTAGCCCGAAAGCCATATGCACGATTTTTAGGGTAGCTGCGCTCAGATCAGGATGCCCAATTTTAGATGAAAGCGTTTCATGACCGATTTGGCAGTTTATATTGTCGAAGCGACGCTTCACGGATGAGAATAGATAGGCATTGAGAACGGGAGAGAACTGTGGCTTACGATTATGATTTGGTAATTGTCGGCGCGGGCGTTGGAGGTCATGGAGCGGCACTCCACGCCGTTGATTGTGGTTTGAAGACTGCAATTATCGAAGCCGCTGATATGGGCGGAACCTGCGTGAATCGGGGCTGCATTCCTTCTAAAGCGCTACTTGCAGCCTCCGGGCGAGTCCGAGAATTGCAAAATGCCCATCATTTGAAATCGTTGGGGATTGAAGTCGGGGATGTGGCATTTGATCGAGCCGCGATCGCCAATCACGCACAAGCGATCGTCACTAAGCAGCGCGAAGGCTTGATCGGCAGCATGAAGCGTCTAGGCGTTGAAATCATTCACGGACGCGCAAGAGTTTCAGGCAGCCAAAAATTAATCATCTCAACGCCAGAAGGCGAAAAGACGATCACGGCAAAAGACATTATTTTGGCTCCGGGATCAATTCCGTTTGTGCCGCCGGGAGTGCAGACTGACGGCAAAACCGTTTTCACCAGCGACGATGCGATTAAATTAGAATCGTTGCCGCCCTGGGTGGCGATCGTTGGTAGCGGCTATATTGGCTTAGAATTCTCGGATGTTTACACGGCGCTCGGCTGCGAAGTCACGATGATCGAAGGACTCGATCAATTGATGCCAGGATTTGATCCCGATATCGCAAAACTGGCGCAAAGAATTCTAATCACGCCTCGCGATATCGAAACAAAGGTCGGGGTGTTTGCGGCGAAAGTGACTCCGGGATCTCCAGTGACGATCGAGCTAATCGATGCCAAAACAAAAGAATTGGTCGAAGTCCTAGAAGTCGATGCTTGTCTGGTTGCAGCAGGTCGCGTTCCGTTTGCCAAAGAGTTGGGACTCGAAACCGTCAACGTAGAACTTGATCGCGGGTTTATTCCGGTCAACGATCAGATGCAAGTGTTGTCTGAGGGTCAACCGGTACCGCATTTGTGGGCGATCGGGGACGCAACCGGAAAAATGATGCTGGCTCATGCAGCTTCGGCTCAGGGCGTGATTGCGATCGAGAATATGTGTGGTCGCAAGCGTGAAATCGATTACCGCAGTATTCCCGCTGCCGCCTTTACTCATCCTGAAATCAGCTTTGTAGGCATGACCGAGCCGCAAGCAAAGGAATTAGGGAAAAAAGAAGGCTTTGAAGTCGCAGTGGTGCGGACTTACTTTAAAGGAAACGCGAAAGCGCTGGCTGAGGCGGAATCTGAAGGAATTGCAAAGATCGTTTACCGTAAAGATACCGGAGAAGTGTTAGGCGCACACATCATCGGGATGCACGCGGCAGATTTGATTCAAGAAGCAGCGAATGCGATCGCCAAACGAGAATCAGTGCGATCGTTGGCGTTCTTGGTTCACACGCATCCGACGCTTTCGGAAATTTTGGATGAAGCGTACAAACGGGCAGCGGTGCATTCTTAGTCGGATCGCTTCGTTTCAGTTCGTTGAAGCCCCCTAAATCCCCCACCCTAAATCCCCCACAAGTGGGGGACTTTGAATATTTGCCTGAGTCTCGCAAATGAAAAATTTAGGGGGCAAACTCCAACCAAAGTAAATTCATTCCCTCACCCTATCCGTAACTCAATGGAAATCCGTCGTCGTTGTCCGAATCCTGCTGTTTCTGTTCAAGAACTGCGCTATCAAGCCAAAGTTCCAGACAGCGCCCCTCGCAACATTTTGGAAGAAATCGTCTGGCATAAGGAAACCGAAGTCGATCAACTGCGGGAAAAAATGCCGCTGATCGAACTCCAGAGCAAAGTTAAAGATCTCCCTGCTCCTAAAGATTTCTTAGCCGCACTCAAAAACAGCAAAACTAAGCCTGCTGTGATCGCAGAAGTCAAAAAAGCATCACCGAGTAAAGGAGTGATTCGCGAAGACTTTGACCCGGAGACGATCGCACAAGCCTATCAATCCGGTGGTGCAACCTGTCTTTCTGTCTTAACCGATGCTCAATTCTTTCAAGGTAGTTTTGAGAATCTGGCAAAAATTCGTGCGATCGTCGATCTTCCGTTATTGTGCAAAGACTTTATCGTTTATCCCTATCAGATGTATTGGGCGAGATTACACGGAGCGGATGCCGTTCTGTTGATTGCTGCAATTCTCTCGGATAAGGATTTGCAGTATTTCCTCAAAATTGTGAAAGCGCTGGGGCTGACCGCCTTAATTGAAGTTCACACCCTCGAAGAACTCGATCGCGTTTTAGCGTCGGATGGCGTAACGCTCGTTGGCATCAATAATCGCAATCTGAAAAATTTTGAAGTCGATTTGCAAACGACTGAAGACATTTTGCGCGATCGTGCTTCGGTGCTGGCAGAAAAGGGGATCACGATCGTCAGCGAGTCTGGACTGTACACTTCAGCCGATTTGGCGCGAGTGGCGCGAGCGGGTGCGAGTGCGGTACTAATCGGAGAATCCATTGTCAAGCAACCCGCTCCCGGAGAGGCGCTAGCACAGCTTCTTGCCGGACTTGCTTAAGCCTTTGGGGGCTAAGGTTTGCTGCATTCAGCTTTTAGGTTAGAATCTGAAATCTCTTCTGATAGAGTTCGTGCAACCTGCCTCCTCTCGCTCTACACCATTATTCTCTGTAGGTTTTTCATGGAACCGATCCCCCTACCATCGCACATTCACTACGAGTTATTGTTGCAACTGTTAGAGCGTCAGACTCTGTTTGCAGTCGGAGGGCGACAACGAGAGCAAGTTCAGCAGCTAATCGTCGCGCTCCGTAAGGCACTCTCGCAGCAAAAACAGCTTGAAGGCGAATTAGAGCGATTAAACCTGCCGATCGAGTATCGCTGGTCACTCAATAGTGTTCAGATGCCGACCGCCCCCCTGCCGCAAGAGCCAAAACTTTAAGCTACGGAGGCGCAAATCTTAGACTGCGTGTAACTTTATGATCGAACTTGTGGGAGGTTCGAGCAGTGTCAGAACCGGAGCAACTCAGTTTGAGCTTCGAGGAGAAGTCGTCTGTTTCGGACTTGATAGAGCAAGTTCAAGCGCAGCAACGGCGAATTCGGGATTTAGAGCAGGCGCTAGATCAATCGATCGCGAGTCTGGAGGATCTGCGATCGCAGGTCGTCAATCAACATTTTCTAGAACGTCAACTAGCTTCGACCGAGGAAATCGCCAATGTGCAGCAGCAAGCAATTCACCAGCTAAAGCTGCAATTTTCTCAGCAAAAAGCTGAACTCGAACATAAGATTCAACAGGCACAGCAGCGAGAGCGTGATTATCAAAGCCTTCTAGCTGCGGCTGAAGCACGCCAACAAGCAGAGTTAACGGATGTGCAGCCGTTTGAAATCGAGCAACAACTCCAAGTGCTGCAAACCGATCTGCAACTGCGACGGCAGCAACTCCAAGATCTTGAATCCGAAAAGCAAGAATCCCACACTCGCAGGATTGAGCTAGAAGCGCAAGTCGAAGCACTAGAAGCGCGAATTGCGCGTCACATGACCACACAAGCGCTGCTGCAACAGGTTTGCCAGGAACTCGAAGTCGATCGCGAACAAAGTCAAGGCCGGATCACCGAGCTAGAAAGCCAAGCAGCAGAGATGCAAGAACAAATCCTCAGTCAAGCCCAACAAGCGAGCGAGTACGAAACCGCCATTCAGCACTGGAAAACTCGCTTTCACGGACTACACGAAATTGCGATCGCGCTCAAACAAGCGTTGACCGATCAAGATCTTCCACCGGAGATTAAAACAGTTTTAGACGAGATTGATACAACACCGCCACCAGATCTTAAATCGACGACGCGATCGAATTCGTTCAAGCCGGAGAGCGACATTCCCGAATTTCTAGTTCGTCGCCGCACTTATCGCACTCGCAAAAGTTAGAGCGCAGCGACGATCGCATCTCCGATCGCCTGACATCCCACTAACCTTTTGCCCTCGGACATGATATCTCCGGTACGATATCCCTGATCCAGAACCTTGAGAACAGCCTGTTCAATCTGCGTTGCTGCTTCAGCTTGATCGAAACTGTAGCGAAGCATCATTGCTGCGCTTAGAACTTGCGCCAACGGATTGGCTTTGTCTTGTCCCGCAATGTCTGGGGCGGAGCCGTGAACAGGTTCGTAAACGCCGGGATTCGATGCCCCTAAACTCGCAGAAGGCAGCATTCCAATACTTCCGGTTAGCATTGCAGCCGCATCAGAGAGGATATCACCGAAGAGATTGCTGGTGACGATCGTATCAAACTGCTTCGGAGCGCGAACTAACTGCATCGCAGCGTTATCCACATACAAGTGCGTCAGTTCAACATCGGGATATTCTGCCGAAAGTGCAATCATCCGATCGCGCCAAAACTGTGAGACTTCTAGCACGTTTGCTTTATCGACTGAGCAAAGCCGTTTCGATCGTTTCTGGGCAGTTTCAAATGCCACGCGACCGATGCGATCAATTTCTGATTCGGTGTATGCCATCGTATTCACACCACGCTTTTCGCCTGTTTCTGTCGTAAAGATTCCGCGGGGTTGACCGAAATAAATCCCACCCGTTAATTCCCGCACAACCATAATGTCGACTCCTTCCACGACTTCACGCTTGAGCGTTGAGGCATCGACTAATTGAGGCAAAATCGTTGCAGGGCGAAGATTTGCAAAAAGCTGTAGGCCTGATCGCAGTCCCAACAATCCAGTTTCAGGGCGCAAATGACGCGGCAGGGAATCCCATTTGTACCCCCCGATCGCAGCAAGTAAGACCGCATCGCTTTGTTTACAGGTTTCGAGCGTTGCCGCAGGAAGCGGTTCACCCGTCGCATCGATCGCGGCACCCCCAATCAGCGCTTCTTGAAACTCGAAATCGAGCGCAAACTTCTCGCTGACGGTTTTGAGAACGCGAACGGCAACTGCCATAATCTCAGGCCCAATGCCGTCACCGGGAAGAAGTGTGATGCGATACTGTTGGCTCATAGCGCTTTACGATGCTGAAGACTGCGGAAAGTATCATATCGCAATGCTTTCCCTAAAATGAAGGAATTGTTCTGGTTCTGATCAAAATCAGCATTGCCAAAGATTTACGCCCTGATTCGCGAAATGGCGATCGTTAAAGCGATCGTCTTTGTAATCAATCTGGCGGTGTTTGCTTATCTGAAGAAGACTTTTCCGAGGCATCGGTCTTCCATGGATTCTTAGTTCCCATTTCAGTGAATGCAGAAAAGACTAAGTACAGAATCAATAAGCCTGCACTCAGAAGAAATGAAACAATCTCATCATTCATGCTAGATATCCCCGCGCCACTTTGGCTTCGGCGGTTCCGTTTGCGCTAGGAGTTTACCTTGAGAAATGACATACCGCACAGTAGCGCGTCGGCGAATAGCATCGTATCGATCGATCGCATCCAGCACAATCAAATTCGCAGGCTTACCCACTTCAACCCCATAATGATCTTGAACATTCAAGGTTTTCGCCCCGCCCCAAGTCACCATGTTATAACAAGCATCAATCTCAGTTGTTCCAGTCATTTGACACACATGAATCGCCATAGATGCCACATCGAGCATATTGCCTGTACCGAGCGAGTACCAGGGATCTTGAACGCAATCATGCCCTAAGCTCACATTCATTCCTTGCTGCCACAGTTCTTTCACTCGCGTCACGCCGCGCCGCTTGGGATAAGTATCTGTCCGACCTTGCAGCGTAATGTTGATCAAGGGATTCGCGATGAAATTAAGCTGGGTGCGCTTGAGAAATCCCAGCAGCTTGAACGCATAAGCATTGTTATAAGAGCCGAATGCAGTCGTATGACTAGCAGTGACTTTCGACCCCATTTCAGTACGAATGGCACAGGCAGCGACCACTTCTAGAAATCGAGATTGATCGTCATCGATTTCATCACAGTGAATATCGATTAAGCGATCGTACTTCTCTGCCAGTTCAAAGATGCGATTGACCGATCGCACTCCATCCTCGCGTGTCAGTTCATAGTGGGGAATGCCGCCAACCACATCCGCTCCCAACCGCATCGCTTCTTCCATTAATTCATCGTTCTTTGCGCCGCCGTAAATTCCATCCTGCGGAAACGCGACGACTTGCAGCGTCATCCAATCTTTCACTTCTTCACGCACTTCGAGCAACGCTTTCAGCGCGGTTAAGCTTTGCTCACTTACATCCGCGTGACTCCGCACAAAAAGAACCCCCTGCAACGCCTGCTGTTTCAGCGTCTCGATCGCTCTTTGTTTCACGTCTTCCAGCGAGAGATCTTGCTTGCGGTCTCGCCAAATCTCGATACCCTCAAACAGACTCCCGCTCTGGTTCCAGCGCGGTTCCCCTGCCGTGAGTGCAGAGTCTAAGTGAATATGCGATTCGACAAACGGAGGGCTGACTAGATAGCCTTGGATTTCTAGTTCTATCTCCGCTGTTGCATCGAGGTGAGGGGCAATCTCAACAATCTCTCCCGCCTGAATCGCAATATCCACCCGTTCAGAAACATCAGGAGCGCGAAGGAGTTGACAGTCACGCAGCAGAAGGTCATAGTTCGGCATAATCCAGCACCGCAAAGATCTCATCGCCCACTCTAACGGATTCGAGTACGTTTCCGTGTGCCGGAGGCATCGCGCTCAAAGGTGCCAAATTGTGCAAATTTTAGAAACTCGGTTGTTAGCTTCTTTTATCGATGCGTAATCTGCGTTCCCAAGCTGATGTAGCGCTAACAACTTGCGTTCTAAATTTTTAACACGCTTGATCCATCAAGGGTTCAAGCCAAGGTTGAAACTGATCTCGTCGGAAAATCTGAGCGCGACGGTGAGAGTCAAACCGGACAAGGCTCGGTAATCCATATTGTCGAACGCATTCTTTAATCCAGGAAGCCACACCTTGATTGACTTCGGGGGCCATTTCCGCCTGGAAGAATCCGTACATTAGCACCAGTTGACTGTGAGAGAAGAGTGGAGCGTCTTGTTCAATCAACCGAGTCAGGGTCGTTCGGGGTGCGTCTTCGCGGTAGCGGTGATTAGAGCGATAGTCTTTTTGAGGTTTTTGAGACATTTTGTGAGGCATATAACTCCTTACGATCGAATATAAAAAATTGCCAAACGACTCCTTCCGAGCAAAAACCAGGTCGAGAAGAGAGTCAGTTGGCTGATGAGTAGATGCAATTTCGTCAAGATGTAAAACTTTCTAACTTGATAATATTCGCTTTTATAAAAAACTGCAAAGGTTTACAGATCTATATCGATTTTTTGTCGTTTTGGGTACGAAAGTATGTTATCCAAGAAGATGAGAAGTTCTGTGAAGAATTGCACGATCGCGTCCTCTCTGGTAGTTACACTACAAAGCTTGGCAACGAATCTGATAATTTAACTTGTGAATATATTCAGCCAAGGGTGAACAATGACGGTCGAATTTAGGGCAGGTCTGGAAGGTATTCCTGCAACTCAGTCCAGCATAAGTTTTGTCGATGGGCAGAAAGGGATTCTGGAGTATCGCGGCATTCCGATTCAGGAATTGGCGATGCAGCCTGGAAATACGTTTCTAGAAACCGCCTATCTTCTGATTTGGAACGAACTGCCGAATCGGGAAACCTTGGCAGAGTTTGAACACGAAATTCAGTATCATCGCCGCTTGAAGTACCGCATTCGCGACATGATGAAGTGCTTTCCAGAAAGCGGACACCCGATGGATGCGCTGCAAGCTTGTGCTGCTGCTTTAGGTCTCTTCTACTCAAAGCGGGCGCTCGATAATCCAAGTTATATTCGAGCAGCGGTCGTGCGGATTCTGGCCAAGATTCCGACGATGGTCGCTGCCTTTCAACTGATGCGAAAAGGAAATGATCCGGTACAGCCGCGTGACGACCTGAGCTATGCTGCAAACTTCCTGTATATGTTGAACGAGCAGGAGCCCGATCCCTTTGCAGCGCGGATTTTTGATATCAGCTTGACGCTTCATGCAGAACACACGATCAATGCGTCTACGTTTAGCGCGATGGTAACTGCTTCGACCCTGACTGACCCCTATGCGGTGATCGCCTCGGCAGTAGGAACTCTGGCAGGGCCGCTTCACGGTGGAGCCAGTGAAGAAGTGATCATGATGCTAGAAGAGATCGGTTCAGTTGAGAACGTCCGTCCATTTTTGGAAGATCGCCTAGAGCGCAAGGAAAAGATTATGGGCTTTGGGCATCGGGTTTACAAAGTCAAAGACCCTAGAGCCAACATTCTGCAACACCTAGCCGAGCAACTGTTTGAAAAGTTTGGTCAAGATAAGTATTACGATATTGCGGTCGAACTGGAGAGAGCCGTCGAAGAGCGACTAGGGCACAAGGGAATTTACCCGAACGTCGATTTTTACTCCGGTTTAGTGTATAGAAAGTTAGGCATCCCAACTGACTTATTTACGCCTGTGTTTGCGATTTCACGGGCTGCAGGCTGGTTGGCACACTGGAAAGAACAGTTAGCCGAAAACCGCATTTTCCGACCCACGCAGATTTACACTGGGCTGCACGGATCGCCTTATATTCCGATCGATCAGCGAACATGAAGTTTGCATAAATCGAAATGATGGGTCAGACCCCTCTTGTGGATTTGGCTAACCCTTGCAAGGATATCTACGTGACGATTTTCAGGAACTCCAGCCCTCAGGAATCTTGCTTCTGAGGGTTTCTTTCATGGAAGCTGAATTTATTACGGTCAATTTGAACGACAATAGAAGTGTGGGGCGGGGAGTAGGAAGTAGAGAGAAATACCCCACTTCCTACTCCCCGCAGTTAAGATTGATATAGAAGAATTGCGATCGTTCTTTAGATGAATATTCAGTTGAGTCAATCCGTCTCATTGGATACTTTGATAGCTCAAAACGCCATAAATTCGGGAGTTCGATGCGTTTCGGTTCCATCGAGACCGCTATACTGAAAGACGTTGAGTGCATCAATAATTCTTCATGTATGGAGAGTGATCGACCTGCCTCAACTGCCTTCCTACGAGTCGGGAACCATGAATCCAGGAATTGACCTTCAAGGAACCTTTATTGAAACTGTGCAGAGCCTTGGCATTCCTGCCGGGGCAGCCAAAGCCCTCTGGATGCCATTGCCGATGCTGATCATGCTGGTTGCAGCAACGGTCAGTGTCTTGGTCGTGGTGTGGCTAGAGCGGAAAATCTCAGCCGCCGCTCAACAGCGGATCGGCCCTGAATTTATCGGCCCGCTCGGTGTCCTTGCACCGTTGGCGGACGGATTGAAACTGGTATTCAAAGAAGATGTGGTTCCGTCCAAAGCAGACAAGCTGCTGTTTACGCTGGGGCCTGCGATCGTTGTGATTCCCGTCTTCTTGTCCTACCTCATTCTCCCATTTGGACAAAATTTACAAATTACCGATGTTGGCTTAGGCATCTTTTTGTGGATTGCACTCTCTAGCGTGGCTCCGATCGGGCTTCTGATGTCGGGCTATGCCTCGAATAATAAGTATTCGCTCTTGGGTGGACTACGTGCTGCCGCACAGTCGATTAGTTATGAACTGCCGTTAGCGCTCTCCGTCTTAGCAGTCGTAATGATGTCGAACTCGCTCAGCACCGTCGATATCGTAAATCAGCAAGCGGGTTACGGCATTCTTGGCTGGAATATTTGGCGGCAACCCGTCGGATTTATCATTTTCTGGATTGCAGCATTAGCAGAATGTGAGCGGATCCCCTTTGACTTACCCGAAGCAGAAGAAGAACTCGTTGCAGGCTATCAAACCGAATATTCGGGGATGAAGTTTGCGCTCTTTTACTTGGGGTCTTATGTCAACCTGACGCTGTCTGCGCTGCTATTTGCGGTGCTTTACCTCGGTGGCTGGGAGTTTCCAGTGTCGCTGCCGTACATTTCGGGTCTGATTGGCATTCCTGAGAATACGCCTTGGCTGCAATTGATCTTTGCCTCGATCGGGATTGGAACCACAATTCTGAAAGCGTACTTCCTCGTGTTCCTCGCGATCTTGATGCGGTGGACTGTGCCCCGTGTGCGGATTGACCAACTGCTTGATCTCGGTTGGAAATTCTTACTTCCTGTTTCGTTGGTAAACCTGCTGGTTACTGCAGGCTTGAAACTTGCATTTCCGGTCGCATTTGGCGGCTAACCTCTAACCCTTGGAGAACACTTCATGCTGAAATTTCTCAAACAAGTCGGTGACTATACAAAAGAGGCGATCCAGGCGGGTAAATATATTGGTCAAGGGTTATCTGTGACCTTCGATCATATGCGCCGTCGCCCGATCACGGTTCAGTACCCTTACGAAAAGCTGATTCTTTCAGAGCGATTCCGAGGACGGATTCACTTTGAATTTGATAAGTGTATTGCTTGCGAAGTCTGCGTCCGGGTGTGCCCAATCAACTTACCTGTAGTGGATTGGGAGTTCAACAAAGAAACGAAGAAGAAGAAGCTGAATCACTACAGTATTGATTTCGGCGTTTGTATCTTCTGTGGCAACTGTGTGGAATATTGCCCGACGAACTGTCTGTCAATGACCGAAGAATACGAACTGTCTACCTACGATCGACACGAACTCAACTACGATAATGTTGCGCTCGGTCGTTTGCCTTACAAGGTGACGAACGATCCGATGGTGACTCCGTTGCGCGAGTTTGCTTACCTCCCTAAAGGTGTGAACGAGCCGCACGATCTTCCGGCAGGGTCGCGCCGTGCGGGGTCTCGCCCGGAAGAGATTGTCGAAAAAGGGTCGTAGTTGACCTTACAGAGACGTACTCGATCGCGTCTCTTGTCTGATATTTAGGAGAGAGAACCGTGAATTTAGCGGAAGGTGTTCAAATTGTGTCGTTCGCGATCCTGACAGCAATGATGCTGGGATCTGCAATTGGCGTTGTGCTTCTCGAAAATGTGGTGTATTCCGCCTTCCTGCTGGGTGGAGTATTCATCAGCATTGCTGGATTATATCTGCTGTTGAATGCAGACTTCGTTGCAGCGGCTCAAGTGTTGATTTACGTGGGAGCGGTCAACGTTCTGATTCTGTTTGCGATTATGCTCGTGAACAAGCGGGAAGCCTTTAAGCCGATGGCGAAATCTTGGATTCGTCGGGCTGCGACTGCACTTGTTTGCGCTGGAATTTTTGCCCTGCTGAGTGCGATGGTGGTCACAACTCCCTGGGCGATTTCTACAGCCGTTCCAGTTGAAAGCTCGATTATTACGATCGGCCTTCACTTCTTCAGCGATTTTCTGCTGCCGTTTGAGTTGGCTTCGGTCTTGCTGCTGATGGCGCTGATTGGTGCGATCGTACTGGCTCGTCGCGAGTTCATCCCTGAAGCCGACGAATTGGCTGGAACTACAGCTTTGACTTTGCCAGAGCGTCCGCGTGAACTGACCCCCGCCGGTCAAAGCAATCTTGAAAACTAAGGACTTCCCCGATGCAACTTCAATATTTCTTACTGATTGCGGCGGCGTTATTCTGCGTTGGCATTTATGGTTTGGTGACGAGCCGGAATGCGGTGCGGGTATTGATGTCGATCGAGCTAATGTTAAATGCGGTCAATCTCAATTTGATGGCGTTTTCTAACTATCTTGATCCGCAGCAAATCAAGGGTCAGATTTTTACCGTTTTTGTGATTACGATCGCGGCTGCGGAAGCGGCGGTTGGCTTGGCGATCGTGCTTGCGATTTATCGGAACCGAGACACGGTAGATATGGAGCAATTCAATCTGCTCAAGTGGTAAATTACATTCCGTGTTTTTGAAGAGAGATGTGGTTTAGGCTGCATCTCTTTTTTATTTGAGTTTGCCCAGTTGCAAGCACTGAATTCAGCGACCAACTCTAGAGCTAGAGCAAAATTCTTATGAAGCGTTTTTAGCGCGATCGCTTACGCTCGATCGGTCCGTTAATCCGTCAAAAGCGTAAATCGTTTTCACATTTGAATTAGCATTTAGGGGTGCTTTTTTATCGATTCTCGATCGTTGTGCAGCTAAAACAAGTTCTAATTGTTCACAAATCCGGCGACCCATTGAGTAAGCGATGGGCAGAAAATTGCGCTCAGGCTCTAGAAAAGCGAGGATGTCACGTTTTACTAGGACCAAGCGGACCGAAAGATAATCCGTATCCGGTGTTCTTGGCTTCCGTTGCACCCCCGATCGATCTTGCTGTAATTCTCGGTGGCGATGGGACTGCGCTGTCTGCGGCTCGGAATTTGGCAGCCGATCGTATCCCAATTTTGGCAGTCAATGTCGGTGGTCATTTAGGATTTCTGACCGAATCACCAGATGACTTTAACAGCGAGACGATTTGGGATCGGTTAGAGGCAGATCGATTTGCAGTACAGAAACGGATGATGCTTCAGGCAACCTTGCATGAGGGCAATCGCACGAATTTAGAGCCTGTGAGCGATCGCTATCTTGCTTTGAATGATATGTGTATTAAACCAGCTTCCGCCGATCGCATGATCACTTCGGTTCTAGAAATGGAAATTGATGGCGAAGTGGTTGATCAATATCAGGGGGATGGATTAATTGTGTCTACGCCGACCGGATCAACCTGTTATACAGTTGCGGCAAATGGTCCGATTATTCATCCGGGAATGTCAGCGATCGCAATTACGCCGATTTGTCCGTTGAGCTTATCGAGTCGTCCGATCGTGATTCCACCTGGATCAGTAGTGAGTATTTGGCCCTTGGCTGACTATGATTTAAGTACAAAGCTTTGGATGGATGGCGTGTTAGCAACTCCAATTTGGCCAGGTCAGCGAGTAGACATTCGGATGGCGGAGGAAGAAGCCCACTTCATCGTATTGCGTGAGGACTATTCCTACTACAAAACTCTGCGTGAAAAGCTGCAATGGGCTGGTGCAAGAATCCATTACAACAATAATCACCGAAACTAGGAGAGTCGAAGCAGATTGAGATATCAATGAGCCTGGAAATGCCTGCTGACTGCAAATTTGATTAATCGAAAGGGTGTGCTTGATCGCCGAACGATCGCAGGACGTAAATACTTACCCAGCAACAAGCGAGCCATTCCCTTAAGTCGTGCTTTCGATCGTACGTGGATCAATTTGAGTTGAGGATTCGCCTGATCGACTAGAAACGGTGGTAGAAACGCTAATTTGCCGTAGAGTAAATCAGCGTGATGAATGCCGCTCATTCCATTGCGACGATGTTCGGGATTAGATTTACCCCCATGTTCGCCATAATTGCGAAATGGAATGTAATTTTTGAAGCCTTTTCGTCGCAAGTAATTATCAATTTGAGAATCAAAATTGTGATAGCTTGCACCATATTTTTCGGTGATTTCTTCTACAAAGCTTTCACACAGACTCTTTGCACCTTCAGGAGTAACAACATAGGCAACTAATGCGGTCGAAAAGCCTTCTCCATAGCCTTCGGGTGTTACGGAATAAAGTTGTGGGGCACAGGTATATAACCAAGCTATTCCTACATTTTTCTGATCTAAATTAAAAGGAGCTGAAAGAGATCCCATACCTACCACGGGCACAAAATCTGATTCAACGATTAAAGTCGGATGGGAAGCTTGAGCCGCTTTCTCCCAGGCTTGCCGATGATTCAACATACAGCGATGAATCGAAGCGAAATCTTGGTATTCGGGTTTGTCCTCTTGTCGCACTACTTCACAACAAAATCCTTCTGATGTGAGCGCTTCTTCTAGTTGTTGAGTAGATTCTTTATAAGCAATGATCAAAGCTTTTCCGATCGCCATCTTTAATTGAGTAAGATTACTCGTTTTGTTTGGTCGAAAATTTTGACTAGAATCCCGTTGAGATAGTTTTTTAATCATCATTCTGGAGAGTGGAACGGGGAGTAAAAGAACAATGAAAATCTTAAGCAAAAGCCGCAATATGGTTTGAGGTGCGACAGAGTCATGATGAACTGCGAGCCGCAAATAACGGAAAGCTGAGACTGCATTCGAGCGTTTGGAAGGGTTAGCCAAAACTCGATGCGCGTAATAGGTATAAAGCGCTGCAAGCGTATCTTTTCTCAAATACCGCAAAGAATCGGGTGCTTGTTTAAAGGCACGATCAATAATCTTTAAACAAGCGGCTTCTGATGCCTGAATATTAAACGAGGAGGAGCCGTTATGGGTTCGATAGAGAATTTGATATTTTGGAACACAAACGAATTTGAATTGAGCAGCAAGTCGAATGTAAAAATCCCAATCTTCCGCATTAGGAAGGGATGGATCAAAATGGAAAGACATTTGCGCGATCGCACTACGCCTAACTAAGATATTAGAGCCACTTCCAAAACAGTTTTTGACTAATAATTTGCGATAAATATTCTCTGCATTTCCGTAACGTGCTCCTTGGTATCGGAGATTGCCTGCACCATCAATAAAATTTGTCCAACTATAAGTCACATCTGCTTCTGGATGATTTTGAAGTGCCTTCCACTGTTCTTCTAATTTATCTGGTGTCCACAAATCATCAGCATCCAGAAACGAAAGGTATTCACCTTTTGAGAGTTCAATTCCTCGATTGCGAGCGAGCGATTTACCAGAATTCACATAAGAAAATACTTTAATTCGAGGATCACAAATGCTTTGCACAATCTCTAAAGTTTTATCCGTTGCACCATCATTCACCACAACAACTTCAAAGTCCTTAAAGGTTTGATTCAAAACAGATTCAATTGTTTCTCGAATTGTTTTCTCAGCATTGTATGCTGGAATAATCACAGAAATAATAGGTGAATACTTGCTCGTCTGCATCATTTTCTTAAGCTGTAGTTTGGGAGTTATTTAGAAAGAAACGTACGATGCCACAGATAGAAGGGGCTGATGAAACTACTAATCAGCAACTGTTGTTCGCAAGCTATCGCTAAATCCTCCTGGTGAGGATGCTTGAGTTTATAAGCGACCATTTTCTTGAGATCATTCAAGACATACAGGGGAAGCACAAGGGGACGCTGCCAAGGCTTCCATCGCAACATCCGAATATGATGGCGAACGAGTCCAACCCCTTTGATCAATTTGAGTAAGTACGATCGCTCCGTTCGCCAGTGGGGAATCTGGTGATATAGGTGCATTTCCGGGTTGTACCAAATCTCGCGCCCGGAGTTCTGAATGTGCAGAATCGCTTCGATGTCTTCACTGGCAAGCATTGCAGTGGTCGTCCGTCCCACTAACACTAATCTTTCAGGAACCGCATCGATCCACGCTTGACGCTGCACCACTAAGCCCGCGCCCGGAGGCAACACACGATCGTACCGATGCGGCTTTGATCCACGTTCGACGATCGCTAAGTATGGCGCAAGTTTCTTCACGCTAGGGGGCGGCTCGACTTCGTATTCTGCATGAATTTGTCCACCAAATGCCCCGATTTCTGGATGCGCTTGAGCAAATCGATCAACTTGAGCAACCCAGTTTTGATCCGGCAGTGTGTCATCGTCGAGAAAGGCAACCCAGCGTCCTGCAGCTTCGTGAACAGCCCTCGATCGTGCAAACGCTAATCCTTGCTCTGGCTCGAAAATATATCGAACTTCAGGGTAGTTTGAAACAATCTGCTGAGTATTGTCGCGACTATTGTTATCGATCACTAAAACTTCCCAAGCGATCGCCTGTGTGTGAAGCTGCGATCGCAGTCGGTCTAAGACTTGCCCGATTCGAGCTTCACCGTTGTAGGTGCAGATGACGACACTCAGATCCATAGTTCATGTTCAATCCGTTGTCCCCAGTATGGACAAGCTCGATCGAGCGCTAACAATTGCCTGGAATTCTGATTGCATCTTTTGTAGAGATTAATACAAATCGAGTTTAATCCTGAAAATGAAAGTCCTTTTGACTGGTTTAGCTGCAAGTCTACTCGCATTGATGCCTGCCACGGCTCAAATGAATTCCCGCTCGATCGAATCCTTTAATGTGATTGGAACTGAGCCGTTTTGGAACGTGACGATCGACAAAACAGGAATCACTTACAAAACGCCAGATCCCCAGAAGATAACGTTTCCCTACGTTGCGCCCCTGAGTGCTCAAGGAAAACCCGCAGACTATGTGCGCGTTTATCCCCTACGTGGACGAACAAGCGGAACCTTGGTGATTCGACGGGGTGCGTGTAGCGATGGAATGTCCGATCGCAAATATAACTACACGGCTACGCTGGTCTTAGGCAATACCGTTCGGGACGGTTGCGCGCTGAAGAAGTAATTCTTCTTTGCCATCACTGTAGAACTGTGGTAGAAACTCTACTCAGTTCTATTTTTTTGTCTTTGTGCAAGAGCAGTTAATTATTTTCACACGCTATCCTGAACCGGGTAAAGCCAAAACTCGTTTGATTCCAGCTTTGGGAGAAGTTGGGGCGGCGGCACTACATCGACAGATGACGGAAGCAATGATCGCGCAATCCCGCAAGCTGAAAAACGATCGTTCTGTCTCAATTTGTGTTTATTACACAGGTGGAACACTCATCCAAATGCAGGATTGGTTAGGGCATGACCTGGAGTATCGATCGCAGTGTTCCGGCGATTTGGGCGATCGATTAATCGATGCGTTTCATTCCGCGTTTGATTCCGGTGCAAGATCAGTTGTTGCAGTTGGAACAGACTGTCCTGATTTGACTGCTGATGTATTAACGACAGCATTTCTAAAATTAAACTATTATAATTTATCAATTGGTGCTGCAACGGATGGTGGATATTACTTAATTGGATTAAATCAGTTTGTGTCTAGTATTTTTCAAGGTATTACCTGGAGTACAAATCTTGTATTTCAGCAAACGTTGGAGATTGCAAAACAGTTAAATTTATCGATCGCGCTCCTACCCACGCTGAATGATATCGATCGCCCTGAAGATTTGCGGCATTTGCCATGAAAATCTCGATCGTCATTCCGGTTCTAAATGAAGCAAACGCACTCCCTAAAATTCTCTCGATTCAAGCGACTGATCTCGAAATCATTGTGGTAGACGGTGGAAGCCAAGACGAAACGGTTGAAATTGCGAAATCCTACGGCGTTAAAGTCTTGCACTCGATTCCGGGTCGCGCCGCACAAATGAATGCAGGAGCCGCGATCGCAACCGGAGGGATTCTCTTGTTTCTTCATGCCGATACACGATTGCCCCCAGGATTCGATCGAATGATTCACCAAGCGTTATCGAATTCGATCGCGGGTGCATTTCAGTTAACTATTGATGCGACTTTACCGGGATTGTGTTGGGTGCAATGGGGGGTCAACCTACGATCGCGTTACCTTCAATTTCCTTATGGCGATCAGGCGATCTTTCTGCATCGCAAAACGTTTGACGCGATCGGTGGATTTCCAGACCTGCCGATTATGGAAGATTTTGAATTTGTCAGAAGATTACGACAAAGGGGAAGAATCGCGATCGTTCCTCATGCTGTCCTGACATCTGGACGACGCTGGCAAAAAATGGGCGTTTTCAGAACAACGATCGTCAATCAAATCGTGATATTGGCATACCTGTTAGGAGTTGCACCGGAGCGAATCCAGCGATGGTATCGCACCGGACTCAAACCAATTCGTTACACTAGGCATCAGTAGTGTTGTGATGAATGTATGGCAACTCGCAAAGATACGATCTTCGAGCAGTATCTAGCTCCGATCGCCCGCTTGCTCGTCGGTGAAACCGAGATGCGGCGATTGCACGACAGTATTGACTGGAAAACGGCATGCGATCGTTTGGCTGATCCCGATTTGGTCTATCCGAACTACTACAAAGCTCAGAACTTTCACGGCATCGAAGGTGGCTATTTAACGATCGGCGCTGCGACAACTTACGATCCCATCACTCAGTTGGCGTTACCCCCGAATGAAACCTGGGTACGCCAACAAGTGATCGAAGCCATTCAGGGACAGCCCTTACGAATTCTAGACCTTGGCTGTGGCACCGGATCAACCACGCTATTACTCAAACAAGCGTTTCCGAATGCAGAAGTGTTCGGCTTAGATTTATCACCGTTTATGCTGGCAGTTGCCGATCTCAAAGCCAATCAAGCCAACTTAAACATTCATTGGATACACGGCAAAGCAGAATCTACGAAATTCTCTGATCATTCATTTGATTTAGTGACCGCTTCGTTGTTATTTCATGAAACACCGTCCATAATCTCCAAGTTAATTCTGCAGGAATGCTATCGTTTACTGCAATCTAGTGGTGAAGTGATCATTCTAGATGGCAGTCAGAAAACACTCCGACAAACAGAATGGTTAACACAAATTTTTGAGGAACCTTATATTCGTGAATATGCTCATGACAGCATTGAAGCGTGGATGGGTACAGCCGGATTTTCAACCATTCATAGCGAAGAATTTTGGTGGCTGCATCAAATTACGCATGGAGTGAAAGCACTCGCCAGCACCGATTTTGAGGAGTTTGACGAATTTGGTGGAGCATTTGCGGTGTCGTAGTCTATCTGACATTCGCGATCGCGCTCTGCAAGCTTGAGTGTAAGGTAGAAGACGGAACGATCGCGCTTTATATTCCGATGCTGAAAGCTGTTCTATTTGATTTTAACGGGGTCATTATCAACGATGAGCCACTCCACGACAAACTGCTAGAGCAGATTTTGATCGAGGAGAACCTACGCCCCAAGCCGGGAGAGTTCCGCGAACTTTGTTTAGGACGCAGCGATCGTGTTTGTATTCAAGCTTTACTAGAACGGCGCGGCAGAGTGATTAATCCGGCTTATCTTAATGAATTGGTGATGCGGAAAGCCCACGCCTACGTGCAGCAGATCAGCGCATTAGAAAAGCTGCCGATTTACACCGGAATTGAAGACTTGATGTTTAAGCTGCCTCAGTGCAAGTTTGCGATCGTCAGTGGCGCACTGCGGTCTGAAATTGAACTGGTCTTAGAGCGGACAAATCTGCGATCGCGCTTTTCAGTTATCGTGTCCGGCGACGATCTAACCGTCAGCAAACCTGAACCGGATGGATATTTGTTAGCGATCGATCGACTCAATCAAACTTTCCCGAATCTTCAGCTAACGGCTTCAGAATGTTTAGCGATCGAAGATACCTTCAGCGGCATTGAAGCGGCAAAAGCAGCGAAGATTCCGGTTGTGGGAGTTGCAAATACCTATCCGTTTCATATGCTGCAACGCTGCGCCAATTGGACAGTCGATTATTTAATTGATTTAGAAATCGATCGTCTTCAAGACAGCTTTGCGATCGTTCCAGTCTAAAAAAGTCGAATTCATCATCGCTTATTTTTTAGTCTCTTAGATTTTTGCTACGCAGTAACATGGAACTAGAAGTGCAAATCCTTGTTTTGTGAGTCTTCATGCTATTGTCCCTGCGGATCGAAAATTTTGCGCTGATTGATCACCTCGACTTAACGTTTGGGGCAGGACTGCACGTTCTGACCGGAGAAACGGGTGCGGGTAAATCGATTATTTTGGATGCGATCGATGCGGCGCTCGGCGGAAAGGTGACAGGTCGGGCGGTACGAACCGGAGAAGAACGCGCCACGATCGAAGCGACTTTCCGAGTGAATGATCTGCTGAAGTTCTGGTTTGAGCAAGAGCAAATTGATTTACTCGATGACGAAATTGCCGTTTGTAGCCGTGAGATTGTGGCGTTGGGCAGTGGGCAACGCAATCGATCGAGAATTAACGGAGTCCTAGTCAACAAGCAGCAGATGGAAGCGTTGCGCGATCGTTTGGTTGAAATCACCGCGCAAGGGCAAACCGTTCAACTGGGGCAACCCGGACTTCAGCGAGATTGGCTTGATAGTTATGGCGGAATCGTTTTATTAAAGCAGCGCGAAGTCGTCAGTCAGGCATTTTCCAGCTATCAGCAGGCGGCTCAAGCTTTAGAAAAACGCAAACATTCAGAGCAGCAGCGCTTACAGCAGCTTGATCTGTTTGAATATCAGCTACGCGAACTGAATGCAGCAAACCTCGACGATCCAGACGAGTTGGATCAACTAGAGCAGGAACGCAAGCGGCTCGGTCATAGTGTGGAATTACAGCAGCAGAGCTATCAGGTATATCAAGCCCTTTATCAGAATGAAAATGGGGAAGATGCCTGTGCAGACTTGCTGGGTAAAGCAGAAAGCTTGCTGAACGACATGGTGCGCTATGACGATCAGATTCAGCCCATCTTAGAGATTGTGACTTCTGCACTGGCACAAGTCGAAGAAGCAGGACAGCAAATTAATGCTTATGGCGACGATTTAGAAACTGATCCGCAGCGGCTGCAAGAAGTCGAAGAACGCATCGTTGAATTAAAACAAATCTCCCGCAAGTATGGTCCTAATTTGAGTGATGCGATCGCGCTGCGGCAATCGCTCCAAACCGAACTCGAAGAACTCACCGGAGCCGGACAATCGATCGAGGAGCTTGAAAAGCTCACCGCAACTCGAAGAACTGAGCTTGTCGAGGCTTCAACCCTTCTCACTGAATTGCGTCAGTCCACGGCTCAAGGTTTAGAAGCACGCTTGATTGCAGAACTCAAACCGCTGGCGATGGAAAAGGTGCAATTTCAGGTGGGAATTACACCGATCGCACCGACCGCAGCCGGGAGCGATCGCATTAGTTATCTATTTAGCCCGAACCCTGGTGAACCGTTGCAGCCGTTGACCGAGATTGCGTCCGGTGGGGAAATGAGCCGATTTCTACTCGCGCTGCAAGCTTGTTTCTCTCAAGTCGATTCGGCAGAAACGCTGGTCTTTGATGAAATTGATGTTGGGGTTTCCGGTCGAGTCGCGCAGGCGATCGCAGAAAAGCTGTATCAACTGGGTCGGCATCATCAAGTTCTCTGCGTGACGCACCAGCCGATCGTGGCAGCCATGGCAGATCAGCATTTCAATGTGGCAAAGCAAGTGATCGAACTGAGCAACGGATCGCAAAATGGGAACGGAGCCAGCGCAGAGCTTAGAACGATCGTGCG
Source organism: Cyanobacteria bacterium FACHB-DQ100 (assembly GCA_014695195.1). Classification (NCBI taxonomy): domain Bacteria; kingdom Bacillati; phylum Cyanobacteriota; species Cyanobacteria bacterium FACHB-DQ100. Next base: position 67,275 of record JACJNW010000011.1, on the reverse strand, counting down.
GGTGAGCGCGCTCGATCAGGAGCAACGCCGTCAAGAGTTGGCACAGCTAGCGAGCGGTCAAGTCGGATCGGCTGAAAATACCACGACTGAGGCGGCGGCGATCGCGTTTGCGGACTCGCTGTTAGCGCAAGCGGTAAGTTTGCGAGATGGAGTCAGTCCGGCTGAACCCGCTGCCAAACCTGTGGAAGCAGCCGCGAAGAAAAAGGCACGATCGACCCGGAAACGCTAGTCCGGTTTATCACTTGCAGCAGGGATCGAGCGATAATAGCAACACACTGCTAGATCTACATTGGAATGCCTAATTGGAATGCCTAAACAACGGCTCGATACACTTTTAGTCGATCGCGAACTCTGCTCGTCGCGCCAACAGGCACAGCGACTGATTCAGGCAGGCGAAGTGCGAGTGGATCAACAAGTGATTGATAAGCCTGGAACTGAAGTCGCGATCGATGCCGCGATCAACATTCGAGCGAAATCACCGTTTGTCTCGCGGGGGGGTGAAAAACTCAGTAAAGCCTTGCAGGAATTCCAGATTGAAGTGAGCGATCGGGTCTGTCTCGATGGCGGCATCTCAACGGGTGGATTTACCGATTGCTTGCTGCAATCGGGTGCAAAGCAGGTTTATGGAATTGATGTAGGTTACGGACAAGTGGCTTGGAGTTTGCGTCAAGATCCGCGTGTCGTGTTGAGGGAACGGACGAATATTCGACATCTGAAGCCGGAAGAGTTGTACACCAATGATCAACCAATTCCTGATTTGGGGGTTGTTGATGTTTCATTTATTTCGCTGACTAAAGTTCTTCCTGCACTCTGGGAGCTTTTACAGCCGCCAAAAGAGGCAATTTTGCTCGTAAAGCCTCAGTTTGAAGTGGGGCGCGATCGCATTGGTAAAAAAGGCGTAGTGCGCGATATCAAAGATCAAACAGGCGCGATCGTGCAAGTGTTAGAAAGTGCACGATCAATCGGTTGGCAATATCAAGGACTCACTTGGTCGCCGTTGTTAGGCCCTGCGGGAAACATTGAATTTCTGCTCTGGCTTAGAACGGAACCCACAACGACAGCACTAGATTTTGAGCAGATCAAACAGTCGGTGCAATCTGCTCAGAAAGCGCTACTCCATTAATTGCTGATGAATTTCGATTCCCCGGTTTTGCATCGCTCGATCGAACAATTCTGTCGGGAGTGCTTGCTCGATCGCCCAAACTCCCGGTTTTTTCAGCTCACCCGATAACAGCATTTCCGCGACTGTGCCTGTTCCAATTCCGGCGGAAACTGCGGTATCGGGATGCGTCATGGTTGAGACACAGCGCACCGATCGACCATCTTTTTCTCCGGTAACTTCCGATCGAATCGCTACCCCAATTCCGCTAACCCGATCGGTGACATCGGTCATAAAGTGGCTGACATGAGACAAAAACTCAATCACTGCTTTCGTTTGCAGTAATTTTGGATGCCACCAACGCGCCACACTCCAAGTTAGATAGTTATAAAACGTGGGCACCGTTGCAAACTTAGTAATCACCGTTTTCACCGGAAATGTATCCGGCAGCGTGAAAGCTTCGGGCATATCAAACCAGTAAACACCGACCTTACCGTATTGTGGAAACTCGACAACTTCGCGATCGCTATACGGCTTCACCATTTGCCAGTCTCCGCCGATCCACGCTTCAAACGGGCGCTGCAATCCGAGAAACGTGGTTCGCATCACGGTAATACCCGCTCCGCCAGAACCTGCAACTACATAGCTTAAATGAATTTTTTCTGCATAATCTAATCGTTCAACATCACGCCGCACCATGCTATTGGAAATACCTGGGAAAATACCTGTGTTAATAATTGCGGTAACATCAGCGGATTCGGCATTCGATCGAAATGCCAGCGCTTTGCGAGTGAATGAAGGATGATCACTGACATCAATGTAGTTAACACCTTGATCAATGCAAGCTTGCAATACACTTGCATTACGGTAGTGAAACGGGCCAGCACAGTGAATTACTAAGTCTGACTGCGCGATCGCACCCTTTAACACCGCAGTCGCAGATAAATCGATCGCGCTAAATTTGACTCGCTCTCCCAGTTGCTGACTGACCTGTGCACCTGTGAGTAAATTGCGTCCGGCGATCGTAATCTCTGCATCGGTATGAGCAATCAGATCTGCTGCTACCTTACTACCGACTCGACCCGTACCACCGAGAATGAGAACTTGCTTTGTCATGAGCCATCATTCGTTCACGTTAGTTTCTGAAAAACCCAGCGCTGATTCCCAGCAAATAAGGCTTCTCATCCCTAAACGATACCAAACAAAAATCCAAGTCGATCGCTTCTCCAAATAGTGCAACAGTCCGTAAATTGCTGTGATTAGAAATAAACGACTATCATCTAAGCGATTTCGGCTTGAATTGCTTTGTACTGGGCTTGAAATTGAGGGTTCTGCTTAATCGCAGCTTCGCAAGCTTGTAGGGCGGCGTTGAATTGTCCCAACTTTCGGAGGCATTCGATTTGATAGTACCGCGCATAGTTGAGTGAATTTGCATCGCTGAACGCGCGATCGATTGCCTGGTTCAGCGCTCGTAACGCTTCTTCATACCGTCCTAATTGATGCAGGGCATATCCACGATCGGCTAAGACATGAGCGCTATTCGGTTCATATCGCAGATATTGATCGAGTGATACGATCGCTTCTTCGTACCGTTCAAGCTGGAGTAACGTATCGCCTCGTTCGTGCGCTAGATCTCGATAATCTGGGCGCAGAGCGAAGGCACGATCGTAACTTTCAAGGGCTGCTTCAAAGCGCTGATGTTTTGCGAGGGCTAAGCCACGTTCGTGCCACAGTCGAAAATCGTTGGGGTATTGTTTCAAGCCTTGCTCGTAAACCGCGATCGCGCCTTCGAGATTTTTCGCGTTTTCGAGTTGTTTGCCGTAACCGAGCCATTGCATCAGTTGCGTGAAAGGGAGGGGCTGATAAGGATCGAGTGCGGGTTGAGGTTGTTTTTTACGAAGGGATTGACTTGCGATCGCAATTCCAAGCACGATCGCGACGATGCCCCAACCCGCGATGGGCGAACTCGGAGAAATTGAGATTGGTGTAGAAGATGGCTCTGAAGTCGTGAAGAGGTTTTTCGACATACGGCAGATGAGTCAACTGTCTCACACTCTAGCATTTTGCTCTGGGAGATTTTTCAGACATGAAGAGTGCGTTTATTAAGATGGCAATGTGCGATCCAGAGGGATGAATCGATCGCACATTGTCATCTTAAGGAATCGTTAAAATTCTCAAAATCCAAACCGCTTGCTTACCCGATTCTGATCCCATCGCTCCTGATCACGGTACGATGAGTAGATTGTTACTTTTGTTCATCTAACGCGAACTGCTTATGAAGCGCTTATTGTCTCGCCTGCTGGCGCTAGTGATCGTTGTGGCGATCGGGCTTGTCGGATGCTCTCCTGCATCGGGCGGTCTGACGGGCAACTACCGCGATGACACGCTCGCCGTGATCAACACCCTCAAAACTGCGATGACGCTCCCCGCCGATGCACCGGACAAAGCGGCAATTCAAGCCGACGCACGAAAATTAATCAACGATTTTGCTGCTCGTTATCGTCGCGATACGTCTTTAGCCAAGCTGAGTTCTTTTACCACGATGCGAACGGCGCTTAATTCCCTTGCTGGGCACTATAGCTCTTACCCGAATCGTCCTGTCCCGCAGAAGATGGTCGATCGCTTAAACATCGAGTTCAACCAAGTCGAAGCTTCGCTAAAACGCGGCAACTAAATATTGATTTCATCTAGAAACCCCAGGCACGAGATAATCTTGTGTCTGGGGTTTTCTCATGTTTTTCAGCACGTGAGAATTTCGTAGATGCCTTAATTTGAGATTGGAAGCGCTGCAATTTTGCTGCCGGATTCTTGGAAGACAGATTGCCAAGCTGCATAACCCTGAGCGCTGAGGTGAATTCCATCTGTTGTGTACTCAGACAAAATCTGTCCATCTTGATCAACAAACTCAGAGTACAAATCCAGATAGCTTGCGCTTGCCCGTTGTGCGATCGCTTTTAACTGGGCATTGATTCCAGCAATTCGATCGTGCGGAATCCGGTGCGATCGCGTGGGCAAAATCGATTCAACAATAATTCTGGCATTCGGGTGCATCTCTTGCAGCTTTGTAATGATTCGCTGAATATTCCAGACAATCTCTGCATCAGTGGCACCCATCTTTAAATCATTCACGCCTGCCATGAGGTAAATCTCCGAGGGGCGCGTCTCTACTAGATCAGACAGTCTCGCCAAAATATTCCAGGTTGTATCGCCAGAAATGCCTTGATTTAGCCAGATTCGCGAAGACTGTAAGCGATCGCAAGGAAACCATAAACTCAAAGAATCGCCAAGTAGAATGGCAAGATCGCGATCGCTGCTCCGCTTGGATACAGCTTTGGATTCTTGCGCCAGCAGATTGCGCCATTGTTGATAAGTGGGCTGTAATGCCGCTCCTCGCCAAATTTCCGCAAAACTGTCGCTCGGCAATCGGGTATAAAGCTTGCCAATTTGCAGGGCGGCTAGACGCTGGACATAAAGCTGTCCACCCGACTGAGGCGCTTGACTCGAATTGGCTGCAATTTTCGTTGAAAACTCCGGCTCGAAGTTGGATGCGATCGGAGAGATCGGAGCCAATGGTAATCCACTCGGTACCGTTGGCACGTTGTCTGAAATGATTTCAGGGGACGCAACTGGAGTCGGGAACATTTCGAGACGCGAAAGAATCAGTGGAGATGAAGCGGAAGCCAACGCAGACAAAAAAGCCAATGCAAACGCTGTAGAGGTTGCCATAAACGAGCGGATAAACGCTAATTATCCTTAACGTGACAAATATCACACAGTCAGGATAGTTTCGCAATCGTAAGGTAGGCTTTTCTCTAAGATTTTTATTCAATTACAATAATCGCGCTTCATCAGAACTCTTGGCCTGTCGCGCTCTATCTGATTGGCTCAGTTTTATAAATAAATTCTGAGCCTTCCATCTGCAAAGGATCAATGTCAAGTTAGTATTCTCCCTAGAATCAGGCTGAACCTTGGGATGAGCCTGAAATTTCGTTGTCTGACAAATCTATCTCAAGAGCGTTTATTTTCTCTTAGATGAAGCTCTATTCATAGTCTTGTCCCTACGGGTTCGAGCATGAGCGACTTTCTTTCGGTGCTGGAGCAGTTTTCCCGATCGCGCATCCTTGTCATTGGAGAAGCGATGCTCGATCGCTATCTTTACGGCGGTGCTACGCGCTTATGTCAAGAAACTCCAGTTCCGGTCGTCACGTTGTCTCACGTGATCGACCAGCCTGGAGGAGCTGCCAATACTGCCATGAATCTGCAAAGCTTAGGAGCAAAGGTGACTCTACTTTCAGTCGCTGGTGGAGATTGGGAGGGAATCAGACTTCGGCAAGTGTTGCAGGGAATTGAAGGAGTTGTTAGCGCTAGCGATCGCACGACGCTCACAAAACAGCGTGTCATGGATGGCGATCGTTTATTGCTGCGGTTCGACCAAGGAAGTACCGAGTCGTTAACGACAGAACTAGAAGATAAGCTCATTACTGAACTCAAAACACAATGGAAAGATTATGATGCTGTAATCATTTCAGATTACGGCTATGGAATTCTGACGAATCGCATCATTGATACGATCGATCAACTTCAGAAGTATCGTCCTAAGAGCTTGATTGTTGATGCTAAGAATTTGCTAAAGTATCAAACTCTAGACGTAACCGCAGTTAAACCAAACTATCAGCAAACATTAGCTTTACTGAATCAGATTGAGAACGTAAACTCCTCCAGAGTTCAGTATGTGAAAAATAACGCAGAGCAAATTCTAGAGAAAACAGGAGCAAAAATCGTAGCGGCAACGCTCGATCGAGACGGCGTGATTCTGCTACAGCGCGATCACGCTCCGTATCAAATCCGCGCAAACCCAGCTTGTTCCACACAAACGATCGGCGCTGGAGATACCTTTACGGCTGCATTTGCGATCGCCTTGGCTTACACCAACAACGCCACGATCGCCGCAGAACTGGCAGCCGCCGCCGCCGCGATCGTCGTGCAAAAACCAGGCACCGCTCGATGTACCTTAGAAGAGCTCAAATCAAGATTTAGTCATGTCCTGGAACCAAGCTAAAAATCTACTTTGCATTCGTCTGGATACGATCGGCGATGTCTTGATGACCACTCCCGCATTTCGGGCACTCAAAACCGCCCTGCCCGATCGCCGATTAACGCTGCTGACTTCTTCTGCGGGAGCCGCGATCGCGCCCCTGATTCCTGAAATTGATCAGACGATCGTTTACGATTCTCCATGGCTAAAAGCAACTGCTCCCCGCGAATCGCCGCGCCCAGAATACGACATGATCGACCTGCTTCGACAACATCAGTTCGACGGCGCAATTATCTTTACGGTCTATAGCCAAAATCCTTTGCCTTCTGCGTTCTTGTGCTACCTGGCAGAAATCCCGCTCCGACTGGCGCACTGCCACGAAAATCCGTACCAACTGCTCACCGATTGGATCAGAGATCCAGAACCCGATCGCGGCATTCGTCACGAAGTCCAGCGCCAACTCGATCTCGTTACTGAAATTGGCGCAACCGCTGAAAATCAGCACCTTTCACTTCGAGTAGACCCCAGAGCGCGCGATCGCGTGTCTCATCTGCTGAGTTCATTCAACCTGCCAAAGCGATGGGTTGTCATGCACACCGGCGCAACTGCTCCTTCACGCCGGTATTCGATCGAACAGTTCGCGATCGTTGCGGATCAGTTAATTCTTGAGCATGATTTCGCGGTGATTTTTACAGGGACTGCGATCGAACTCGATATCGTGGCTCAAATTCGGGCAAAAATGCAGGCGACGGCTCACTCGCTGGTTTGTCAATTAAGCTTAGGTGAGTTCGCAGCACTGATCGAACTTGCACCCGTCGTCATCTCAAATAACACTGCACCCGCGCACCTTGCCGCCGCGCTCGGAACTCCAGTTGTTGATTTATACGCTTTGACCAATCCACAACACACGCCGTGGCAAGTTCCTCATCGACTGCTGTTTCAAGATGTGCCTTGTAAGTATTGCTATAAGAGCATTTGTCCAGAAGGACACCACAACTGTTTAGCGCAAGTTGCCCCTGAAACCGTGGTAAAAGCAACCTGTGAATTGCTCGAAGAAGTAACACAAATGCTTGAAGTTTCGGCTTAAAAGTTATCAGGCTTAAACGTTTGCAAACAGTTTAGCTGATTCTAAAAAGTCTCTCTTCCCTGGGACATTTTTGATTATCACTTCTGACAGATGGGTAACTACGAAGTCACTTGATACTTTGTATCTGTGAGCTAAAAACTTTTAGGAGAAACTGATTATGAATCTTATCGCTTGGATTATTTTAGGTTTGATTGCAGGCGCGATCGCAAAGGCAATTTATCCTGGAGATCAAGGTGGCGGTATTCTTGGCACAATTATCTTGGGAATTATCGGCGCATTCATCGGTGGTAGCCTTTTCACCTTCCTGACGACAGGGGCATTGAATCTAACCGCCGCTTCCTTGAGCTTTGGTGGTATCTTGATTGCTATCTTGGGCGCGATCGTTGCAATCTTCCTGTGGGGTCTGTTGACTCGTCGTGCTGCTTAGTTCAGCGATCTAGAGCATCCGCAATCTTTCTAATGACAAAAGCTTTCTCTGCATAAGTTCAGAGAAAGCTTTTGATTTATGGAAATTATTTAGTTTTAGGCTTGATCCAGACTAATTTGGGGTTAATTATTCTCCTTTCGGTTTTGCTTTATTGACGCGAAGCTCCCGACCCATCCACTCCGCTCCATCGAGTTCACTGATTGCAGCGTCCTCTTGGCTATCTTCTTGCATCTCAACGAACGCAAAGCCTCGCATCCGTCCTGTTTCTCGATCGGTGGGTAAGACAACGCGCTTTACCGTTCCATATTCAGCGAACACAGATTTGAGGTCGTCTACGGTCGCGTTGTAAGAAAGATTTCCAACGTAAATGGTCATGAGAATTTCCGAAACAAAGAGCAAAACTGGATTTTAACGGCGATCTCACTCAACAAATTGCTACTGAGTGACGGTTTTTGCGACCGGACTCCAAAGGAAATACTTCAGAAGCTTTTTGCAATTCGGATCGAATGGTTAAAATTCCGCTTTAATCATCGCTCTTTTCTTGCCATTCGGTTTGTTTTACTGACTACATCTTCATAAAAATATCGAATTTATTTGAAGCAATTTTTCAATGGATGGATTTCTGTACGTTTTTGAAGCGGTGCTGCTCAAGTCATCATCTTGAGCAGCACCCAGGTTTAATACTTAAACAGTCCTACGCCTTGAACTTTATATCCGGTAGGTTCAAGAATCTTTTGAGCCGCTTGTTTCCCGGAAATTGTTGCGCCTTCCATGCTGTCGATATAGTCTTGCTGGGTGTAGCTTCCGGCTAAGAAGAAATTTGCGATCGGCGTTTTTTGCGAAGGGCGGTACGGGTCTTTACCAGGTTCTTCGCGATAAAGCGATTGTGCCAGTTTTACCACGTTGTACCAAGTCATATTCAATTCCCGTGATGAAGGGAAGAGATCATGAATCTGTTTGAGGGCGTGTTTGGCTATCTCCTCATTGCTCATCGGCACAAAGGGATCGCCAGGAGTGAGAACCACCTGCATTAGTGAACCTTGTCCCTCGCGGTAATAGTCTTTCGGGCTGGTGAGCGCTAAATCTGCAAAACAAGAGAAATCTGCATCGGAGCTGTAGAGGAGATTGTCAATTCCTGCCGATCGCTCGACTTGATGCCGCGCTTGGGGATCATTCATTTCTGTTACCCAGCCATCAAACCGCAGTTGCACGGTCGCAACGGGAACCGCTTCTAGCTTGTAAATATTGTCAAATTCCTTGATGCTGCGCCATTCTTGCGGCAAGAGTCGCTGAATTCCAGGCACATCACAAGCGGCAAGATACACATCAGCAGTAATGATTTCTTCGGTTTCACCGTTTGCTATTGCTAATCCAGTCACTTTGGTATTCTGCCCTTCTCCTTCAAACAAAATCCGTCGGGTTTGTCTACGGATGTGGATTTTTGTACCTTTCGCTTCGAGGTAGTCAACGATCGGTTTATGCAGGTATTCCGCAGGCGATCCCGATAGCATATTTAATCGTGATGCTTCCGTTTTTGAGGCGAACATCATAAAGATCGTCAGCATACAGCGAGCAGAAATATTTTCGGTGTCAATAAATCCCAACGCCAGTGCGATCGGATCCCACATTTTCTTCAGGCTATTCTGCGATCCGCCGTGACTGCGAAACCAATCGGCAAAGCTGACGTTATCGAGGGCGCGAATCATTTTCATCGCCACATCAAAATTGATTAAGCCGGGAACGATCGGGCTTGTCCCAAGCGCAATCGCATTCTGCAATTTGTCTTGAATCGTTAACTGTCCGGTTGTAAAAAATGCTTTTAATCCATGAAACGGCGCACCGACCAGAAAGCGAAAATCGAGTTTTCCTAACTCCCCGCCCCGATTTACAAACGTATGGACATGCTCTTTGGGCAAGAGTTCATCATAAACGCCGACCTTTTTCATCAGCGCAAAAAGGTTTGCATAGTTGTTGAAGAAAACGTGCAAGCCCATTTCGATGTGATTGCCGTCGGCATCAATCCAACTGCCGACCTTTCCACCTACAAACGATCGAGCTTCAAAGATTTCGACTTCGTGACCCGCATCGACTAATTCCACGGCGGCGGCTAATCCTGCCAAACCTGCCCCAACGATCGCAACACGCATTCTGCAATTCCACTCGCGACTTTCTTAAGAAATTTTAACGCTCTTGTGTAATCAAAAGCTGAAATCGAGGCATTCTAACTGGGTCGAATTTGTTCCACTGTATGGGCTTTGGTATGGGCTTTGGTATGAGCTTCGGTTTGATCAAAGGACTGTCGATCGTTTCGCTTTTAGGGTTGCTGATTGGCTGTAACCCTCTGCCAACTCGCATTGTGCAATACACCCCGCCCCGCCCTGTCGATCCGACTCCTTATGAGAAAAAAGGCTTTGTTTCGGGAAAAACTGCCGATCGACTGCCACCAAAATCTGAGATCAAAGTCCCGCGTACTGTCGTAGCAAAGCCAGGCAAAAAACTCTCGGAAGAAGACTTAAATACTTTGCTGAGTCAGGCAGAAGATAAAGCGGTGAGTGCCCGGAACCTAGCAGGATCGGCACAGTCGAAAGACGATTGGAATTTGGTCATCGAGCGGTGGAGGCTGGCGATCGATATTCTCAAGCCTGTGGCACAGTTACCGCGTGTCCGCAAATCACTCACAGAATACGAGCGCAATTTATCCGAAGCTCAGGTGCAAGCTAAGACAAATCCGCGTCAGCTTGATACCAGTGGTCGATCGTCCAGCAATGGAATTCCCTTAACCGTTAAATCCTCGCCGTCACCTTCCCCGTCGCCCTCAGCCTCACCATCACCTTCAGCGTCACCTTCGCCTTCTCCCTCGCCGTAATTCGATCAAAGTCTGTTCGATGCCAATACCATAGAGACGTTTCGGCGAAACGTCTCTACCAGAAATCCTGCGATCGCCCTAAACCAACGGGTAGGTTGGCAAACCATCAATGCTGACCTCATTGTTATCTTTGCGGTACTGCTCCAAGCCTTTGCTGCCTTTCTTGATCGACCAATTGATCAAAGCGTCGCGATCGCCCACAAAGTCATAAAGCGGAACCCCACCACCGCAAGAAGTCGAGAGCGAATCGATCGCTAGTCGAACAATTTGCCGCGCTCCGGGAATCGGCTCAAACAAGGAATACAGCATGTCCCACTTTTCATGATTGGGGGAAATGACCGATCCAGTTCCGTAAAGTCTTAAGATGACGGGCTTTCCGATAAAGCTGCAAAACATAATCGTCATCCGCCCATTTTCTAGCAGATGAGCGCTGGTTTCATTGCCGCTTCCGGTGAGATCGAGATAGGCAACGGTTTGACGATCGAGAACGCGAAACGAATTAATCCCTTTTGGAGAGACATTCACTCGACCGGCGATCGGAGCTGTCGCCGTAAAAAAGATGTGTTGTTCTTCGATAAATTGCTGAAGCGCGTCTGTCAGTTCCGGGTAAAACTTTGGCATTGTTCAATGCAGTAAACATGGCGGTTCACATTAACACTCTTTAGTTTTATGAACCGCTCATCGTTACATTTCTTAGTACCCGCTAATCTCATGCCCGGTTGCGGTAATCGCTTGCTTGAAGGTTTCTTCTGAGGCTTTCGCTTCAACCGTTACAGTCCTTTGCTCCAGATCGATATCGACCTTCGCGTCGGGTTCGTGCGTCAAAATTGTTGCTTTGATATCTTCAGCAGCTTCGGGACTATCCAAAGTGGGAACGTGCAGTTTTAATGCCATAACATTCAACTCATACAACACTTTCAATGGTGTTGGGATTCGCGCGATCGAGACCCCCACTTGAGATAGATTTTGTTGCAGAATATTGCGTTGTCCGGATTAAATCTTCGCTCTAGTGGAGAACACAGGTGCAGACTGCATAACTTTTTTCAATCGTCCCTATTGATAAATGATGGTCGCAGCTAAACATGCGGTGCCATTAGTATCCCTTTTCAAAAACGCCCCTATGAACATCCATCGCGGTATCGTTGCAGCGAGTCTTTTAGCCTTTGCCTGGATGAGTCCAGCCCTAGCAGCATCCGATCTCCTGACTCGCGGCGAAGTTTATAAACTCACAAACAGAGCGCAACTGCTTCAGAATAATCGTCCTGCTCGTCCTGCTCGATTAGCGGATGTGTTAGCACCTCAAGATGCAATTCGGACGGCGGCTCGATCGAGAGCAGAACTGTTATTTAACGAAGGTTCCCTGGCGCGGATTGGATCGAATGCGATTTTCCGATTTATCCCAGGGATGCGAGGTTTTCAGTTGCGAAACGGAACAGCGCTGATCATGAGTCCACCCACAACCGTCGCAACTCGGATCGAAACGCTCGAAGGACAAGCCATTGCAGAGCTACCGCCTAGCGCAGTTGATGTTCCTTCCACTAGCGAGCAGTTTCCGCCCCGCAGCTTGGCAATGGCAATTGTAGTGGATGGCACAAATAACAAAGCGCAGTTTTTCAATCTCACTAACAATCCGATTCGAATTCTCGATGCAAAAGGCAACTCCGTTCTCCTCAATGCGGGTCAAACGGTTGCAGTGCAAAATGGCGTAATCGGACAGGTGCAAACCTTTGATCTCAGACGGTTTTATCAAACCAGTTCCCTTGCCCTCGGCTTAGCACCCGGACAAGAAGCGACGATCGCGGCTGAATCTGCGCGAGTCCAGCAGACGTTGAACTTAGTCCGAGCAGCAACGATCGCAGCCTTGAATTTACAGGCACGTCAGCTAGAGGGACTCTGCACCCTGAATGCACGAGGCGAAGCAAGCACATTCAGCACCAATTGTGTCACCACTGATTCAGATGACCCGCTCAGAACATTCGAGGAGCGGCGCGATCTCACAAATCCCCGACCTGATCAGGGAAGACCCACCGATATTCCTGTAGATACACAACCTCCCCAAACACAGCCTCCTGGAACAACGCAACCTGGAACAACACAACCTGGAACACAACCTACGACCGGCCAAGGAACCGTCATACGCTAGTTCACTTGAGTTCAGCATTCACCTAGTAATTCTTATGCGACATATTCTGATTGCTTTCTCTGCACTTGCAGTTGTGGGAGTGGGTTGTCCTACCGTTGCACAATCCATTCCCGATCCGGTTTCCTCTCCCATCGATCGCGCTCCCGAAAACAGCTCACAAAACAACTCACAGTCGAATCTCGATCCGCTTGATCCAGAAGACACAAAATCCGAACTGGGTGAAATTCAGATTATTGATCGCCCCCCGCCTCCGCGCCGTCAGCCGGATGTGCAATTGTTGGTGCGATCGTCTGCTTTCTCAAGCTCTAACATCACCGCTTTAGATGCCCTCAGAATCGGTGATGCGGTTTTCGTCAACAGTGCCCACCTGCTTGCAACCCCCAAACTCGGCGAGAACACGCGACTGATTGCGGCAGCAGGCGGCGGTATTACCCGCTTTGCCTCAGAAGGCGCTTCTAACTACAACTTCGTCAATTACAACGTCGCCGTTCAGCAGCGTCTCGCACCGGGAACCTTTGGACAGTTGGGATGGGTGCAAGATACGCTGTACCGAGATTCAAACGGACAGCGATTGCTGCAAGACAATGCGGTTCAACTGATCGTAGGGCGACAAGACCAGATCAGTGAACAACTGCGGCTAGATTCGTTTTATGAACTCAGAGCGAGTTTTGCCAATCCAAATGAGCAAAGCCGCGTTACCAATACGATCGGCGCGAGGTTGCGCTACGACATTACGCCCACTGTGCAAGGTGCATTAGATTATCGACTCACGTTCAAGAGCTTTACGCAGGTTGATCGATCCGACACTGAGCATCAAATCAGCGCGTTAATGACCTACAACATCAGCCCCGATGTCTTCTTGACGGGATCAGCCTCCTACTTATTTGGCCGATCGTCGAATAGCGCCATTAACCTAGATAACCTTTCCTTTGGTCTGGGATTGGGCTTTAACCTGCCGCTGTTCTAAGCCTGCATATTCTAAGCCTGCAATTGTTTCCAGCGCTGCTGTAAGTCAACGATCGTATAAACCGCTCGAAACTTCAAGCCCTGCTGTTGATAAAACTCTGCCCCTCCTTGTTGACGATCAACGAGCGAAATGACTTCCTCAACTCGATAGCCCGCATCGCGCAGTCGATCAACTGCTTTCATCGCCGATTGTCCGGTTGTCACCACATCTTCTAACACCACAACCGGACTTCCCTGCGGCAGCGTTAATCCTTCGATATACGCCTGTGTGCCATGTCCTTTCGCTTCTTTACGCACAATCAGCGCCGCGATCGTGCGCCCTTCATACGCCGCGACAACGCTGGTTGCAGTGACGATCGGATCAGCCCCTAGCGTCAATCCCGCCACCGCCACCGTTTCCGCATCCAGCAGCGATAATAGGACTCGACCTACTGCCAGCGCTCCTTGAGGATGCAGCGTCACCTGTTTTCCGTTGATGTAGTACGTGCTGCGCTGTCCCGAAGATAAGAGAAAATCACCCTCGCGATACGCCCCTGCACAGAAGAGATCCAACAGCCGATCGCGCACCTCATCGATCGCGGCAGTTGCCCAAGGAAATGATTTTGCGTCGAACTTAGTTACATTTGTCATATACGGGCAAACTAATGAATGTTACGTGACAAAAATTAGAGATTTGGTTAAATTCATCACTCGAATCGCAAAATATACGGACTCGATCGAAGAAACACCAGTCTCGCTGTCACCCTTTAACCAATCATTGAGGATAAAGACTATGGGCGTTAGGATCAAGAGCCTGATTCGCGCAATTGGATTTAGCGCAGTTTCGAGCATGGTTGCCATGTCCGCGAACGCGCAAGATTCTGCATCTTCCGTGTTCCGTCCCCGCGAAGTCATCCCGAATGCAGTCGATCGTGCATTTTATGGTGCCTTGGGCGAGTTCTCCGATCGCAATCCCCTCAGAACCACGCAAACCATTCTAGGCACACCGTTTGGCTTTCCTGAGAACCAAATTTCTCGCGATGGTGAGCGGGTTCATCGCCTCTATGTGGATTTGCTCAATCAGCAAGTTTCAAGCGATCCGATTATTCGGACGGCTGATCTGCCCAATCCGTTTAATCTCTCAGTGTTGACGCTACCGACTGCCAGCAATCCGATCGCAGGCAGCGAATTCTCGATCGATCAGCCTTTAGATCCGCAATTCCCAGTCCAGGCCGTCCCGGTAGCGCAGCCCCCACGCCCAACACAACTGCTTCCCCAACGGTTTTAAAGGGTTTGGATTTTGGATTTTGGGTGACGCTAAAATCCAAAATCTTTTTAATCCAGGGTGCAGGAGTTGAACCCGCCTAAGGCGAATTATGAGTTCGCTGCCTAAACCGCTCGGCCAACCCTGGAACTAGCCGTATTGTAGCTGAGATTTTTCGGGTCTGTTCAAAAAATCGATCGCACACTCAAGTCTGCTCAAATTCAAATTTGCAGCATACAATTGCTGATGTAATCATTGCCCGATCGCTCATGAAAATCAATCCTACCGTTGCCCTCACGTTTTTATTGCTCGTTCTGATGACGGGAGCAGGCGTATTTACTGGAGCGTTGGGATTTGCGATCGGGCGAGAAGCGCTCAAGGGCATTACCCAACCAGATTCACGCCCAACGAATAAAGGAACAGCTCAAAACTCTAGTGTGCGCGAAGATATCGTGCTGCTTAAAGAAGAAGACATTCTAAAAACCGTGAAAGGACGAACAAGCGCTGGGCGTTCTAGTTCACCCAGTCCCAATGCTTCTCCTCAATCAAACTCAGAAGAAGCCAAGCCTGCGTCCAATTCCGCCGCTAAACTACCGATGACGACTCAAACGAATGGAGTCGCGATGGATGTCACAGGCATTCGCAAGCAGGGTGAGTTTCTCTTGCTTGATGTTGCGCTGAAAAACAACAGCAATCAACCCGTAAAATTTCTCTACAGTTTTCTCAATGTCACCGATGATAAAGGACGCTTGATTGTGGCGGATACCGCCGGATTGCCGCCTGAATTGCCGTCAAAGAGCGATCGCTTTACCGGAACGATTAGCATTTCCACGTCGATGCTTGATGATGCTCAAAAAATTTCGCTGCAACTGAGCGATTACCCCGATCAGAAGCTTCAACTTAAGATGGCGGATATTCCGATCAAATCCCCTTAAACTGATCTACTCTGGCAATGTTCATCTTAAGCGCTCAATGACTGCTTCTATTCCGCCCGTGTTGGCAGTTCCGACCCAGGATTTAAGTTTTACCGATATCGGATTGCGATTTCTTTCAGTATTGCTGCTGATTGCGATCAATGCCTTTTTTGTGACTGCGGAATTCTCGATCGTCTCGGTGCGTCGCTCCCGAATTAATCAATTAGTCGATGCTGGAGACGTGCAAGCCCGAACGGTGCAATCGCTCCAGCGCAGTATTGATCGATTGCTCTCCACCACGCAGCTTGGCATTACGCTGTCGAGTTTGGCGCTGGGCTGGATCGGGGAATCGACAATGGCAGTGGTCGTTGCGGTGTGGTTAAATCACTTGCCATTGCCCAGCGCATGGATTCAGCCGATTTCACACTCGCTCTCGACGGCGATCGCGTTTCTGATGATTGCTTATTTACAGATCGTATTAGGTGAACTCTGTCCTAAATCCGTCGCGCTTTTATATTCAGAAGAAATTGCCAGATTTTTAGGTCCGTTTAGTTTAGCGATCGCTCGATTTTTCAATCCATTCGTCTGGGCATTAAATCAATCCACTCGATTACTATTGCGCTTGATCGGCATTCAGTACACCGGACAGGGTTGGTATAACCAGGTCACACCCGAAGAGTTGCAGCTCATCATCGCAACTTCAACCGAATCGAGCGGACTGGAGCAAGAAGAGCGTGAACTGCTGAGTAATGTCTTTGAGTTTGCGGAAGTTTCAGCCGAATCGGTAATGGTACGCCGTCCTAGCATGATCACGTTACCGATCGATGCGACAGTCCGCGATCTACTCGTCGAAGTCGCGGAAAGCGGACATTCTCGCTTTCCCATTACCGGAGAATCGCTGGATGACATTTGCGGGTTTGTGCATCTGAAAGAATTTGCAGAACCGTTGGTACAAGGAACATTGGATCTAGAAAGTCCAATTAAACCCTGGATTCAGCCGGCGCGATTCGTGCCAGAGTACACGACTTTAGGAGAATTGCTCAGCTTGATGCAGCGCGATCGACAACATATGGTGCTAGTCGTCGATGAGTTCGGGGGTACAGCAGGATTAGTCACAATTCAGGATTTAGTCACTCAAATTATTGGGGATCCGCCTGAATCCGAAAGCGATGAAGATCAAGAGATTCAGATCGTCGATGAGAATACCTTCTTAATCCAAGCGCAAGTCGATGTCGAAGAAATCAACGATCGACTGCACCTCGGTTTGCCCATGATGGATGAGTACCAAACGCTGGGAGGCTTTCTGTTTTATCAGTGGCAGAAAATCCCACACAAGGGCGAAACGCTGCAATATGCCAACTATGAGCTAACCGTTGTCTCCGCAGAAGGGCCACGCCTACACGAAATTCGGGTGCATCGGATCGAAACACCCGCCATGCTCGATGAATTCTCTAAGCCGGATTAACCCGCATCAAAGGCTGTCCATATTCTACGGGTTGCCCGTTCTGCACTAGCACTTCGACAACCTCGCCCGCGACTTCGGCTTCGATTTCATTCATCACTTTCATCGCTTCGATGATGCAAACAACCTGCCCTTTTTGGATGCGAGTCCCAATATCAGCAAAAGGCGGCTCATCCGGAGAAGGAGCGCGGTAGAACGTGCCAACGATCGGCGAAACCACATCAACGAGCTTGCGATCGCTGATGGGTGCAGCGCTGGGTGCTTCCGGTTTTACAGGTTCAGGCGGCGGTGCAACTACAGGTTGAGGCATTACACCCGGAACAGGCGCGATCGCAGGCGCTTCGACTCGCGACCCGCGCCGTACCGTCAATTCAAAATCATCTGCTTTTAACGTTAATTCCGAAATATCTGTTTGATTTAACGTCGTTAATAATTCACGCAGTTCAGTGAGATCCAGTGGCACAGTATTGGTACTCCTCAAAAATCGGGGTCGAGATCAGAAAAAGCGAAGAGAGATTCTCTGATCTCTGACTCATTATTCTTTCTCTCTTCCCAAATAAGTATCATTTCGGGTATCGATTTTGATCTTTTCCCCGATGGTGATAAACAAGGGAACCATCACTTGTGCGCCTGTTTCGACGATCGCGGGTTTTGTGCCACCCGTTGCGGTATCGCCTTTCACGCCCGGATCGGTTTGCGTCACTTCGAGAACGACAGAGTTGGGCAGTTCTACTTCGAGAACTTGCTCGTTCCAGCGCACGACGTTCACTTCCATGCCTTCTTTGAGGTATTTGACGCGATCGCCAATTTGCGCCGCGCTGAGACGACCTTCATCGTAGGTCTCCATGTCCATAAACACATACTCATCACCTTCTTTGTAGGTGTGCTGCATCGTGCTTTTTTCGAGCGTAGCTTGGGGAACCGTTTCCCCTGCCCGGAAGGTGCGTTCAACCACGTTGCCGTTTTGAGCATTCTTCAGCTTGGTGCGAACAAATGCAGACCCTTTACCCGGTTTAACGTGCAAAAACTCCACCACGCGCCACACTGAGCCATCAAGCTCAATACTGACACCGGGGCGAAAATCGTTACTGGAAATCATGACTTTAAATAAATGGGGAGAACGTTCGGCACTTCATTTTACCGCTCACTGATCGCTTTTTATCGCTCCCCAACATGGGACAATCAAAGCGGGCTGACTGATCTCTAGGTTTTAAGCTGTATGTCTTTTTGTAATGTTTCCTTCAAACGCTCTGTTGGCGCACTGATTTGTACGATCGCGCTCTTGATCGGGGTTGCCGCGCCTGTTTACGCACTTCCTCAAGGGAATGCGATCAAAGATCCAAAAGCATTATTGCGCTATGCGTTGCCGATCGACAATGACGAAATTCGCCAAGTGCAATCGAGTCTCGAAGAGATCTCGACTCAACTGCGAGCAAATCGTCGCTGGGGAGCGGTCACTTCAGATTTGAATCGAGCAGATCGGATTTTGTCGCTGAAAAAAGATAAAATTTTGGCAAGTGTGGTAGACGATCGCAAGCCCGAAGCCGAGCAATTAATCGAGCAGCTAAAAGCCGGAATCGCGGAACTGACGGAAGTTGCTGCTGCGAAAGATAAGTCAAAAACATTAGAGAAGCGGGCGGAATTGCTCGATAAAGTGGGCGATATTGAATCGGCGATGGTGACTGGCTTTCCGTATGAAGTGCCGCAAGAGTACAACAATCTGCCGCAACTGAAAGGACGAGCCACGATCGCAGCCAAAACCTCGAAAGGTGATTTAACGATCGTGGTGGATGGTTATAGTGCACCCGTGACGGCTGGAAACTTTGTCGATCTGGTACAGCGCGGTTTTTATAACGGCTTACCCTTTACTCGCGCTGAAGAATCTTACGTGCTGCAAGTTGGTGATCCACCCGGAAAGGAAGTGGGATTTGTTGACCCGAAAACAAACCAATATCGGGCAGTTCCACTCGAAGTCTTGGTGAAAGGCGATAAGGTTCCGACCTACGGCATTACTTTAGAAGATGCAGGACGCTACCTTGATCCCCCTGTGTTACCGTTCTCAGCGTATGGTGCTTTAGCGTTGGCACGTCCTGACTTTGATCCCAATGGTGGATCGTCTCAGTTCTTTTTCTTCCTGTTTGAGCCAGAATTAACTCCAGCAGGTGCAAACTTGCTCGACGGTCGATATTCGATTTTCGGCTTTGTGACGGACGGAGCAGATGTTTTGGGACAACTGAAAGCAGGAGATACGATCGAGTCAATGAAAGTTGTAGATGGCTTAGAAAACCTGGTCGAGCCAAAAGATGCTTAAAAGAAGCAGCGCTACTAACTTCAAAACTTAGTAGCGCTGCCTTCAAGATGATGCCGTAATTTGCTTTAGGATTCCTATGGACGAGAGTGACTTCAGTAGCAATCAGCGTAGCTATACGTTCCAAGCCGTTGAAGTATGCCTAGCATTCGTCACCTCTTAAATTTATGTCTCTGACCGTTCAAGATATCGGCGAACAAGGGTTATTAAAGCGAGTTCAGGCATTCTGTCCGAGTGCGATTGTTGGAGACGATGCTGCTGTTTTGCCCACAGAACCGGGAAAATCACTGGTCATTACTTCTGATGTTCTCGTCGATGGTGTGCATTTTAGTGACCGAACCACACCGCCAGAATCCGCAGGTTGGAGAGCGATCGCTGCAAATCTTTCGGATCTCGCTGCAATGGGAGCCTTACCGCTTGGTATCACAGTCGGTTTAGGTCTACCGAAAACAACGCCCGTAGAATGGGTCGAACGGCTTTATCAAGGAATGTCGGATTGTTTGAATCAGTTTGGTGGGGCGATCGTCGGCGGAGATTTATGTCGATCGCCTGTAGTTACGTTGGCAATTACTGCGTTTGGACAAGTTGATCCAGATCGTGTGATTCAGCGATCGACCGCTCAACCAGGTGATGCCATTTTCGTCACCGGAGTTCATGGCTCATCTCGCGCAGGTTTAGAAATGTTGTTGAACTCTGATCACGCTCCAGAACGGGCTTCTCTGATTCGCGCTCATCAATATCCGATTCCGCGATTTGATCTGCCCCAGTTTTCGGGTCGTGTTTCTGGCATGGATAGCAGCGATGGACTCGCAGACGCAGTGCTGCAAATTTGCCGGATGAGCGGAGTTGGGGCAAAGCTCGATCATGCGTTGATTCCGATCGAGCCTGCCTTAAAGCAATGGGTTTCACCCCAACAAGCGATCGACTGGGCACTCTACGGCGGTGAGGATTTCGAGCTTGTTTTATCTTTACCGTTCGGGCAGGCGCAACAGTGGGTGAAGCAAGTGAAAGGATCAGCGATCGTCGGTGAAATTACTTCTGATTTGGCAGTTCAATTAATTGATTCTTCGGGTGGGTTTGACGATCGACCTTTGAGCTTAGAACAGGGATTTCAGCATTTTAGCGGCTGAGAACCTGCGTTACTGTAGGCATAAGCGACTGAAATTCGCTGCGTTTTCTCTGGCAAGCTCCCATCTAACAAAAATCCCCGGTCGCACCAGTGTGCGACCGGGGATTTCATCAAAAAGAACTCTCTTATTTTTCCCACTTCTGGGCAACAACTTCAGCCAGGTCAACCACCCGCTGAGAATAGCCCCACTCGTTGTCATACCAAGCGACCACCTTCACCATGTCGCCGCCCATCACCATCGTCAAAGCCGCATCGATAATCGATGATTCATCGGTTCCCGCGTGATCGCTGGACACCAACGGCAGATCGCAATATTTCAGAATTCCTTTGAGCGAAGTTTCTGAAGCCTCTTTCAGCACTGCATTCACTTGATCGGCGATCGTGCTTTTCTCCACGTTCACCACAAGATCCACAACCGAAACGTTCGGAGTCGGAACGCGCAATGCAATCCCGTTCAGCTTTCCAGCTAGTTCGGGGAGGACGAGCGCAACCGCTTTCGCTGCACCGGTCGAAGTCGGTACAATGTTAATCGCCGCTGCCCGTGCCCGACGCAAATCCCGGTGGCTCGCATCAAGAATCCGCTGATCCCCAGTGTAGCTGTGGGTCGTCGTCATCGTACCTTTGATAATGCCAAAGTTTTCGTGGATCACTTTCGCGATCGGCGCTAAGCAGTTCGTCGTACAGCTTGCGTTACTGATGATGTGGTGCTTGTGATGGTCGTAATCTTCGTGGTTCACTCCCACGACAAACGTCCCATCTTCATTCTTGCCAGGCGCAGTGATCAGAACCTTTTTTGCACCTGCATTGAGATGCTTGGTTGCGCCCTCTTTCGAGATGAACACACCCGTTGATTCGATGATCAGATCAATGTCCCAAGCCCCCCAGGGTAGGTTTTCGGGATTGCGATCGGAGGTGCATTTAATCGTCTTACCGTTCACCGTGATCGTATTCTCGTCCGCACTCACTTCGCCGGAGAATTTACCCAGCATCGAGTCATACTTGATCAAATGCGCGTTCGTTCTGGGATCAGACGTATCGTTAATCGCAACCAAATCCAGTCCCGTCGTCTGCCGCCCTGCCCAGCATCGCAAAAAGTTGCGTCCAATACGTCCAAAGCCGTTGATCGCTACTCTAACCACTGCGTCTTGCCCTCTGAATATAAATACCTATTGATGAGTCACATCATACCGTAAAAGGCAGCCGACTTCTCATCAACAAATGAATTGGGATCAGCAAGGCATAGCAAAGTCATTCGATCGCAGCCTCTACTCCTCAAGATAGAGCCAAAGAAGGTCAACCGAATCATTAATCTTCAGAACGACGACGGGCAAGCTAAAAAATAGATGCTATTTCAAAATAGTTGTGGCAAAATCTGTAGCACTCTGACGAATAAGACTGCAACTTGGGGGTGATTTTGGCAATAAATTGGAATTCGATCGAGGCACTCTTACAAGTCCTTTGAAAGAAGATTCGATCTAAAACAAATTTGAGTCAGCAGAACTTAGAAGCAGGGTTGATTCGGCGCTCTTCAGCGCATAAAAGATTTTAATTTTTCAGGAATCAGCCCGAATTTAAGTGAAGAGAATTGATTACAGTCCATCTAGAGTGGCAACTTTGCAATCAGAATAATTCTTAGCTAGACTAAATTGTTTTGAATTGCGCTGAAGCGGCATTCTAGGAAGGCAAACTAGCTATCAAATTGTTTCAAATTACCGTATCGGTAAAAAGAGATCCTTGATATGATAGCGCGTGACATTGGTGTGGTGTGTAAGGAGAAAAATGCTGAGTTCCGTTGACTTCAGCGGCAGACCATTTCATTTTATCGGTATCGGTGGAATTGGAATGTCGGCCCTAGCTTATGTCTTGTTAGACCGTAAGTTACCTGTATCGGGTTCCGATCTGCGATCGAGCCATATTACCGAGCGATTGCAAACCTCAGGCGCACAGATTTTTATCGGGCAAGATGCCTCAAATTTTGATCGTTTGCGATCGCGGACGACGGTGCCGCACCCTGTCGCAATCGGGGCTAACGTTGCCACGCTGGTTCCGCCTCAGAGCAAAACCGAACTGCCGCAAGTGGTTTGCTCCACCGCAATCAATCCTGCCAATTCTGAATACCGAGCCGCATTAGCGTTAGGCTGTCCCATCTTTCATCGATCGGATATTCTCGCTGCATTAATTCAGGAATATCGCAGCATCGCAGTCGCCGGGACTCACGGCAAAACCACAACAAGCAGCCTGATTAGCTACATGCTTCACGGAGCAAATCTTGACCCTACCGTGATTGTTGGTGGTGAGGTGAAAGCTTGGGAAGGCAACGCCCGCATCGGACAGGGCGAATACTTGGTTGCAGAAGCCGACGAATCCGATGGATCGCTCGTAAAATTTGCGCCTTACATCGGAATCATCACCAACGCCGAACTAGACCATCCCGACCACTACAGCACCCTTGATCAAGTCGTCGAAACGTTCCAAACCTTTGCGAATCGCTGCAAAGTGACGATCGGATCAATTGATTGTGAAACGGTACGAGATCGCATCACACCCACCATTAGCTACAGTCTTGATCCGGCCACAAATGCAGATTACACCGTCGATCAAGTCCAATATCGCGGAGATGGCACAACCGCGCGAGTGTGGGAGCGAGGACAAGTCTTAGGACAGATTAAACTCCAAATTCTCGGACAGCATAATTTGAGTAATGCACTCGCCGCGATCGCGGTGGGTCGGTTATTGGGGCTGGAGTTTCAGACAATTGCAGCAGCGATCGCACCGTTTGAAGGAGCGCGTCGTCGGTTTGAGCATCGGGGTGATTATAACGACGTACTATTTATCGATGATTACGCTCACCATCCGAGCGAACTCCGGGTGACTTTGGCAGCCGCACGCCTGCAAGCCGGGAAAACTCATCCGCGTCGGCGCGTTGTAGCGATTTTTCAACCGCACCGCTACAGCCGCACTCAAACTTTTCTAGCAGAGTTTGCGGAATCGTTTGGGGATGCTGATGTGGTTGTTCTCAGTGACATCTACAGCGCTGGAGAAGCGAATACCGGGGAAATTAGCGGTCAGACGCTCGCGAATCTGGTTGCAACTCATCATTCCAGTGTGCACTACCAACCATCCCTTGCTGCGATGGGCGATTTTCTAGCCAAACTTCTGACTCCGGGCGATCTTGCGATCTTTCTAGGGGCTGGAAATTTGAATCAGATTATCCCCGATGTGATGGCTTACCAACAGGGCGTTGAGAAAGCTGCTTCCTAGAAGTCGCACCCCCAATCTTGCTTGTAAGTCGTGCTTGTTGTGTTTCGTGCAATGGAGATCTAACTGTAACTCTAGCGATAGGTTGCGGTTAGATCTCGGGTTGAAGCCATACCTGTAGAAATGTTATGACACTCTCTATTGATTCTCGGACTGTTCATTCACCTGGTTCCGACGGTTCTCGATCGCCTAATGCGCTGGATCAACCGATTCGGTCTAAGATACTCACGATTCCGATCGTTGGTAGCGACGCTGTGCTGAAAGCTAATGTTCTCCTCGCCTCACTGACTTCATTTCGAGTCGGCGGACCTGCGGACTGGTATGCCGCACCCCGAACCCTTGAAGAACTACAAGCCTGTTTAGAGTGGGCGCATTCACAGGACGTACCGGTGACGATGCTAGGAGCGGGGTCGAATTTGCTGGTCAGCGATGCAGGCTTACCGGGGTTAGTGGTTTCAACCCGGCATCTACGGCACATTGAATTTGACGATGCGAACGGGCAAGTCACCGTAGGCGCAGGTGAACCGTTACCGCGTCTCGCTTGGAAACTCGCCGATCGAGGATGGCAGGGATTTGAATGGGCGGTGGGAATTCCGGGAACGGTGGGGGGTGCAGTGGTGATGAATGCAGGCGCACACAGCAGCAGTGTCTCGGAAATCTTGGTGAGTGCAACGGTATTGCTACCCGATGGAACGACGCAGATTCTTACGCCAGAGGAGTTGAAGTACGAATATCGCACCTCGGCTCTACAGGGCGGTTCGCGCTACGTGACTCAAGCAACCCTTCAACTGCGTCCGGGTGCGGATCCCACCGCAGTGAACACGGTTACAGCGAACCACAAACAACAGCGCCAGAACACCCAGCCGTACCATTTACCGAGTTGCGGCAGCGTGTTCCGCAATCCCGGAAACTATAAGGCAGGCTGGCTGATTGAGCAGGTGGGCTTGAAGGGCTATCAGATCGGGGGCGCTCAGGTCGCGCAACGTCATGCGAATTTTATTCTCAACTGTGGGGGCGCGACAGCCTCGGATATTTTTCAACTGATTCATCATGTGCAACAGCGAGTGCAGCAGGAATGGTCGCTGTTGCTAGAGCCAGAAGTGAAAATGCTGGGTGAATTTTAGAGAGGGTAGGGAGATCCCTATACAATCGAGAATTTCCAAGTGCGTCGGATTTGCGCCTCGATGTCATAATAAAGCAGTTTGATGGTGTCTAGTGATTTCGATCGCTTTGGGCACCGCTATTCCACTCGTAACTTAATTAGAACGTTATGTCACAAGGACAGGGATTTGGCTTCGGGCTTGGCAAAATGCGCGAATTGACTGATGCCATTAAAAAAGCACAGCAGGTTCAAGAAGGCGCGAAACGGCTTCAGGAAGAACTAGAGCAAATGGAGATCGTGGGCGAATCTGGCGGCGGTCTGGTGAAAGTGACGATGAGTGGAAATCAGGAGCCGCTAAAGGTTGTGATTTCGCCAGATGCGCTGAAAGAAGATGCAGAAACGCTGTCTGATTTGGTTTTGGCAGCGACTCGTACCGCTTACGAAAACTCGACTGCAACCATGCGCCAGAAAATGGAAGACCTGACAGGCGGATTAAATTTGCCAGGATTGGGTTAAGGCGAGATCGTTCAAACTTATGATTAAACCGAGCTAGACTTTCATGGCTCGGTTTTTTAGCGTGGATGGATTAGAAACATGGCATATCGCTTATTGTTTGTGTGTTTGGGCAATATTTGTCGATCGCCCTCTGCCGAGAATATTATGAATCACTTAATTCAGCAGGCGGGATTAGAGCATGAGATTGTTTGTGATTCGGCGGGGACATCGAGCTATCACATCGGCAGTCCGCCCGATCGCAGAATGACGGCGGCGGCAAAACTGCGGGGAATTCAATTAGTCGGACGGGCGCGACAATTTGAACGATCGGATTTTGAAGAATTTGATCTGATTTTGGCGATGGATCACGACAATTATGAGGCGATTTGCTCGATCGATCCGGCTGGAACTTATCGCGATAAAGTTCAATTAATGTGTAATTTCTGCACAGAGCACACGCTGCGGGAGGTTCCTGATCCTTACTACGGTGGGCAAGAAGGATTTAACTTTGTGATCGATTTGCTGCTGGATGCGTGTCAAGGATTGTTGGACTTCATTATTAAGGAACAGAACTTAACGCCCTCTTCCGCCCGCTCGATCGAGCGATCGTGATAGACTAAACACATTCAACACAATTCCGAGCGGCATACCGGGAATAAATGCTTACGGCAGCTTGAGAATCATCAAGTGCCGCATTGCTGTCTTTAATTGTTGTCTTTACACCGATCGCAGCCAGTCACAAGTCAATGGTTATTTCTTCTACACCCATCGTCCGCAAACCCTCTAAAGTTGAAGGCATCAAAGAGCGCAGTAATTTCTTGCGTGAACCCGTTGCTTCAGAATTGAAACTCGACACAAAAGCATTCAGCGAAGACGGGATTCAACTGATCAAGTTTCACGGTTCCTATCAGCAAGATAATCGGGATAACCGCGTCAAAGGTCAGGAAAAAGACTACTCAATGATGCTGAGAACTCGATCGCCGGGAGGATTTGTACCGCCAGAGCTTTATTTGACGATCGATCGCTTATCAGATGAATACGGGAATCACACGATTCGGGTGACGACTCGTCAGGCGTTTCAGCTTCATGGCGTGTTGAAAAAGAATCTGAAGGCGACGATTAGCGCGATCGTGAACAGCATGGGATCAACGTTGAGTGCTTGCGGCGACGTGAATCGAAATGTCATGGCTCCGCCTGCTCCGTTTAGAAATCGCCCGGAATATGAATACGCTTGGAAGTACGCAAATAATATTGCAGATTTATTAACGCCCCAATCCGGAGCTTATTACGAAGTTTGGCTCGACGGTGAGAAAGCGATTACGGGCGAAGAAGATCCCGAAGTGGTGGAAGCTCGGAAACGGAATATCAATGGCTCAAACATTGAAGACTCTCCGGAGCCAATTTACGGAACACATTACCTACCCCGTAAGTTCAAGATTGGTGTGACGGTTCCGGGAGATAACTCGATCGATTTGTTCTCTCAAGATATTTCGTTAGTGGTCTTGACGAACGAACAAGGCGAACTTGAAGGATTTAACGTTTATGCAGGTGGCGGACTCGGACGCACCCACGGCAAGGAAGAAACCTTCCCGCGACTGGCAGATCCGATCGGTTACGTAGACAAAGCCGATGTGTATGACGTGGTGAAAGCGATCGTCGCCACCCAGCGCGATTATGGCGATCGCAGCGATCGCAGACATTCGCGGATGAAGTATCTGGTCGAAGAATGGGGCGTTGAGAAGTTCCGCGCCAAAGTTGAGGAATATTTTGGCAAAGCGATTCAGCCATTCCGATCGCTGCCTGAATTTGAATTCAAGAATTATTTGGGCTGGAATGAACAAGGTGACGGCAAGCTGTTCTACGGAATTTCGGTTCTGAATGGTCGGATCAAAGATGATAGCGGCTTCAGGCTGAAAACGGCGCTGCGGAAGATTGTCAGCAAATTTAATTTGCCGATGCTGCTCACACCGAGCCAAAATGTGTTGCTGTACGACATTCAGCCAGGAGATAGGCAGCGAATCAATCGGATTCTGCGCGAACATGGCATTGAGCGACCGGAGAAAGTTGATCCGTTAGTTCGAGATTCGATGGCGTGTCCGGCGTTACCCACTTGTGGACTGGCAACGGCAGAATCTGAGCGTGTCAGTTTACCTGTGTTGACTCGAATCCGGCTTTTGCTAGATCAAGTCGGCTTGCCGAATGAGTCGTTTATTGTGCGGATGACGGGTTGCCCGAATGGATGTGCGCGTCCATATTTAGCAGAATTGGCATTTGTTGGAAATGGCCCAAATACGTATCAGGTTTGGATGGGAGCGGCTCCGAATCAAACGCGACTCGCGAAAGTGTTCATCGAAAAGATGAACATGGATGATTTGGAAGCGGTGTTTGAACCTGTGTTCATTCTGTTCAAAAAAGAGCGGAAACCCGGTGAAAGCTTTGGGGATTTCTGCGATCGTATCGGATTAGATGCCATTCACCAATTCGCTGGAGTCTAAAATAAAGGGGCGTGAACAACGCCCTTTTTTAATGAGCCTACTAATTTCTTCCATGAGCGTTATCATTTCTGATGAAATTCTTCAAGCTGCACAAATTTCTGAGTCAGAGTTGAAGCGTGAAATTGCAATTTTGCTCTTTCAACAGAAGAAGCTAGATCTGAGGAAAGCACGAGAATTGGCAGGACTTCCACTAATTGAGTTTCAGCGAGAATTGGCGCATCGAGGCATCGCAATTTATGAAGATGTAACCAGCTTTCAGACAGAAGTAGAGAATTTGAAAGCTTGGGGTGATTTGTGACGATCGTCTGCAACACTTCTCCGATTACGAATCTTGCAGCGATTACCCAACTTGAGCTTCTACACTCGATTTTTGGTGAGATCGTAATTCCTCAAGCCGTTTACGACGAACTAACAAACGTGGGCTATCCTGTACCCGGAACGGTAGAAGTTCAGACGGTGAGTTGGGTCAAAGTGATGAGGGTTCAAAATCGCGCTCAAGTTGCAAGTTTTCAGCAACGGGTTGATGCAGGTGAAGCCGAAGCAATTGTTCTAGCGTTGGAGCTTTCTGCTAAGCGATTATTAATTGATGAAGCAATTGGACGATCGATTGCGGAAGAAGCAGGGCTAAAAGTAACAGGAATTCTGAGCGTACTACTCATTGCCAAGCAACAAGACTTAATTTCGCTGGTTCAACCTCTAATCGATTCATTAATCGAGCGAGCGGGATTCCGAGTTAGCTCTGGCTTGTATCAAGCAATTCTCTCTGCGGCTCAGGAGTAGATTCAATGTCGCAACTACAACGATTAGTCATTGATGAATCACAGATACAAAACGCGATCGTCTCTTTATCCCCAGAGCAACAGCACTATCTTCAGCGCGTTTTAAGATTGAAAAATGGCGATCGCTTCATTGCACTCGACGGCAAAGGACAAACCTGGATTGCCAAGCTTGAATCAGATCAAGCAACACTAATCGAATCGCTGCAAGCATCATCAGAACTAACAGTATCAATCACATTAATGTTAGCGCTACCAAAAACGGGATTTGATGATGTAGTGCGACAAGTGACAGAATTAGGAGTGAGTTGTATTGCGCCTGTGGTGAGCGATCGTACTCTACTGAATCCGAGTGGAAATAAGCTCGATCGCTGGCGACGAATTACCCAAGAAGCCGCAGAACAATCGGAGCGCCAGATTGTGCCAACGATTTTAGAACCAATGCCATTCAAATTAGCGCTAGAACAATTGCAAGCGGATTCACGCTATATCTGTGCAGAGCGGAGTTCATCGCAGCATTTGATTAACTGTAGATTTGAAAATTCCGTGATTGTTGCGATCGGCTGTGAAGGCGGTTGGACAACCCAGGAAATTGAAAGCGCGATCGCTCAGAACTATCAGCCTGTGACATTAGGCAAGCGAATTTTAAGGGCTGTTACCGCTCCGATCGCAGCTGCCGCATTAATCGCAGGCATGGTAGAAAGCCCCGCAGAAAGTGAAACCTAAAAAGGCAGATTTTCCCGCTGAACTATGTCACTGGATCAAATTGCAGCAGCGTTCGATCGCAAAGATTACAAAAGCGCGGCTCGATTGCTGAAAGCGTTTCTCCAAACTTCTCCCGATCATCCCTGGGGACAACTGTACAAAGCGCGATTGTACGAAGTGTCGAACAATTTCGAGGGTGCGATCGCCCTGTATCAGCAGCTTTTGAAAACGGTGACTCACCCGAAGATCATGTCTCAAGCAAGACAAGGACTCCAGCGGATCGCCAGCCAGATTGAGACTCAACGACAACAGGCGATCGAACAAGCCAAATCTGCACCCGAAAACACTGAACCCGGTTTATTGGTTCTCGAAGCGATCGCGCCAGAATCCCGCACTCAAGCCGCTAAAGACTTTGCGCGGATTTTGAACCTTGATGTCTATACGGCTCGCCTACAGTTGCCCAATCGCGGCTGGAAAATGTATCGATTAGGCGCGATCGGAGAGCTAGATTTTTATACTCAACAACTCAGAGCCGCAAACATTCCTGCGTTCTGTGCACCTGAAGCGAGTTTGAAACAGATCGCAGTGTTTGAAGTCGCGTATTTTCTCGATTATGCACCGCAAGCGATCGTCGTCTGTCAGAATGACCAAGGGCAACTCGGATCATTAACGTTTGATTGGTCAGAAGTGAGTCAGCGCGTCGAGGGACAGTTACCAATTTTTGAGCGAGTAATTGATAGCTCAATGCGTGAAGGAGTGCAGCGGCAGCGCAAAGAGAAAACCCAAGATTATGTACAGATTTGTGATCTGCATTTACCAGCAAGACGCTGTATTCTGCGGCTGTGTGACTGGCGCTATCGATTTGAGCAGGGCATTGAGTTCGGGGCGATGGGTGATGCAACGATCGAGCTTGATCAGGCGATTAATCGATTGCACTGGAATAGCTTGCTTAATTTTCTCACCGAGCAAACCTCTGAAAAATCGATTTGGTCGGATTTCACGTCGTTTGGAGAAACTGCGATCGAGTTTCCGTTATTGCTAGATCGTTTACCTGCACAAATCCATTCTTATGGACAGGATGAAAGCTTATGGGGTGCAGCCTTTCAACTGTATAGCAATCTTGCTTTTATCCGCGATTCGCAATGATTTCGAGGCGTTGTTCGGGAGTGAATCGTGTTTGCTTTAACCATTCACTTGGCTGAACTACACTTGCATCAACATCAGCTCCCCATTCTTTCTGCAACGCTTGAAGTAATACATCTTGCTGATGTCGCAACTCTAGAATGTCTGTTCCACGGTTGATAATTGCAAAACAAACTAAACCACGATCGCGCGTTGGCAATACACCCGCTAAAGCACTCACTTGATTGAGCGTTCCAGTTTTAACCACTGATCGTGCTGGCATCGATCGATCTTCTAATGTTCCCTCACGATCAATGCTAGATGCAGGAAAGAAATCCGCGATCGATAGATTCAACGGGTGCATGATGCGATCGATTGCCGCAAACATTGCACAAGCCGCATGAGGTGAAACCTGATTCTCCATTCCGAGTCCAGATCCATTGATTAATCGAACTTCATCAGGTGAAATGTTCGCGGCAGTTGAGGCTTTCTGAATCACAGCGTTCACACCCCCTAGATTGTTTGCTAGCAGTTGCGACATCTCATTCTGGCTGTGAACATTGAGGTATTTGATTAGATGAACCAACGGAAGCGATCGATACTTCATCAATAAAATCTGTTTTGGAGGGGCTGATCCAGTCTGCACCTTCCCTTTTATTTCGATCATTGGGCGGATCATTTCTTTCGGCATTTCTCCGAACTCATCGCGAATGTCCTCATCCCAAGTTTTAGCATTGAATGCTTTTTTCAACAGTTCACCGGACTTAACAGCATCGTCGCGAAAGCTCATCATAAAGCTTCCGGTAACAATCAAATTGCCTGAAATGCGAGTGATACCCAACTGACGCAGAGCATTTCCAAGCGCGATCGCATCTTCCCACAAGAACAATGGATCGCCGCCACCCTGAACGATGAGATCGCCTTGAAGTGTACCGTTTTCGATCGCACCTGTTGAGCTAATCAATGTTTCAAACTGGTGATCTGCTGACCAAGTTTGCAAGGCTGCTAAGGATGTTGCAACTTTGGTAATCGATGCCGCAGGAACCGGAGTTGTCCCCTGATTGCTCAATAGTAAATGAGATCCCGACTGTAGCCAAATTCCTTGTTCAGTTGGTTTTAACCCTTTACTGCTGAGAAGTTTCAGATAGTCATTGACGACTTTCTCTGCGGTTCGATCGCTAGCTTGCCAAAATGGAGATTGGATCGTTGTTTGAGCGAATATTTCACTTGGGTCAAACGAAGCAGGCAACCCTGCAAGCTTTAACCACCCTGAAACCAATCCAGCACTGATTAGATCTAGCAAACCGCATCCTCCCGTAAGGTAGGCTAAAAGAATACTGCGAAACCTGGAACGAAACTTTGAGCAATGGCAAAGCCTGATCCGAATCGAATTTTACGCCTTTTACCGATCGTTGTTGGCGCTCTCGGTGGAAGTTTGTTGTTCACCAATCGTATTCTTACCCCTGCGCTCACCGATTCTCAAGCGCGATCGGATGCGCTGGGCGTAATTTTGAGTGCGATTCTGATTCTGACGGGCTTAATCTGGCAGCAAATTCAACCTCGCACTCCGGACAGTGTGGAACTTATTGGAGAGGAAGGCTTTGAACTCGATGCAGAATTACCGGATGCGGTGAAAACTGAGCTAGCTTGGGCTTCTCATATTTTGCTGACGAATACGGTGACGCGATCGCTCATTGTCTTCTATCGCGGTAAAGTTCTTTTACGTCGCGGCATTCTCAGCCCCAACAAAGAAGTAAAACCAGGTGCAATTTTACAGCGCGTTTTGGACAAGCAAAAACCAATTTATCTCGTCGCGCTGAATGTTTATCCAGGAAAAATTGAATTCAGCTATCTGCCCGAAAATACTCAAGGTGTGATTTGTCAGCCGATCGGTAAAGAAGGCGTTTTGATTTTGGGGGCAAATGCGCCACGGAGCTACACGCGGCAAGATGAGAAATGGGTGAGTGCGATCGCGGAAAAACTCGACAATACACTTAGCCAACCAATACACAGTTAAATTCATAATCTATACTGCTGAGCTACAGAATTTGATCGCTGCAAAATAAAACCACAAGTTGTAGCATAGTGAGATTACTTGGATCTCCTGACTATGACATCTGCCAAGGCTCACCCACTGCAACGGCTGTTTAACTACGATCGCATTTACCGTTCCGAAGCGATTCGAGCCAGCGTTTATTCGATTCTTAACAAAGTGTTTGATCTGGCTCCGCCTTACCTAATTGGGATTGCGGTCGATATTGTGGTGAGCCGCGATCGCTCTTGGATTGCTGCACTTGGAATTACCGATCTCATTGGTCAGCTTACGTTTATCTCATTCCTAACACTGTTGATTTGGGGATTAGAATCGCTGTTTGAATACTTGTACGATCGCAAATGGCGAAATCTTGCCCAAACCATGCAGCATGATTTGCGATTGGATGCTTACCAGCATTTACAAGAATTAGAGCTTGGCTTTTTTGAAACCGAAACTACAGGTAATCTTCTTGCGATTCTCAATGATGATATCAATCAGCTTGAAAGATTTCTTGATAGTGGTGTAAATCAGCTTTTGCAGTTTTTCACGACTGTATTGTTAGTGGGTGGAACTTTTATTGCATTTGCGCCTTCAGTATCGTGGCTTGCAATGTTGCCGATTCCATTCATTTTATGGGGATCGATCGTATTTCAGAAACGATTAGCACCCCGATATGCAGATGTGAGACAGAAATCGGGATTGATTAGCGCGAGATTGGCGAATAACTTATCGGGAATTGCGACGATTAAGAGCTTTACGGCTGAAGATTACGAACTCGATCGCGTTGGCTCTGAAAGTAACGCTTACCGGAATAGCAATCGAAAAGCGATCGAGCTTTCTGCCGCATTCGTTCCTTTGATTCGATTTGTGATTCTGATCGGATTTACGGCAACCCTGTTTTTGGGTGGACTTAAAGCCGCAAATGGTGAGCTTTCGGTCGGGACTTACGGCTTTATGGTGTTTATCATTCAGCGATTGCTGTGGCCCTTCACAACTTTGGGACAAACGTTGGATCAGTACCAACGTGCAATGGCATCAATCAATCGTGTGATGAATTTGTTAGATACACCGATCGCAATTCCCACAGGCGATCGACCGTTCCCAACCCATCAAGTGAAAGGCAATGTGGAAATTCAGAACATTACTTTTGCATATGCGGATCGCACGGCTGCCCTGAAAGATCTTTCGTTGCATATTCCTGCCGGACAAACGATCGGAATCGTCGGTGCAACAGGCTCAGGCAAAAGTACGCTAGTAAAATTGCTGCTGAGATTTTACGAAATTCAGCAAGGACAAATTCTAATCGATGGCGTTGATATTCGAGAATTACAGCTACGGGATCTGCGGCGCTGCATCGGTTGGGTGAGTCAAGAAGTTTTTCTGTTTCACGGAACTGTTGCAGAAAACATTGCTTACGGCAGTTTTGATGCCAATTGTGCAGAGATTGTTCAAGCCGCCAAACTTGCAGAAGCACACGAATTCATTGAGCAATTACCGCAGGGCTATGACACGATCGTCGGAGAACGCGGTCAGAAACTCTCTGGCGGACAACGACAACGACTGGCGATCGCTCGTGCCATTCTCAAAGATCCACCCATCTTGATCCTCGATGAAGCCACGTCTGCGGTCGATAACGAAACTGAAGCCGCAATTCAGCGATCGCTCGAAACCATCACCCAACATCGCACCACAATCGCGATCGCGCACCGTCTTTCCACCATTCGACAAGCACACTGCATTTATGTGATGGAACACGGGCGCATCGTCGAGCAAGGCACTCACGAAGCTCTGCTTGAACTGAATGGACTGTATGCCAGCCTATGGCGGGTTCAATCGGGAATTCGCGGCAATTGAGCATTGCAATGTGCCTGGAACAGGTGAGGTCGCAGGAGATTGAGCATGAGGCGATCGAGCACTGTGGCTCTCTCAAGTCTCTGGCAAAGCCTGCCGCAAAAGTTCATAAGCTTTGTACTGTCGTCGAAAACGGTCAAGTCGGGGTTCGATCGAGTCGTCTAGACCTGAGTCGGAGTGATCGGCTCTGTGTCGTGAAAAGTTTTGTAATCAATAAAGCGGTGTCCTTCTGGTGTTCGATGTACCAAATCGATGAAGCGATGATTCCACAGAATTTCCTGTGGCACGTAGATGTGCCGATCGTTGAGCACTTGTGACACCGTTTCATCGAGACCACTTAGCATCACTTGAATCATGCAGTGTGTTTTAACGAGCGACTCCGGAGTCATGCCGTAGAGCGGGCTATTTTCGTCGATCGGGTGCATGACGAGCCAAGTGAGCGCGAAGGTTGGAGTCTGGCTGCGAACCAGCGCGAGATCGTGAATGCGGCGAATGTAGTTTCCTTCTAGGGTCACTTCGTCTCGCAGCAAATAAACGCGCATTTGTGCTTCTAAGATCTGGTTGCGGCGCTGATTGGCGGCACGAAAGCAGAGCATTGGAATGCCGTCATGCGGTGCGATCGTGGCGACCTGACTAAAGGCAACGCGGGCAGTCGGACGAGAAAACCTGGCAAATGACAGTCCTGTAAGAATCGCGATCGCGAATAGTCCCGCGATCGCTTCGAGCGTCATCACCGAAAGCGCGTAAAACGTTTTCGGGTACATTGCCCCGTACCCGATCGACGCAAAGGTTTGAACACTAAAAAAGAAATGATCCCAAAACGATCCCGGTGTAGCATTGGCAATACAATCTCCACCAAGTAAGTACAGCAACGCAAATACGACGTTAATGCCAATGTAAGTGGCAGAGATGATGCTGATAAATCCCTGCCAAGGAACTGTGAGAACTAGGTGGTAAGGATCACGCCAGTAAGAATACCAAGCGTTCATGCCCACAACCTGAAAGCGTCCGTCTTCGATGTGGATGTTGATGCGCCGGGAGCGTCGATGTCTAAGTTTCAAGGGTCTAACCTCGTGGATCGAATCGCAAGTTACTCTAAGGAACCAAATTAACGAATGATAAGCTGATCGAGATTCAGCCAGTTTCGACTTCCCTTCGATTGATTAAAAATGATAGAAACTGTATTGTTTCCAGTTTTTAGTGCAACATTTGGAATCGTTGCCGTGTTCCAGGTTGTCCAATTTCCGGTTCCAGGAAACACATGAGCATTCACAAGTGCCCGACCATTGACAAAAATGAATCGAATCGCATTTCCTGCGGCTGCCGCATAGCGCAGAACTAAATCAAATCGTCCGGCGTTTGGCAAGGTGAAATTAAAGTCCACCCACTGCCCGTCCCGGTTCCAGCCTGCAATGTAGCCTGCACCTTCATAACCTGAGTGAACGGCTTCGATCGTTAAGTTATGCAGAACTGAAGTTTCGGCTTGCAGGATGAGTGGCGTTCGACTGGCGACGATCGAGGCATTGAGCGCGTCTACCGCAGCACTTTGGCGGGCAGCATCGGCTTGATCAAACTGCTGCGCCCAACATAACCCAAACTGATTCTTAGAATTGCGGCATTCTTCCCAGATCGAATCGGCGTTGCGGAGAATGAAATCACGGTACGAGATTTTATTTACGCTGCGATAGAGATCCGATAGGTTACGGATAAAAATTCCCTTGAATTGCGGCCCATCCAATCCGCAGTTGGGTTCACACGGTTCGCGCAACACGCCGTTGGGGGCGAGTGCTTTTGTTGCGGCATCTGCGATCGATTGTGCGACCGTTAATAGGGATCGATCGTTGGTGCATTTCGAGAGATCAATCAGCGCTCCCAAAATTACGCCTTGATTGTATGTCCAGGTGGGCTGACCATTGTTTTTACACTGAGCATTCAGCCCGTCATTGATCAAATTGTTTTGATTGATCATTCCGGTTCTGCGGAACCAGTTCCAGGTGCGATTTGCCCAGTCGAGATAGCGCTGATCCCGCGTTCTGAGAAACAATCGCGCTGCGATCGCCAGAAATAACTCATTCGCGATCGCGTTTTTATACTTATGTTCTTTGTTCCACCAGATTCCACCTCCACAAGTGTTATCCCACCCTTTCGCCATGTCGTTAAAAATAATCCTCGACATGTCCAAATACCGGGTTTCGCCGGTGAGATCAAAGGCTTTAATCCAGGTCAACGCCCACCATCCCTCATCGTCGTAAAATTCGTTTAAGAAATTGTTACGTTTATTTTTCTCAAACGTATTGAAAATATTGGTTCGGTACGTGAGCGAATCGGTGAAGGTCAAGTAATCGATCGTGGTTTCTAAAACATTGGCACTATTCCACCAGCCTGTCGTATTCCACAATCCAGTTGCCGTATTATAAAACGTTTGCAGCGTTGCCATTCCTGCATCGGCTCGTTCCCGGTAAGTTGCAGCACACATTTGTCTCTTCCAATCACATTACTGTGAGTTATAGCGCAATCATTCAAATTTGCTCTTCACTCATCCAGAAAGCTGTTACGATTAACCTCCGTATTCTAGAAATGCTGACCAGAAGCGATTTAAAACAGGCTGCTGGATGGTTAAGTTTAGAGTTGCCATTGCTGGGGCAATGGTTCGTTTACAATGGCTCGTTTACAATGCCACTTACGTTGAAGCCGAAATCAAAGCGTCTCCGCACATCCGCGTTAATTCTTAGCGCGATCGTCTTGAGTGCGATCGCGGCGGGTGGATATTGGTATGTTTTTGTCTTGGGCGCACCGCAACTCGACACGCCACCCGTTGAAGAAGTTGCGGGAATTAATTTCCAGGTTAAAAGCTTCTACAGCGAAGCTCTGGGACAACAGCGGCGATACGGCATACTTCTGCCGCCTGGATACGAAAAACATCGTGAACAACGCTATCCGGTCATCTTTTTGCTGCACGGCGGACATGGGGATGAGCGGGACTATTACGAAAAAGCGGCAATTACAACGACAGTAAAGAATCTATACCGCGATCAAAAGCTTCCTGCCTCGCTGATCATCATGCCAGATGGCAACGACAATCGCGGCACCAGTCCCTTTTGGGATACGGATTACTACGATGGTGAGAATGGAAAAATTGGAACTTACATTGGCGTGGACTTAGTGCAAGAAGTCAAGCAGCAGTTTCGCACGATCGAAGACTCACACTATTGGGCAATGGGCGGATTGTCTTCGGGCGGTTGGGGTGCGTTTAATATCGGACTGCGGCATTTAGCGCGATTTACGATCTTCTTCAGTCACACGGGATATTTCATGGATAACAGCGGCGTTCAGAACAGTCCGCAAGTGTTTGCTGAACAAATTCCGATCATCGATCGCAAGCGTATCCGAGCTTATTTAGATGCGGGTGAGGCAGATGAAAAATACTTAGATGCCACCCGTGATTTTCACACGGTCTTAGATCGCTTAGGAATTTATAACGAATTCTATGTATTTCCTGGTGGTCACGGCATTGTCGGGCAAAATGTCGGCTGGAATTATTGGAGAACGCATCTAGCCGATTCTCTGAGTTTTGTCGGTCGCCAGTTCCGTGACGTTCAAGAGCAGAAAAAACATCGACATTTTTGAGTGTATGCAGCAGTTCCCTCCCAAACTCGGCTGGAATCGGAAACGTCTAGAAACCCTCGATCGTAGAACTCGCATCGGGGTATGGTCAGCCGCACTGCTTACGGGAATTATGGGGGTCGTCAATCTGTGGTCTGCGGTCGTGCCGAGTTATCCAGAGCGAACCGCTTGGTTAAAGCACTTTTTCCCATTCTCGGTGCGGGTTGGCGGACATTTGTTTGCAGCGCTGGCAGGATTCATTTTACTGACATTGGCAGCGAATTTATTACGCCGTAAGCGCGTTGCCTGGTATGTTACTGTTGCATTGCTATTTATATCAATCTTCAGTCATCTGATTAAAGGATTTGACGTTGAAGAAAGTGTTCTTGCAACAGTTCTATTAATTCAATTATTTGTGCTGAGAAAAGCCTACACAGCACAATCCGATCGACCGTCGATCGCTCAAGGCATTCGCGTTTTAATTGCAGCGATTGTGTTCACAATGGCGTATGGCACGATTGGATTTTATATTCTCGATGGTTACTTCAGTATTAACGGAGCGCCTATTAATTTCAGTCTTTCAGAATCTCTGTGGCAAACGCTTGCCATGTTCTTTACTGCTGATAATGCTGGGCTAGAACCGAGGCGACGTTATGCAGAATTCTTTGCGAATTCGATTTATGCAGTTGGAACGACTACGTTAACGTATGCGTTGTTTATGCTGTTGCGTCCAGTATTATTACGAGGTGATCCTGCGACGCTGCAAGACCGTAAAAGAGCGCAGCAAATTATTGATGAATTTGGTAAAACTTCGCTGGCGCGGTTGTCGTTGCTGCCAGATAAATCTTATTTTTTCAGTCCGTCGGGTAGAAGTGTGATTGCTTATGTTGCTAAAGGGCGAGCCGCGATCGCATTGGGTGATCCGATCGGGCATCCAGAGGATTTGAAAGAAGCGATCGTCTCTTTTCAGCAATTTTGTAATCAAAACGATTGGTTTCCCACGTTCTACGAAGTTTTGCCGGGTACTTTGTTGCTGTATCAAACTCTCGGCTATCGCTGGGCGCAAATCGGCGAAGAAGCAATCATTGATTTACATACGTTCAATCTCAAAGGCAAAGCAAATCAAGACTTTAGAACTGCAATCAATAGACTTACGAAAGCAGGTTATCGGCTGCAAGTATACGAACCGCCGATCGATGATGGATTGATCACGCGATTAAAACCTGTGAGTGATGAATGGCTGCAATCGAAGCAGGGATCAGAAAAGCAGTTCTCGATCGGCTGGTTCGATCGTGAGTACCTGAGCGGTTGTCATATCGCGGTGGTTTACGATGCACACGCAAAAATCATTGCCTTCTCGAATCTGCTTTCTGGCTACAACCGCAAAGAAGTCACCGTAGATCTGATGCGGCATCGCAATGATGCGGAAAAAGGCACAATGGACTTTTTAT
Source organism: Cyanobacteria bacterium FACHB-DQ100 (assembly GCA_014695195.1). Lineage (NCBI taxonomy): Bacteria > Bacillati > Cyanobacteriota > Cyanobacteria bacterium FACHB-DQ100. The sequence continues at coordinate 27,703 of JACJNW010000011.1, read as the reverse complement.
TTGCCTCGCTGCTGCAACACTTTCAGCAGGCGGGATACGATAGCTTTAATTTCAGCTTATCGCCGCTAGCCGGTGTAGGTGAGACTTCTGATTCTTTGCGGGTTGAGAAGGGCTTGCACTACTTTTTTGAGCATCTCAACCAGTTTTACAACTTCAAGGGACTGCATCAATTCAAAGAGAAGTTTCGACCACGCTGGGAGCCTCGCTATTTGGTCTATCCGAGTCTAACGGTACTGCCCGATATTGCGGTGGGACTGGTTCGAGCCGATTCGGGCGATCGACTGCTCGACTACTTGAAATCCGATAGCTGAGCGTTATTTATCACCACGCCTGATAGAATTACGAAATGTAAAGCCGAGTAATGATGAACGATCGTATGCGAATGTTGCGAGTCTTTTTCGCGCTGATTTTGGCGCTCATGGTGCTAATCGGCTTGCCAGAAACGGTTCATGCTGCGAGTTCCGGTGCGATTCGAGCGATCGATGATGTTAAAGCCGTTACCAAAGATTATTCTGGACAGAATCTGATTCGAGCCGAGTTTAGCAATGCTCGACTCTCAGGCAGCAACTTTAGCGATGCAGATTTGCGCGGTGCTGTGTTTAGCGGTTCAGACTTGAGCAAATCAAATTGGCAAGGAGCCGATTTTGATAATGGCATCGCTTATCTCACTGACTTATCGGGCGCAAATCTACGGGATGCGGTTCTAACTTCTGCAATGATGATTGGCTCGGTGTTCAAGGGCGCAGAGATCACCGGAGCAGATTTTAGCGAAGCCGTGTTGGATCGATCGCAGGTCGTTGAACTGTGTAAAACCGCAAGCGGCGTGAATCCGAAAACGGGAATCAGCACCCGCGACTCGCTGGAATGCCCCTAGCCGCCACAACTCGCGAATCGGTGATCTATCCTGGGAGCAGATCTGTCATCGCTCATCCTCATGCTGAAATCCATTCTTGCGGCAAGCGTTGTGTTCAGCGCTGTGCCGACTGTGAGTCTTGCGGCTCCGTCTCAGTCGATTAACGCTCAAACTCCACCACAGCCCACTACCGAGCAGATTTACCAAGCCTGTACTCAAGATCGCGCAGAAACGCTGCCAAATCCGTTCGTTGATGTTTCTCCGAATCATTGGGCTTACAAGGCGGTGTTATCGATGCACTATTGCGGTGCATTTCGTCGTGCGGCTCCGAGAAGCTTATTTGAGCGCACTCAGCCTACACCGACGACACCTCAATCGACAACACCGCAATCTTAGATTGCAATAGGGATTGCAATAGGTTCTAGAGGAGTGAGATCAAAATTCTTGCTCCTCTAAAGGATTTAAAGCGTCGATCGCACCTGACCCCAATACTCTAGAATCAAAGCTATTCTTGATTGAATTGCTCCCCGACTTGCTTGAGGGACAGCTATCTACATCGCTTATGCAAACGCCTCGTGAATCGCTCCGCAAGTTTCCGCAGCCGCTTGATCGGGTTGCGATCGGGTTAATGGTCGTTTTGATTGTGCTGATCGGAGTTTTGCTGCTCAGCGGCGATCGTAGCGCTCCTAGAATCAGAGAGTTTAACTGGGACGGAAAACAGGTCGGAGCCGACGATCGCGCCTTTTTGCTGGCGTTTAGTCGTCCGATGGATCACCCTAGCGTCGAGCAAAATCTCAAAATTCAGCCGGATTTGAGAGGAAGAATTAGCTGGGCTGGGCGACGGATGGCGTACACGCTCGATCAACCTGCGCCGTATGGCACAGAATTTACGGTTTCACTCACGAATGCTCGCGATCGCTTTAGTAAAGAGGGTGCAAATAACGGGATTTTGCGAGACTTTCAGGCAAAATTCAAGAGCCGCGATCGCGTCCTTGCGTTTATCGGAGCCGAAGGCAATGAAGCAGGACGGCTGATTCTCTACAACTTAACGCAGCAAGATAAAAAAATTCTCACACCGGAAAACTTAGCGGTCATGGATTTCAAAGCCTATCCGCAAAACGACAGAATTTTATTTAGCGCCGTTGAGCGCACCAACCCCCCGCAATCCTTAGCAGAACAAAAGCTTTTCACGGTCACAACTGGAATTCAAATTAACGATCCGGCTGATCTGAGTGCTCCCTCGGCTCCGACCGCCTCTGCTTCTCCAACCCAACCTGGGCAAATTACCCAAATTCTCGACAATCGCGACTACCAGAACCTCAAGTTTGATTTATCTCAAGATGGTCGAACGGTCGTCGTTCAGCGCCTCAGTCGCCGCGATCCCAACGATGCGGGCGCTTGGCTGCTGCGAGACGGTCAACCCGCAAAACCGATTAGCAATCAACAAACAGGCGGCGATTTTCTGATCACACCGGATGGCGGTTCGATCGCGGTGGCTCAAGGGCAAGGACTCGCAATTTTGCCGCTACAACCCAACGCTGAGCAAGACCAAACCCAACCGCTCGACTTCTTACCAAAATTTGGCACCGTGTTAAATTTCTCCCCGGATGGAACGGCGGCAGTGATGGTGAAATTTAACACCGATTACACGCGATCGATGTTCCTCGTCTCGCAAGGGGTACAAAAGGAAATTCTCAAAATTTCAGGCTCGATTGTCAGAGCCAACTTTGATCCGAATAATCAGGTGCTGTATTGCTTGTTAACGAATTTGATTCCGGGCAATACGTTTCAAGAACAGCCTTATCTTGCAGCGATCGACCTCAAAGCAGCGCGGGAAGGAAAGCCAATGGAGCAGACTCTACGCCCGTTAGTGTTGTTACCCAACCAGCGAGAAATTCAGGTTGATTTAGCTCCCGACGGAAAGGCATTGATTTTTGATCAAACGCAAGCAGACGATCGCGCCAAATCTGAAGTGAGTCAGGCTTTATCAGGAAGTAAACTGTGGCTGCTGCCGCTCAAAGGGGATCTCAGCGCCAAAACTCAGCCAGAAGAGTTGCCCTTCCGGGGTTTGCATCCACGATGGTTGCCCTAGTTTGCGTTACTTTAATAAAGAACATCTTTTGATAGCGCGATCGCCCTGACATGAACATTCTGAGCAATCTTCTTCCGACTCCCAAGCCTGCCAAAAACCGTCGCGGGATTGAAATCAAATCCGATCGAGAAATCGAAATCATGCGGCAAGCTTCGCGGATCGTTGCAACCGTTTTGAAAGAAATCTCAGAAATGGTCGAACCTGGCATGACAACCTGGGATCTCGATGTTCATGCAGAAAAACGAATCCGCGAAATGGGCGCAACTCCCAGCTTTAAGGGCTATCACGGGTTCCCGGCTTCGATTTGTTCGAGCATTAACCAAGAAGTGGTGCATGGGATTCCGAATAAGAAAAAGGTGATTCGGACGGGCGATGTTCTCAAGGTTGATACGGGGGCATTCTTTGAAGGATTCCACGGCGATTCTTGCATTACGATCGCAGTCGGTCAGGTTTCTCCAGACGCGGCAAAACTAATTCACGTAGCAGAGCAAGCCCTCTACAAAGGGATTGAGCAAGTCCGGGCGGGCGCATTCCTGCTCGATTTAGCAGGCGCAATCCAAGATTATGTCGAGTCGAACGGCTTCAAGATTGTGGAAGACTTCACCGGACATGGTGTGGGACGGAATCTACATGAAGAACCTTCTGTGTTTAATTTCAGAACTTATCGGATGCCGAATGTGAAATTGAAAGCGGGGATGACGTTGGCGATCGAGCCGATCGTCAACGCCGGATCAAAAAATACGCGAATTTTGCCCGATCGCTGGACAGCCGTAACTGTGGATCGATCGCTCTCGGCGCAGTTTGAGCACACGGTTTTGGTGACAGAAACCGGATATGAAATTTTGAGCGATCGCAGCTTGGTTTAGCGCGATCGCTGGATGCGATACATTCATCCTGCCAGAGTTTTAATAGAATCAGGAGTATCATCTATGGCGATTGACTCTTTGAATGCTTGACTCTGGCACTTTTACACCCCAATCACATCCTGCGTCGGACAGCATACGTCCGCGATCGATCCGTCCAATCGGCACGTATGCGCTTTATGGGTTAGCGGTCTGGCGCGATCGATTCGTGGCGCTAGATACAATCCGGGGGTTTTTACTGCAAATTAATCCCCGAAATGACAACACGATCGTTCTCAACTCTTGCCACACTGACCAGTTTATCGATGCAAAAGGCTTTGCTATCTGGGAAGAAACAGTCTGGTTCACCAAAGACAACAGCGTTTACTTTTGCACGTTTGAGCAATTTGAGCCGCAACTGTTTACAACCTTGCCTTACGATATCGATGGTGTTGGCGTTTGGGAATCTACGATTTATGTGACTTCTCAGAAGTTAGGCTATGTCCTAATTTACGAGCGCAACACAAAGCGCAAAATCACGCAGTTTCCCTTGCCTGGAGTGGGTGTGACCAACTTAACGGTGCGGGGCGAAGAGTTGTGGCTGTGCGATCGTACAGAAGAAACGGTGTACTGCCTCGATCGTGCGACCGGAGAGCTTCAGTTTAGTCTGCTGACTCCGTTTGAAAATCCAACCGCGATCGCTTTTCTGAATGATTCCAATACAGATCAGTCAACGCTATATGTATCCTATGCAGGAGAAGAAGCTTATATTCGCGACAATCCAAATGCTGATCCGAATTTAGAGTTAACGTATCGCGATCGTACTTTTATTCATCCGCTTCATTTTCGTTATTATCCCGATGAGCGCTATACGCTATCGAATGGATATTTAATTGAAATGACGTATGTTGAGGAATTACTGCCGCTCGATGAAGTAGAAATCCAGAATTTAGAATGGCGAATTGCATTACCCGCAGAGACGCATCGACAAAAAATTCGCAGCGTTGAAGCGATCGGTCTTCCGTTTACCGAAGATGTTCAGGAAGGGCAGCGAGTTGCTGTGTTTAAATTCAATTCGCTCAAATCTCAGGAGCGGCATATCTTTGGCTGGAAAGCTCTATTAGAGGTACGAGGCATCAAGTATCAATTCAACTTTGAAGCTGTCGAGAACGCTCCCGACTTGAGCGCAGAGTTTCGCGATCGTTATCTTGTGGACGATGATGAGTTGGCAATGGATACGCCTGTGATTCAGCAAGCGGCAAGAGAAGCGATCGGGACAGAAACGAATATCCTTCGTAAGATGCTGAAGATTCGCAATTATGTTTACGATCGCTTGTCTTACGGCATTAAACCTCACATTGATTCCCCTGATGTTGTTCTTGAACGCGGAATTGGTTCCTGTGGTGAGTACGTTGGTGTGCTATTAGCATTGGCGCGATTGAATGGAATTGCCTGTCGAACTGTAGGACGATATAAATGTCCGTCGTTTGCCGATCGTCAGAACGTACCGCTTGAACCCGACTACAATCACGTTTGGATTGAATTTTACATTCCCGGTTATGGTTGGTTGCCGATGGAGTCGAATCCCGATGATATTGTTGAACGAGGGCCGTACCCGACTCGATTTTTTATGGGATTACCCTGGTATCATGCGGAAATTGGTAAAGGGATTTCGTTTGAATCGCTGAGGTCTCAAGGGATGCCGCTAGGAGATTTGATGGATATTTCGATCGGCGATCTTGCCCTGAATCACATCCGGTTTATGATCCTCGAAGAGTTGCCACCGTTGTAATTGCGGGGTGACGATCGGATCTCCATCGTTTGGGCTAAAGTAATTAGATTCAATCATTTGAGCGATTGAGGAATGGAGCTTCTATTACTTGCAGGTTCGATCGTCATCACAGTCCTGGTTTTTCTCTGGCTGGTTCGAGTGATCAGAGCCACGCTGAAGACTGCGTTATTGATTGCTGCGATCGTGTTTGCGCTGCAATTTTTTGGCATTGGGGGCGATCGGATTTTCTCCGAAATTCGCAAAGTTTTTGGCTATCTCTGGCGCTTTGTTCCGGGACAGCAATCTTTTAATGTTGATCAAGTCGTGTATCAAGTTGCACACAACGCCCATACTGCTTTCGGACAGCTTTCAAGCTGGTAGTCGCGCTGAGTTCAGCAGCAAAGTGGTTGTGCAATTAATTCTCAGAAGAAAAATCTTAGCTCTCTTCACTCTGGAGTGGTAAGTATAATCGCAGTGGTTCTTCACAGCCTGTAATAAAAGGCACTAGCTCATGCTGAAAAACGCCGCGATCGCGACTTTCCTCCTTTCAAGCACCGCTCTAGCAACAACCTTGCCTGCTCACGCTCTAACCCTAGCTCGATATACATTTGAAGGAGACGTTACTACTGGTACCAGCGACGATCCTACTGTTACGGTTAGTAGCTTTAACTCAAGTGGTCTTGGTACCGCTACATATGTAGAAGGAAATCCGGGACGAGCGCGCAACTTCAATGGCTGGGAAACAACTCCAACTGTCAATTTAACTAAGTACGTTACTTTCGAGATTGCGCCTAACACTGGCAGAAGCATGAACTTCAACACACTATCCTTCGATGGACGGCGCTCGCCCACGGGTTCTCAATTAGTTCAAGTTCGCTCCAGCAGAGACAACTATGCAGCAGTCTTAGCAACCTTTTCCCTGCCAGTGAGCGACGTTTTCTATCCACTATCGCTTGCCTTTACAGGAACAGACTTTCAGAACTTGACTACTTCCGTTAGCTTTAGAATCTATGGATACAACGCAACTGCTGGAGCCGGAACACTCAGATTTGACAATGTAGTGTTGGATGGCACAACTCAAGCAGCAACCCCTGTTCCTTTTGGTTTTACTCCAATTTGGGGAATTGCTGCAAATGGAGTCGTGTTTGGATTGCGAAAACTGAGAAATAAACAGATGAGAAGTGGTTCCCAGAGCAGCGTTAAAGCTTAAATCCAGATCTTGATGTGTTTGAATGGAGCGATCGACAAGACGATCGCGACATCCCTAATACCCGCCCAACTTACCGCGCCGCTTAGTTTCCCGCTCCGACCAGCGAAAGAGAAGAAGACCGATCGCGAAATAAACTGCTCCATTCAAAAACGCGGCTCCTAATGCAACCCAATCTAACCCCGCTTGCCGCGCCATCAAATCTCGAATGACTCCTGCACCCGTTGTCATCGGAATCAAATATCCCAAATAGCGCTGCACTCCTGTCCAAGTCTCAGTTGGAATGGTCAACACAAACAGAAGCGAGAAGTTGAGAATTCCGGCAATTTGTTGAACGGTTTTGAAAATCAGCGTTAGACTACCGATCGCAAACGCGAGACCGTATGCGCCGAGAATCACAGTGATCAATGGCAAAATCAACAGGGGCGAAAATGTCAGCCATCGTCCAGTCAGCGCCATGATAATTAGTAGTACGAACGCAATTAGAATTAATTGAAAAACCAGATCAGAAACGGCTCTTAGCAAAATAATTCTTCTAACCTTGAACGGTGAGATGAATAGCTGCTCTAATGTTCCAACTTGTGCTTCTCGCTGCAAAGTTGCATTAATGCCATTCATAATAAAAATGATCAGCGACCACAGAATATATCCCACGATTACAGCATCTAAGCGATCGCCAAATCGAACATTTCCCCCCGCAATATATCCAACGCTGAGAAATAATCCGTAAAACGTCACGGTCAACGCAACAATGCCACCAAAAAGCTCATGGGCATAGCGTTTATACTGAATCCAGCTCCACTTAAGCTGGGCAACGAATAACTCAAACATTTACTTATTTACCAATTTCAGAAACACATCGACCAAATTTGCTTGATCTTTTTCCAACCGCACGATCGAGAACGGCTTCAAAATCTCCAACGCGTGATACAGCAATTCAATTTGACGAACATAAACCGTTTTGCCTTCAATCACCGCATCGATCGCGCTTAATTTACTGATGCGATCGTCGTCTAGTTCCTGCTCCAATTCAATTCGATATGAATCGCCAGAAAACTGCTGAATGAGCGTCTCGGTTCTTTCTTGTGCGACAATTTCGCCTTCTTTGATAATTGCAACGCGATCGGACAATTCTTCAGCGATATCTAGCTGATGTGTGGTTAATAAAATTGCTCGATCTTCTGCGGCAATCTCTCGCACTAAGCGCTTCACGGTTTGAGTCGCTTCTACATCTAGCCCCAAAGTCGGCTCATCCAGCAGAAGTAACTGCGGTTCGTGAATTAATGCAACCGCGATCGCCAGCTTTTGCTGCATTCCGCGTGAGAGATTTTGAACGATCGTTGTTCGCTTCGGCATCAGTTCAAATCGCTCTAGTAAAGCCTTGGCTCTCTGACGCGCCACATACCCGCTTAATCCCCGCAATACCCCGAAATACTCTAAATTCTCTTCTGGAGTCAGTCGCCAGTAGACATTTCGATTGCCTTCGAGAACGGCTCCCACCGACTTAAGCGCGATCGATTGACGATGCGGATCTCGTCCAGCGATTTTGACCTGTCCGCGATCGGGCAGAATCAATCCCGCAATCATTTTGATCGTGGTTGTTTTTCCTGCTCCGTTTGCGCCCAGAAACGCCAAGACTTCACCCGCACCGATATTGAATGAGACATTTCTTACAGCTTCAACCGTCTTTCCGCCGCTTTGATACGTCTTTTGTAATTGCTCAACTTCTAGAACTTGCATCAACTTGCACACGCAACACGCTTGTCTTCATCATGACAGACTGATTCCTCTATCCGTGGTCTATTGCTGACCTACCCATTTCTGAGTATATTAAAATTTGTAAATTTAGGCTTGATTAAATCTAACGGAAGTGATGAAGCTTCCGAATCAAAGCGTATAAGTGCTGTAGCTACTATTTACTCTCTCGAAGGAGCAGTGTTTGTGACTGTATCTGTACTTTCCTCCACAGCGGATGATCAGTTGATCGAAGCGTTTTTTCAACAATCCGAAGGGCAATGGCGTTCGGAGCGTCGCTACTACACCTTGCCCGATGGTGAAGTGAAAGAAATGATCAGCATGATTACGATTCGCTTTTTACCGCAGGGAGCGCCCGAACTGGTCGAACTGGCTCATCTGCATGGACTCGAAGACGAAACCGCTATGACCTGCGGTGCAGCGGTCACCTGGGATAGCGAAAACACCGTTTCCGGGCGGACAGAATCGAAAGGCTCGACGTTATTTGGCGTGATTGGCTCAGTCTTGTACCGCGATCGCGGATTCGCAACCACGAAACCCATCACCGCAGGCTTCTACTTCACCAATCCTGATACGCTCTGCCTCAGAACCGAATACAAAGGCTCGGTGTTTGAAGAAGAACTTAAGCTGATTGGCAGTAAATACCGCACTCGACAAACGATCATTTCCCGCGCTGGCGAACAGCAAATGATCGGACAATACATCGAAAAGCGCATCGCTTAAGGCGTTTACCAAGGTGGGAAAAATTTTTCTCACCTTTTTTGTTGGCAAGCTGCATAAAGCGCGATCGTTCCTCCTACTGAGTGAGTGTAGAGGATGAAACACCTCACAACACACACTCAAGCAAGGAAACTGATTATGAAACTCGTTCAATTCTCTGGCGCTTTGGTTCTCGCTTCGACTCTGTTTACTGGAATGATGCCTGCTCGCGCAAACGATGCTCTGTTCGGCAAATTGGCAGACAAAATTCAATGCAGCACGGCGGATGTTGGATTGGGTAACAACACACAGAACAACATTCAAAGCAATAGTTCTTCCCGGCAATCCTCAAGCTCTAACAGCAACAACGCTTGGGGTAACGCCTCGAATAGCCAATCGAGCAGAAGAAATCAGAATGCGGGTGGGGGTGGCTCAGTTAGCGTATTTGGATTGGTCAGCGTTGGCGGTTCGGGCGGTTCACAAAGTAGCCAGCAAAGTCAATCGAGTCGCTCCAGCGCTTACGGGCGCAACAGTAGCGCTCAAAATTCGAGTCGCTCTAGCAATTCTTCGTTTAGCGATCGCAGTTCGTCCACCGTCGTTGTCGGTGAGGTGAAAGACTGCGATTCCAATAACGCTGCTGCCGCATCAGTCATTACAACGCTCGATAGCAACCGGACGGCTGAAAAAATGAACGCGGACAACAACCGGACTGCCATTGAGTTGTTCAACTCCCAACGCCGAGCAGGTCAAGTCAACAACCTGATTCAATGGTATACACCGCAGCGCTAATCAAATTGATTTGAACTCAGGGCTGAGGGGTGCGAGATGCGCCCCTTTTTTGGGATGGTTCTACTAGAACACAGCGAGACCGATTGATAGGAGATTGCCACGATCGCGAACGGACTTCTCAAGGTCGATCGAAGTCCGACGGAGGACGGAAGCGCTCAACCGGGACATCTTGCAGCGCTTGAGACATGAAATCACGCCAGATTGGAGCCACAAACGTGCCTCCCGTTGCCCCACCTCCCAGAGTTGTATAGTCATCATTCCCGACCCAAACGGCAGTCGAAAGCTGAGGCACATAGCCAACAAACCAGATATCACGCTCGGATGACGTGGTTCCGGTTTTACCTGCGGCGGGACGACCAATCTGCGCAGCAGTGGCAGTTCCGCGTGTGATCACCCCTTGAAGCGTATCGTTGGTTGCAGCAGATGCCCAGGGATCAAGCACCAGTCTCGGTTTCGGCGTGTTATCTAGGAGGACGTTGCCGCTACTATCGGTCACTTGTGCAATTAAAGTCGCTTCTGAGTACCACCCGTTATTTGCGAAGGCAGCGTAAGAGCTTGCCATTTCTAGCGGAGTCAGGTCAACGGCTCCCAAGGGCAGCGAAATCACGGGGTTAATCGGGCTTTTGATTCCAATGCTGCGACAAATTTCGACAATTTTATTAAGACCGATTTCTTGCCCAAGCTTCACGGCGGGAACGTTGCGAGATTGCTCTAGAGCGCGTCTCAGGGTCATGGCACCCCCGAAGCTACGATCGTAGTTCTGGGGGTAGTACATATCATAGCCATCGGGATATCCCACAGGCGCATCGAGGATGGTGGAATCTGGCGCGTACTTGCCGGACGCATAAGCCGCATAGTACACAAAAGGCTTAAACGCTGATCCCGGTTGCCGCAACGCTTGAATCGCGCGGTTGAACTGGCTCTTCTTTGCATTGACACCGCCGACCATCGCTTTCACAAACTGTGTCCGGGGATCAACCGCAACGATCGACATCTGATCCGCGCCGACTCCTTGAGCATTGATCGAGGCAAGCGATCGACGTGCTGTGTCTTCAGCGATGCGCTGCATTCGAGAATCGATCGTCGTTTGAATCCGCATTCCGCCCTTGAGGACTGCATCTCGCCCGAATTTGCGCGTCAGTTCTTGCACCACCGCATCGGTGACATACGGCATTTGACTGGTCTGGAACGAGGTAATTTTTCCGAGCTTGATCGGATATTTGCGGGCAGCAGCTTCTTCAGATGCTGTGATCCAACCGAGTTCTCGCATTCGATTCAGCACATCGGCTTGACGCGCTTTTGCCGCCTTCATGTCCGCAAAGGGGCTGAGGGCTTCGGGCGATTGAATCAGCCCTGCCATCATTGCCGATTCTGCCAAATTCAGACTGGCTGCATCTTTGTTGAAATAGCTTCTGGCGGCGGTCTGCGCTCCATAGGTGTTGTGCCCCCAATAGACCTGATTCAGATACATCTCAAGAATCTGGTCTTTTTTGAAAATCTGCTCGATTCTTAGCGCTAAGACGGCTTCCGCAACTTTTCGACTCAGGGCACGCTCCGGCGACAGAAATAGGTTCTTCACAAGCTGCATCGTCACCGTAGAACCGCCCTCAACGGTGCGCCCGGATGTGAAGTTTGCTACCCCTGCCCGTGCGATCGCCCCTGCATTCACGCCGCTATGCGAATAAAAATAGCTGTCTTCGATCGCGATTACTGCCCGTTTGAGATGCGGAGAAATGCTGTTGAGCGGCACGACTTCCCGGTTTGCTTCACCGTGAATACTGGTGAGCTTTTTGCCTTTTATGTCGTAGATATGCGTCGTTTCGCTGGGTTTAAAGGCACGCAGCGATCGTACATCCGGCAAATTACGAAAACTAATCGCGAGTCCGACAAGACCGCCTGCAACGACTGAACTCGACAGCATCGTAATCGCCAGCAGCGTTCCGCCCGTCACTTTGCCCACCGACTGGAAAAATTCCTTTGTGGTTTCGGGTTGTTGCTGCTGCTGCTTTTGTCTAAGGGTATTGGACGACACGGCAAACTCTCTTTCAGTTAAAGAATCAGTTAAAGAAGTAGGGCATGAGAAAGGATTCAGAGATTGGAAGAAAATTCCGTCAGACCTTGAATCGTTGAGACAATTTCCGAGATGAGGTGAAACAACTTTAGTAGGATAATTGAGACTCAGGCAAATGGAGCAAATCGATCGAGCAATATCGTTTAGTCGTGTGGATTCGATTTAGGTCAAAATAAGAAGCCGTTGTTTAGACTGTTGATTTTTCTCAAAAGTATAAAGTATGTCTCATTCTCTTGACTGGCTGTTTCGGGGTACGACCGAGATTTTCCCGGATCAGCCAGATTCGGCTCAGCCGACTGAAAATTTACGGGTGCGCTTGGAGAAGAGCAACCGCCCATTGCGGATTAAGTTTGGCATTGATCCGACGGGAACTGATATTCATTTGGGTCATAGTACCATTTACCGCAAGTTGCGGCAGTTTCAGGATGCTGGACATACAGCGGTGCTATTGATTGGAGATTTTACCGCGAGAATCGGCGATCCGACAGGAAAATCCGAGGTGCGGAAGCAATTGACCGAAGAGGAGGTGAAGGCAAATGCTGCAACTTATCTAAAGCAGTTGCGCCCGATTCTGGATTTTGAGACCCCAGGGCGGTTAGAGATACGCTACAACTCGGAATGGCTCTCTAAGCTGGATTTGAGCAAGATTCTCGAATTGCTGGCAACGATGACGGTCGGGCAAATGCTGGCGAAGGAAGGCTTTGCGGAGCGCTACAAGCAAGGAAGCGCGATTTATCTGCACGAATTTTTATACCCGTTGATGCAGGGCTACGATTCGGTGGCGCTAGAAGCCGATGTCGAACTCGGCGGAACCGATCAGAAGTTCAATCTCGCCGTCGGACGGGATTTGCAGCGTCATTTTGGGCAGACTCCGCAGTTTGGATTGCTGATGCCGATTTTGCCGGGGTTAGATGGCGTTCAGAAAATGTCTAAGTCTCTGGGGAACTATGTCGGATTGTCGGAAGATCCGCTCAGTATGTATTCGAAATTAGAGAAAGTTCCAGACAACGCGATCGAGCAATATTTTGAGCTTCTGACCGATTTACCGCTCGATCAACTGCCGGAGAAACCTCGCGATCGTCAAAAACTTCTGGCGCTGGATGTGGTGAGCCACTATCACGGCAAAGAACGCGCTCTTGAAGCGCAAAGCGCAGCGCTGAATCTGGTTCAAGGTGGGGGAACCGAGAGCGATTCGGTGCCAGAATTTTCGCTGTCTGGGGTGCAATTTCCGGCGAAACTGTTTTATCTCGTGAGTGCGGCGGGTCTGTGTAAAAGCAGCTCCGAAGCGCGGCGACAGATTCAAGGCGGAGCGGTGAAACTGGACGGTGAAAAAATGAGTGAGGTCGATCGTTTGTTTGAGTCACCAGAAGCGCTGAGCGGAAAAGTGCTTCAGCTTGGTAAAAGTAAGTTTGTGCGGTTTGTGCCATGAACGATCGCATCATTGTTCCGTTAGATGTGCCGTCGGAAGCAGCCGCGATCGCGCTCATCGATAAGCTGCCTCAAGTTACCTTTTGGAAAGTCGGCTTAGAACTCTTTGTCAGCAGTGGATCGAACATTTTAACGATTCTGAAGCAGCGTCAGAAACGGATTTTTCTTGATCTGAAGTTCCACGACATTCCGAATACGGTTGCGGGCGCTTGTGCGGCGGCGGCTCGATTTGGTGTGGATTTGATTACGATTCATGCGACTGCCGGGAAAACCGCATTAGAGCAGGCGCAACGAGCGATCGAGTCAAATACTCCAGAGGGGGCTACGCCGTCGAAGTTGATTGCAATTACGGTGTTAACGAGTTTATCGGCGCGATCGCTAGCGTTTGAGTTGAAGATTCCGCTCGAACTGCCCGAATATGCGTTAGAAATGGCGCTTTTGGCAAAAGAAAGTGGGTTATCAGGGGCAGTTTGTTCGCCGCAGGAAGTCGCGCAACTGCGGCAGGTTTGCGGTGATGAATTTGTGCTGGTTTGTCCGGGGGTGCGTCCAACTTGGGCGGCTGCGGGAGATCAGCAGCGAATAATGACTCCGAAGCAGGCAATTGCGGCGGGCGCAACGTATTTGGTGATTGGGCGACCGATTACGGCAGCGGATGATCCGGTGGGGGCGTTCGATCGAATTTGTGAGGAACTTGCAGGATGAAAATTGCTCTACGGACTCCTAATGGCGACGTATATCAAAATACCCTGATTTCTCCTGGCGGTGTTGACCTTGTGGATGAGACCGCCGGACTTTGAAGCAGTTTATTTCAAGCGTGGGGAGGATTCTTCTGTTTCGCGCAGCCTGGTAGTCTACCTCTTAATCTTGGTAGTCTTAACTACCATTTGATATTAAGGAGAAGATTTATGGTTAACAATACAAGCGACTCATCTAATCGGGTTAACAGAGATACCTACGATCGTGGAATTGTTCCAGCCGAAACAGCCGCCCGCAAGGAGCGCGAAGGTGAGCAATTCAAAACAACACCGACCGAAGCACGAGAAGCGAGTGCAGCAACTGATGATCAAACGGATGAAGGCAGCATCAAAATGACGGATGGGTATACCGTTGATCAAGAAGGCTTGCTGAACAACTATGCCATTGAGCCAGAGATGTACTACGAAGTGCCGGGAGATGCGCGGCAAGCTGAAGAGGAGGCAAAGGCAGAGCGGGCTGAAGAACTGCACGACATCAATCAAGATGAAGCAGGAGCTTTAACGATGGATGCTGACCAGCGCGGAAAAGGATCAGGGATAATCTAATTCTGGGAACTTCTGCAATGCAGATTCTCGTCGATCGTGGTTCAAACTACGATCGACATTTTATTTCTAAAGTCTCTGAATAACGATGCAGCGAATTATTGCTCTTGGTGTTGCGATCGCCACTCTCCTGCCAATTTCTCCGGCTCATGCGGCGCGTGTTGCCTGCCCGACCGAAGTTGAACCAATGATAAAAGCAATGCTGCCGGCTCTGCCTGGATATGCCAATCGCATTGCTGCTCGATCGCGCCTTGGCACCATTCGTTCACCGAGAAGCTCAGTCCTGCTAGCCGGACGACCTGAATTTGAGCCGTTACCGCTTAACAGCGATCGACCCGTTGATCCCACACTCAAACAAGCCTTTATCACAACGTTAGGACGTGAATTTGTCAGCGGTAAAGGAGTCGAGCTGCAACAATTTCACTGGCTATTTCTCACCCGCACTCCAGAAGGTTGGCAACTAGCGCTGATGTTTACTCGAATTGGTACGACTATCCCCAGTCAGCCGATCACTCCGCCCAGGGAAAGCCGTGACGGAGTAATTGGGCAAGCGGTTCAACTGTGGCTACGGGATTGCAATGCTCAAGGAATTCGAGTCCGCAGTGAGTGATCGACTAACTTCTAAAGCCTCTTGCTGCGTTGATATCCAGTTCGATGCTGATTGAATAGAGCGGTAATGCAACGTCTCATACCGAATCAATTTGTTAATGCTACAGATCCTTCGCCCCCTAAATCCCCCATACTGGGGGACTTTGAGAATCCGAAACAGATTGGGCTTGAAGTCCCCCAGTATGGGGGATTTAGGGGGCTTCCAAGATCTGTAGCACTCAAAAATTAATTTGGTATCAAGAGACAATCTTTGCTTGGCAATGAGGACAGTAATACAATGGCCGTCCTGCAAGGATTTCTTTCACAATCAAGGTTCCACAGACAAAGCAGGGGCGATTCTCTCGATTAAACACAGAATGCCGATAGTCACTTCGCTTTTGTCCTTGGGCTTTTAATTGCATTGCAAGGGTTAAATCATTGGTGATGCCCTTTGTCTGATAAGACTGTTGTGTGACAGTTAGAACAGCTTGTGCTAGTGCATGAATTTGATTGTCAGAACAATCGATCGATCGCAACACCGGATACACTCGCGCTACAAATAGAATCTCACTGCGAAGATAGTTTCCCAATCCACCCAGGAAATGCTGGTCTAACAATAAAATCGGTAACTGTCTACGATAAAACCGCTTGTCTCGAAACCTTGCTTCAACCTGTTCGACAGTCACTGCTTCGTCTAACACATCTAATTCAATCCGACTCAAGAATGGATGCGTCGCTAACTCGGATTGTTGTAATACATCAATCTCAGAAGCACTGTACAGCAATGCAGATTTCTGAGCATTGTGAATAGCTAGCCGTAACTGTCGATTTGTTTGTGGATAAGAATGAGGTTGGCGTACATACCAGCGACCATAAAGCTGATTGTGGCTGTAGAGATAAAGCTGATTGCTAAAGCAAATCACCATGCCTTTGCCGCGAGTCCGCACCGCCGTTACACACTGCCCGATCAACTGAGATTCGTAGGGTTTTAATCGCTCAAACGCAAAGAAGATTTCTGTCACTCGTCGATCGACCAGTGCTGCTGCAATTTGGTCAGCCGAGATGCGAATTTCAGGGCCTTCAGGCATTGGGGTGCGCTAGATTAGAGGTATGTTAGAACTACATTGTCACACAACTTACTCAGACGGAATGCTGAGTCCGACCGAACTCGTAGGGATGGCGATCGAGTCCGGTGTGCGTGCGCTTGCGATTACCGATCACGATACAGTTTCCGGGTGGGATGAAGCGATTGCGGCGGCTCCTCCCGAACTCGAAATCGTTCCCGGTCTAGAATTAAGCACCGTTTGGCGCGATCGCTCTCTGCATATTTTGGGCTTTTATCCGGATCGCGATCGTCTCGTTCCCCCGTTGAGCGAACGCCTCGAAGGACGAAAACGCCGTGCTCAAGAGATGATCGATAAACTCGCAGCACTGGGATATGAAATTGAGCTTCCCTCGATGGGTGAAGGCATGGCTCCGGGTCGTCCGCATATTGCCTCTGCCCTGGTGAGAGCGGGTCATGTGGAATCGACGCGAGAAGCCTTCGATCGATTCTTAGCCGACGATCGCCCCGCCTTTGTGCAATACGAGAAATTTAGCGCGATCGCAGGCATTCAATTGCTGCGTGAGTGTGGTGCAGTTCCGATTTGGGCACATCCGTTTCTATTTCGAGGCGCACCTGTCAAAGAGGTTCTACCGCAACTGGTCGAAGCGGGATTGATGGGGCTGGAAGTCTATCATCCAAGCCATACACTTTGGCAAGCAGAACGGCTGAAAGAAATGTGCGCTCAGTACGGATTGTTGATGAGCGGGGGCAGTGATTTTCACGGCATTCCGGCGGATAGCAAGCCGGATGAATATCGATCGCTCAATAGCTTAAAGGTGTCGATCGATCTCCTTGAGCCGATCAAGCAGGCGGCGAACCACCTTAAGGGCTGAACAATTCTCAGGTTTCTCCGGATAAGTTCTAGAAGACTCGAATACGGTGATTGGTAGATGCACCCTGATGATTTAACCTCCGATGTTAAAGTCGGAGGTTTTTTGTGTTTTTGAAAGTTCTCAGTATCGATCGTTGCGACTGGAGATTCTGATAGAAACCCGCGAGCGCACGTCAGTTTCCTTTGGGATGATCTTTTGCCACCTGTGCGACTCGTTGAGAAATCTCTGGATTGTAAAGTCTCAGATAGTTCCAATAGTTGCCTAACACGGATTTCACATATCCTCTCGTTTCAGAATAGGGAATTGCTTCGACAAATTCATCTGGATCTTGTGATTTCGCTTTACTTACCCATCCTGCCACTGCACCGGGCCCGGCATTGTAGCTAGCTACTGCTAACATCGAATTATTGTCGTACTGCAAGTGTGTATAGTCTAGATACCAGGTTCCAAACTTGATATTCGTTTCAGGGTCAGCGAGTTTGAACTGCTTAACTTTAATATTGTTGGCAATGTATTCGCCTGTTTCGGGCATCACTTGCATCAGCCCAACCGCTCCTACGCTGGATTTGATGTCTGGTTCAAAGCGCGATTCTTGTCGAATCAAAGCCGTTACCAACATCGGATTAAGTTGGCGCTGCTGTGACCAATTCTCGATCGTTTCTACGTAAGGGAACGGATACAGCGCTTGCCAGTACCCGATCTGCTTTCTTAGCTCCTGATACTTCGCTTTATCTTCCGGTTTTTCACGATCGCGCAAACTCCCGACCATATAAAGCCCATCGAGATTTTCCCCAACGCCCAACCGCATTACGCCATCGGTGAATTGTTCTGCGATCGATGGTTGTACCCGATTCTGAAATTCGATCTGCCAATGTGACCAAGCATCGCGCTCTTGACCGAGTTGATAGAGCTCCTTGAGGGCAGGTGAACCTGCTGGAAGTTCTGGACGAGCGAGCGGCTTTTGCACTTGGGGATTCATTGATCGCACCGTGTTAAAGTCGCCCACATTCCAACCGAGCATCGCTGCCGATCGCCATGCGTAATAGGACTCTGAATGTTCGCTCAGGACTTTTTGAAACAGTTTTGCTGCTTGATCATTGTTGCCGATTCGTTGCGCCCATTTTCCTGCCCAAAACCCCGCTTCTGCTGCAATCTCACTGGTGGGATTGTGGGTTAACACAGGTTCTGCCCACTGTTTTGCAAGCTTGAGGTTTCCAGTTTTGGCGCTGCGTTGAGCATAGTCCCAGCGCATCTCAGCAGCAGCCTCCGAATTGGCATATTGAGTCAGAACCAACTGCCGCATTTGTGCAGCCGTTTTCGCACTGTTCATCTTGTCGAGCAGCTTCGACTTTTCTACTAAAGCCTCTGGTGCACGATCGGGAAAGTTTTGAATCACTTGATCAAGATACGCGATCGCAGTGGGGGGAGTGTCGGCTAATGCGGCTAATCGCGTCAACGCTAACCCTGCCTCTGGAGAGTTGGGAAACTGCTGCACCATTTGACGATAGCGTTCGACGGCTCCGGGTCTGCCGCTTAGATGCAGCCCTCGCGCCGATCGATATGCGGTCAGTGGAGTTTGAGGAGCGCGAGCATACGCGATCGCACCTTTATCATAAACTTGGTTCTCCCAGTACCCGAATGCGATCGCTTCCCAGTCCTGTGGCTGTAACTGAGTGCCATACTGCGAAACGAGTTTATCCAGTAGCTCAGTGTATCCATTGCTGCTTGTGCCGTATTTGGCAACAATCAACAGTAAGGGAAGCTGCTTCGGATTTTGCTTGAGGCGAGTTTTAGCGATCTCGATCGATCTTGGATGCGATGGAAATTGGGCTAAAGCTTGATCCCAATATTGGGAATTTTTGCGCCCTAAAGTAAAGAGTGCTTCTGCCGTGGCGGGTTCTTTCGGAAACTGTTTAACGATCGCTTGTAAGGTCTGCGCCGCTTCTTTCTGCTTGCCTGTAACTTCATACGCTTGGGCGCGTTTCATCCCAATTTGCGCCGCTAAAACTGGATAGCTTTTCTCTAGATCCTTCAGTTGCTCTAGTGCTTTTTCACCTTGACCTTGAGCAATCAAATCGGTTGCCAACAAATATCGAGCACGATCGCGCTCTAAAGTCGAACTGGCGCTTTGTGTCGCCTGCTTGAGCGCCCCGGCTCGCTCCGTCGCCGATTTTGCCACCAATGGGCTAATTAACCGGCTCGGAGTTCCAACGCCACCCGATGCGGGAGCTGTCACAGACTGTAGCGAATTTACAACATTCGAGGGCACTTGCGAGACTTGCTGAAGTTTTTCGATCGGGATCAGCGCACCCGCCACGATGCCGATCGCTCCAACTCCAGTTGCTAGCACTAACCAAAACTTCCGCGCTTGAAACAGTGGCTTTCGCATTGGAAAATCCAGAAAGAAGGGGCAATTTGACGCAAACTGTAAGCAGTTATAGCAAAGTTTTAATGATTCTGAAGCAATCAATTCAGCGAGGAGTGCGGAGATAGGGGCAAAGCCACATCATCTTTTGCAAAGGGAATAACGCCACACCCCAGAAAATCGCTTCCCCCTCCCGACTCCCGACTCCCCACTTTATGATCGATACTGGAAAACAGACGTTAGAACCCACTCTTAAGGGCGATTGGCATGAATTTAACAGTCACGGGAACTCCCCTACTCGAATGGTCAGGTGATGGCCTAGCGATCGGGCTATTTGAAGGCGCAGAATTGTCGAGCGATGTGGCAGCGCTTGACCAAAAATTATCCGGTGCGATCGCAGAATTAATCGCAGATGCTGAGTTCAAAGGGAAATCCGGCAGTACGGCATCGACTCGAATCGCAGGCAGCCCGATTCGGAAACTTCTCTTGGTGGGATTGGGTAAACCAGAGGCGTTCAATGGCGAGGCATTGCGACGATCGGGTGCTGCGGTTGCCAAGTTAGCCAAGCGCGAACGCTGCAAAACGCTCGGTGTGAGCTTGCCGCTCTGCAACGATGATGCGGCGACAACCACGCAAGCGATCGTTGAAGGCATCGAACTGGGGCTTTACAAAGATGTGCGCTTTAAGTCAGAACCCGACGAAAACGGCAAGATCGACGCGATCGAGCTGCTTGGTTTAGCCGGACAAGAAGCGGCAATCGAAAAGGCGCGTCAAATCTGCTCTGGTGTATTTCTAGCGCGTGAACTGGTAGCGGCTCCAGCAAATTACGTCACTCCGGTCACGATGGCAGAAACCGCGCTGGCGATCGCGAATGAACACGGCTTAGAGATTCAAATTCTCGAAAAAGAAGATTGCGAAAAGCTGGGGATGGGAGCTTTTCTGGGTGTCGCTCAAGCGTCTGACCTGCCGCCGAAGTTCATTCACATCACCTACAAACCGCAAGGAACCCCGCGCAAGAAAGTGGCGATCATTGGTAAAGGTCTCACGTTCGATTCCGGTGGCTTGAATATCAAAGGTGCGGGAAGCGGCATCGAAATGATGAAGACCGACATGGGGGGCGCGGGTGCAACCTTTGGAGCCGTTAAAGCGATCGCGCAACTGAAACCCGATGTCGAGGTGCATTTTATCTCGGCAGTGACGGAAAACATGATCAGTGGTCGGGCGATTCACCCCGGAGATATTCTCACGGCATCGAACGGCAAGACGATCGAAATCAATAACACCGATGCGGAGGGACGCTTAACGCTGGCGGATGCATTGGTTTATACAGAGAAATTAGGGGTGGATGCGATCGTCGATCTAGCGACTCTTACCGGAGCTTGCGTGATTGCGTTAGGCGATAACATTGCGGGCTTGTGGAGTCCCAACGATGAACTTGCCGATCAACTCCTGAAAGCGAGTGAGCAATCGGGCGAAAAACTTTGGCGAATGCCGATGGAAGAAAAATACTTTGAAAGTATGAAGTCGGGCATTGCGGACATGAAGAACACCGGAGCACGGGCAGGTGGTGCAATTTCAGCAGCACTGTTTCTCAAGCAGTATGTCAAAGAGACTCCTTGGGCGCACCTAGATGTGGCAGGCCCAGTTTGGACGGATAAAGAGAATGGCTACAACGGGGCAGGCGCAACGGGTTACGGCGTCAGGCTGCTGGTAGATTGGGTGCTGAGTTAGGTTTAAAGATCTGTGAGTTGGGGAGGGTTGTATTCCCCAACTCACAGTACAGTCTGAAAAGCAATCCTCCCTCGATTCTGGGTGGAGGCTGAACGGCTTACAGCAACCATTTAGAGATTTGAGATCATACGGTGGCGGCTCTGGCGACGATTCCACGATCGAACACCAGTCCATCTGTGCCAATCCCTTCGATCTGGAGACGATCGGGATAAACTTCGATCGCGCTGAATCCATAGCGAGACACAGCGTACTCTGTCGTCTTCGAGCGTCCAACGCGGCGTAAATGTGCGCCACCAATTCCGGTCACTAAATAGGTTGTGCCGTCGATCGAGGTCGATCTCTCGTAATGATGTTCATGTCCATTGATATAAAGCTGGACTTGATGTTTCTTGAATAGCGGGGCAAACCTCTGAATCATGACTGGATCGGTGCCGTACACGCCCGACGAATAAATCGGATGATGCCCATAAACAACTTTCCAGGGTGCAGAACTGCGCCCCAACTCAGCATCGAGCCAAGCAATCTGGTCTTTCCAATCGGCGTTACCGTTAGTATCGAGCACAAAGAACTGGACATCTTTTTCGCGGTAAGTATAGTAACGTCCGTTCATGTTGAACCCGGCATAACGAACTTGCGGATCGCCGTTTTCGGTACGGATGTCATGATTTCCCAAGCAGGCGCGGAAGCGGACATTTTGCTTCAGGAGCGGGGCGTAAGGTTGCTCAAAGGCAACGCCAATCCGCTCCATTTCGCCACTGTCGTAAATGTTGTCGCCTGCTAGAGTGACCAGCGAATAGGGATTTTTGCGGTGATAGGCTGCCATCGCATCTGCTGAGGCAAACTGGTTGCGATCGCCTGCCCCTGAGTCTGCCACGGCAACAAAGCGCAGCATCAGTTCATTAGCAGAGGGCTTAGGCGGCTCAGACACGGTTTGAGCCATGCTCGAAGACGGTTCAGGGGAACGACTCAAGGTTTTTCCAGCAACCACGAGACCGAGGCTACCTAATCCTCCTAAAACCAGAAGTTGACGACGCTTTAGACTCATATCGGCTAGTTCTAAACAACAGTGCGATCGACAGATGATAGATTGAAAGTTCAACTGATTTTCACTCTACCGGACGCTAACGGATTTCATTTGTCGAGGAGATCACATCTATGTCACACCCAGACGCAAATTCCCCTACAAACTCACCGACAGAATCCCAGTCCAGTTTGCCACACTCTCAAGCCACCGCCCGCAAGATCCTGACGACGCTGAAAACGAGAACGATCGGGACACTCCGATCGACGAGCCGGATTCTAGAGAGCGCTGCCGATCGCGTCGAAGCGGCTAACGAACTCAATCCACTACTGGTGAAAATTGCGACGGGCTTGACGATCGCCGTAGAACGATTCTTGCCTATTTGGAGAAAATTGCTGAGCGTGATTCGCGATCGTCTGCCTGCAACTCTGAACGGAAAACTGGGCGATCGAGCGTTGAGCGGCATTGTCGCAGGGGCGATCGTCGTTTTATTTTGGTTCACGTCTTCACTCTTTGCCTCGAAACCTCCACAACCCGTTCAAGTTGCCAGTCGTCCACCTGTGACGGCTCCAGTTCAACCGACTCCATTCCCGACCAATCTCACTACTCCCGAAGCGGCTCCTGAGATTGTTTCGACTCCGGTAGAGGTGATTGAACCTGCTGAAGTCCCAGTTATAGAGGAGGTTGAGCCTGCTGAAGTCTCTGTTGCCGAGGCGCCAGTAGCACCTTCGACAATTGAACCGATCTCTGAACCAGCCCCTGAACTAATTGTTCCTGAACCAGTTGTTGAAGAACCAATGGTCGAAGCAGCACCCCAGCCTGAACCAGTCGCAGAACCGATTTCAACTCCTCCAGAACCAGAACTCACCCCAGAACAAAAACAAGTTGCCGCAATTCAATCTCAAATCATGGAAATTAGCGATCGGTTCATTGGGGGTTTGGTAATGGGAGTTGAACCGCAAATCGATCGCGCCCAGATCAAGGTGCGCGTCTCCGAAGATTGGTATCGCTTTAGTGCAGAGCAGCAGGATCAATTTGCCAACGAACTCTGGGCACGATCCCAGACCTTCGACTTGCCTAGACTTGAAATTACTGATGCTCAAGGATCTCTACTAGCGCGTCCTCCGATCGTCGGCGAAACAATGATCATCCTCAAACGCAAAGCTGCGCTCTCTTAGCTCTCTTAAATGTCATACTCATTTGATTGATGAACGTTGATTGGTGAACGTTGCACAGAATCGATCATGGCGGAATTGTTGGTAGCGACGCGATCGATCACATCTCTACAGTCATGCTATTTTTCAATCAACAAAAACTAAGAATAGATCTGGGAGGCGGGTAAACTCTTAGACAATCGCTTTATCAATCTCTTTATCAAATCTAAGGTGCTGGGGTGATGGCAAAACAGCAACCCTTCCCCTGTGAGCAAGTCTCGCCAGAGGACTGGGAAAAAACACCAGAGTCTGTCAAGCTCTTAGTCGAGTCTCTGATTGCAGGCGCAACCGTATCCGGAGACGAACCTCGTCTAATTCAGTTTCTAGATGCTACGCCGATCGGGATTACTGTGCATAATTCCGTTGGGAAAGTCGTCTATATCAATCAGGCTGGACGCTCATTGCTAGGGGTGAATTACGCAGCCCAAGTGCATTCCGAACGACTCTCTGAAACATTTCAACTGTATCAGCAAGGAACTCAGCAGCTTTACCCAGTGGATGCTTTACCCAGTCATCGCGCATTAAAGGGCGAAGTCGTTTGGGTGGATGACATAGAAATTCACCATGCTGACCGTGTAATTCCTCTGGAAGTTTGGGCGACACCGATGCTGGATCAGCAGGGACAGGTGAGGTACGCGATCGCAACGTTTCAAGATATCAGCGAGAGAAAGCGCAGCGAGGCTGAACGCAAACGCCGCGAACTAGAGCAGCAGGTCGTGGAAAATACGCTGTTAGTTAGTGAATACCGCTACCGCCAGTTAGTACAGGCGCAAACAGACTTAATTTTACGATCGCTGCCAGATACCACGATTACCTTTGCCAATGATGCGCTCTGTCATGCGCTAGGTCGTACTCTAGATCAAATTGTTGGGACAAAGTGGAGTAGCTTTGTTCCCCAACATGACTTAGAAAAACTTCATTGCAAGATTGCTACGCTTAGCCCAAATCATCCGATCTTTGAAAGTATTAATCAAGACGTTCGTGCAAATGATCAAACGGGCTGGACGCAGTGGCTAGATTTGGGGATTTTTGATCAGCAGGGACAACTGATCGAAATTCAATCGGTGGGACGTGACGTTACTGCACTACAAGAAAAAATCCTCCGCGAACAGGCATTAAATCGAGTATTTCAGGCAATCCGTAACTCGTTAGACTTAGACACCATTTTTGCGACTGCCACTAAAGAAACGGCTCTGCTGTTGAAAAATCTCGATTGCTTTGTGGTGCAGTACCTACCAGAGCAAGAAATTTGGAAGTATGTTGCGGAATTTCATCATGATCCGAGCGCCCCAGCCATGATCGGGTTAGAAATTGCCGATGCGGGAAATCCGTTTGCAGAGCAACTCAAGCAATTGCAGCAAGTCCGAGTTGAAGATACATCCTGTCTGGAGGACTCGATTAACCAGGAAAATGTTCGATGCTTGCCCGGAGCACGATTACTGATTCCCTTGGTGATTGACGGAAGAATTTGGGGTAGTTTTACGATCGCGACAACCCAACAATCCCTCGTCTGGCAAGACGATCAGCTTGAACTCGCTCAGTCCGTTGCAGACCAGCTAGAAGTTGCAATTCAGCAAGCCAATCTTTATCAGCAGGTACAACAGGAACTAGAAGAGCGCCGCCGCATAGAAACTGCACTTCGGGAAAGTGAAAGCCGATTTCAAAAGATGGCAGACAATGTGCCTGGAATTCTCTATGGTTATCGCCTCCGACCCGATGGTTCTGATCAATTCACTTACATTAGTTCTGGTTTTCGCGATGTCTATGGCTTTGAATTTGATGCAGCACTGCAAGATCCAACGGTTGTGTGGGGATTAACGCATCCTGATGATGCAGAACAACTGCACGCTTCTGTTGCAGTGTCTTACGAAAGCCTGCAAACCTGGCAATGTCAATATCGCGTGATTACTCCTGCGGGAACATTGAAATGGTTACAGGGAGTTGCACGCCCCACTCGACAATCCAATGGCGACGTGCTTTGGGATGGATTGATTGTTGATATTAGCGATCGCAAATTAGCGGAAGAAGCATTGCGAGAGAGCGAAACCCGCTATCGGTTATTAGCCGAGAACATAAACGATTTGGTTTGTCTTCACGACTTGCAGGGAAGATACTGCTATGTGAGTCCGTCTTGCGAAGGGCTTCTAGGGTATCGACATGACGAAATGTTGGGGAAAGATCCCTATTCATTTTTTCATCCTGACGATCGCGATTACATCCACAAACAAGCTCACATCACGGCAGTGCGTGGAAAACCGTTGCCCGTGACCTATCGAATTCGTCAGAAATCGGGTCACTACATCTGGTTTGAGACGTTGACAAAGCCGATTGTGAACGCGAAAGGGGAAATTGTTCAGCTCCAGACCACCTCTCGCGATGTCACAGAGCGTATTCAAGTTCAAAGTCAGCTCAAACATGATGCTTTACATGATGCACTAACGGGATTACCCAATCGCCATTTGTTAATAGAGCGGTTAGAACTTGCGATCAATCGAGCGGGATGTTTACAGGATCATTGCTTTGCTGTGCTATTTCTGGATCTCGATCGCTTCAAGGTGATTAACGATAGCTTGGGGCATTTAGCAGGCGACCAATTGCTAATTGCGATCTCCCAAAAATTGCAAACAACAGTCCGCCGCATTGATCTAGTCGCTCGATTAGGGGGGGATGAATTTGTCATCTTGCTCGATGAGATTCAGGACATGCAAGAAGCGATTCACGTCGCCGAGCGAATTTTCTTCACGCTACAGACTCCGCTCCTGATTGAAGAACGAGAGGTCTATACCTCAGCTAGCATCGGTATTGTGCTAGGCACGAAAGCGTATGCTGAAGCTTCTGACCTATTGCGCGATGCTGATATTGCGATGTATCGGGCAAAAACCAATGGCAAGGGACGGTATGAAATCTTTAATGCTTCAATGCACACGCAAGCATTGAAGCATCTGGATTTAGAAAACGACCTGCGCCGAGCGATCGACAATCAAGAATTTGTGCTGCACTATCAGCCGATTGTTGCGCTGGATACAGGCTGTGTGATTGGATTTGAAGCGCTGATTCGCTGGCAGCATCCGACTCAGGGCTTGAAACTCCCTGGAGAATTCATTGCAGTTGCGGAAGAAACAGGACTGATTACCCGGCTAGACTATTGGGCACTTCGGACAGCTTGCGATCAGCTTGCTAGATGGCAGTCAACTTTTCCTGAAGTTTCTGGAATGAAGATGAGCGTAAATCTTTCGGCTCTGGATTTACGCCGATCGGATCTGCTCAAAGAGATCGATCGTGTTCTTGATCAAACCCGCCTGCAAGGCGATTCTCTGACTTTAGAGATTACTGAAAGTATGTTGATTGAGGATACTGAGTCTACGATTCGGTTGCTCGACCAGATTAAAGAACGAGGGATTCAAATTAGTATTGATGATTTTGGCACAGGATACTCATCGTTAAGCTACCTCCATCGTTTACCAATTGATAATCTCAAGGTCGATCGCTGCTTTGTGCATCAGATTCAGTCCGGCAAACGCGATCGTCAAATTGTTGAAACAATTGCGGCTTTGAGCAATCAGTTGGAACTGAACACGATCGCGGAAGGCATCGAAACCCAGCAGCAACTCGAAAGACTCCGAGAGCTGGGCTACAAATTTGGTCAAGGACGATTACTCTCAAAAGCCTTAAGCCAAGAAGCGATCACCACGCTCTTATCAAGCCAGCGCTTCTATAGAGCCGATTTAGCATAGGTGTGATACCGAATCAATTTGTTGATACGACAGATCCTTCGCCCCCTAAATCCCCCATACTGGGGGACTTTGAGAATCCGAAACAGATTTGGCTTGAAGTCCCCCACTCGTGGGGGATTTAGGGGGCTTCCAAGATCTGTAGCACTCAAAAATCAATTTGGTATGAGAGGATGTCAGGCATTGCTGAATGAGAGGATGAATTAGACTGGAATGGGCACATCTCGAAATTTGAGGTAGTGCAGTAACAAGCGAATCGAATGACTGAGCATCTCCACTGACTTCGAGTAGCACAAGGTCTTACGATGCA